>CABQCA010000242.1 GCA_902462525.1 uncultured Porphyromonadaceae bacterium | reverse complement strand
CGTATCTCGCCCGCTGCGTAGGACAGAAAAAAGCACGCGAAATATGGTTTCTCTGCCGGCAGTACACTGCCGCTGAAGCCCTCGAAATGGGCATGATCAACAAGGTGGTGCCGTTCGACCGGCTCGAAGACGAAGTCGTAGACTGGTGCAAGACCATCATGATGCGCAGCCCCTTCGCTATCCGAATGATCAAGAGAGCCCTCAACGCCGAACTCGACGGTCAGCACGGCCTCATGGAATTCGCCGGCGACGCCACACTAATGTACTACCTCATGGACGAAGCTCAGGAAGGACGAAACGCGTTCCTCGAAAAACGTGACCCCGACTTCGACCGATATCCACAGTTTCCCGGATAATGAAAGCATTCTGGGCACCCTACAGGCTTTTCTTCAAGTTCGAGGCGCGCACCTCGCGGCAGGTTATGACCTTCAAGGACACCTACTTCATTCGCCTCGCCGACGACGCAGACCGCACACTCGGCATCGGCGAATGCGCATTGTTCCGCGGGCTGTCGGCCGACGATACTCCCGACTACGAGCAGCGCCTTGCCGAGGCCTGCGCCGACCCCGAGGCGGCACTCCGAAGCCCATGCAGCTCAATACGCTTCGGCTTCGAATGTGCCATGGAGCCACACCGCGGCAACAACGGCTGGCTCAGCGGCGACTACGGCATACCCCTCAACGGACTTGTGTGGATGGGCGATAAAGCCACAATGCGAAGCCGCATAGCAAGCAAACTCGACGACGGGTTCAGCGTTCTCAAGCTGAAAATAGGCGGCATAGATTTCAACGACGAGCTTGATCTTCTGCGTGAAGTCAGACGCGACTTCAGGCCCGATGACCTCGAAATACGCCTCGATGCCAACGGTGCTTTCTCGCCGGACGATGCGTCGGAGCGCCTCAGACGTCTCTCTGAATTCGGCATCCATTCCATCGAACAGCCCATACGCGCCGGACAGCCCGAAGAAATGGCCCGCATTTGTGCCGACACGCCTGTTCCCGTCGCGCTCGACGAAGAACTCATCGGCCTGCGGACAGCGGAGGAGTCACGAAGCCTCATCGAAGCAATAAGGCCGCAGTACATCATTCTTAAACCGTCGCTCTGCGGTGGCCTGAGGGCGGCTGACACTTACATATCCATAGCCACTGAACTCGGCATCGGCTGGTGGGCTACATCGGCACTCGAATCGAACATCGGCCTGGCCGCCATAGGCTCATGGCTGACCGACAATTACACCGTCACCATGCCTCATGGTCTCGGAACAGGACAGCTCTACACCAACAACATCGAATCGCCGCTCGCAATGCAAGGAGGCAGACTCTTCAACCTGCACGGCTACAGGTGGGGGGCTATCGACAATCTGCCATGGCGACACTGAGCGATTTCACAGCCGAATGGCGTAACGCATCGCCTTTCATCACAGCCCATACTTCAGGCTCCACGGGGACGCCGAAAGAAATCAGACTGCTGAAAGACGACATGCGACGCTCGGCGCGTGCCACAAACTCATTTTTCGGAATCACCTCCAGTTCCGTTCTGGCCTCACCTCTCTCCTTCGACTATATTGCGGGCAAGATGATGGCCGTAAGGGCCTTCGAAGCCCGATGCCGCCTTATCGTACTTCCGGTAAGCAACAGCATCGTTCTTCCGCCGGAAATACCGGAAGTCGACCTGCTGCCTGTGGTTCCGTCGCAGATATGGTCGCTGCTCAGCAACGACTATGCCTCCAGAGTGAAAAACGTGCTCATCGGCGGTGCCGCACCGTCAGCCGAACAATGCCGGCAACTGTGCCTCCA
>CABQCA010000241.1 GCA_902462525.1 uncultured Porphyromonadaceae bacterium | reverse complement strand
CCTTGCCCAGCAGATACACAAATTCGCCTTTTTCGACGCTAAGGTTTACGCCGCATAGAGCAGTGTGCTCGTTGCGGACTATTTCTACGTTTTTATAATCTATTACTGCCATGATAATCTGAATGAGTTGTAGGTGACGGCCCGTGCTCCGAAACCGTTTTTCTGGCGCACAAGGCCGGTGTTGAGCACACGACCGCCTTCTTCACATGAAATGCCGAAGTCAAAATAACGTACGTGGCCTGCGTAAAGTTTTGTCAGATAGCTGAAAAGAAGAGCAAGAGCACCATTGGCGCGGCCTTCGGTGCCGGAGGCTATATACTGGGCATGCGCTACGGTGTGGGTGAGGTAGATTATGGTTCCCGCTACCATGCGGTCGCTGTCGAAGACTCCGTAGAGGGCTATATTGTCGGGAAAGCGGGACGCCAGTAGTTCTATTTCTGCAAGCGAGTGCACCGGTTGCGTTCCATGGCGTTCGGCAAGTACTTGTGTGAGAATCTGCATGAAAGAGGCGTAATCGGTGCTACGGCTTACTGTCAGACCTGTCTTTAGAGCGCGCCGAAGGTTGCGGCGGCTGTTGGTGTCGAAGCCGACAGGCGCGTTCAGGTCGATGGCCGATGACACCTGAACGGCATCGGCCACGGCATTGGTGCGGAAGAGGCAGTAGAGGTCTTCTTCGGCGGGATAGCGATGATAGATATGGGGAACAGGCTTGTAGATGAGTTCACTGATGCCGTTGTCGGCAAGAAATTCCAAAGCCGTGTTCCATACCTCTGTCATGGTGTTCATGTCGGCATGGTCGCTCATAAGCCATCCGCCGTATGTGAGTCCGCCATGCGAGCGGAGTGTGCCGCCGGTACGTTCGGCCGGCAGTACGGCAACGATGCTGCCACGGGTGTCGCGGGCGATTAGCGAAAAATCGTCGAAGCGGTCGGCGTGGTAGTCCATGTAAGGCCGCAGATGCATGAAAGTGCCGTTGCGGGAGTTTCCTACAGCGTGGTCCCATTCGCCGGACAGAGCCGGACAGTAGCGATCGACGGTAATCATTCGCTTACCGGGGTGTTGAAGCGGTTAAGGCGCGCGAGAACGGTGCAGTAGCGATGCTGCAGGTCGTTTAGAGACACCTGAAAATCGATAAATTCGTTCATTTCGCGCAGATATTCGAACATCGACATCTGGCCGCCGTAGAATGATTTTGCCAGAAGTTCGAGATAGTTGTCGTCGGCAAATTCCTCTGCGACAGGTTCGAGCTGTTCGGCGAGTTTCGAGGCTTCGGTCCAGTCGGCAGCCAGTCCGGCATCAATGCCCTGCGCATAGTTTTCTTTTTCAGAAACCGCGGCGAGGGCTGCCGCTTTTGCGGCGTATTTGCTGTGGTTGCGCCCCCATGCAGGAAGCGATATGCCTATACTGAATCCGTTGAAGTGGTTGCCGTCCTCGAAATCGTGGGCGAAACCGAGGGAGAACGACGGCATACGACTCGCTTTCGACACCGATACTGCAGCGTTCGAGGCGTTGATAAGCGAGGTGTAGGCTGCCATCGCCGGGTCGTTGGCAGTAAGAATCGCGCGGTATTGTTCGAGAGAATAGAAAGGCATTTCGGGGTAGCTGTCGACAGCATCGAGGTTCTGCGAGCCGTCGCCGAGGGCCTTTATGTTCTCGGCTATCCTCACTACCTCCGCTTCGGCCTCGGCTCGGCGACGCACAAGGCTGAACAGTTCGCGGCGCGATTTCTTGACCATCAGAATGGTTGCGCTCTCATGTTCGTACGATTTCTCGAGATTTTCGGCAAAAGTCCGAAGGTTTTTCTCGG
>CABQCA010000240.1 GCA_902462525.1 uncultured Porphyromonadaceae bacterium | reverse complement strand
GCAGAAGCCTTTACGTGAAATATGCCTCCCGGGGAGTAAAGCAGTTCAACCTGCTGTTTTTCCCCGAATTTCTTCGCGAGAGCAAGGCTCTGTACGACAATCTCTATCCCTCGCGCATCATTGCCGGGCTTCCCAAAATCATCGGCCGGCCCGAGTTCGCCGAAGAGAACGCCGCTATCCTGGCGGTGACAGATATAGAAAAGCTCGATAAGGCGGCGCATACCTTCGCCGGTCTGCTCCGGCAGGGCGCAATTAAAGAAGATATACCGACCCTCTACATGGGCATGAAGGAGGCCGAGGCCGTGAAACTGTTCGCCAACACCTATCTGGCCCTGCGGGTGAGCTACTTCAACGAGCTCGACACCTATGCCGAAGTCAAGGGCCTCGACAGCCGTGCCATCATCGAAGGCATCGGTCTGGACCCCCGCATCGGCAGCCACTACAACAACCCCTCTTTCGGCTACGGCGGCTACTGTCTCCCCAAGGACACCAAACAGCTGCTGGCCAACTACGCCGACGTACCGCAGCAGATGATGAGCGCCATCGTCGAGAGCAACCGCACCCGCAAGGACTTCATCGCCGACCAGGTACTTCGCATGGCCGGCTGGAGCCCCGAGACACCCGTCACCGTCGGTGTCTACCGCCTGACAATGAAGTCGAACTCCGACAACTTCCGCCAGTCGTCGATCCAGGGCGTGATGAAGCGCATCAAGGCCAAAGGCGCTAAAGTCATTATCTACGAACCCACCCTTGAAGACGGCACCACATTCTTCGGCAGCGAGGTCGTCAACGACCTCGACCGCTTCAAATCGGAGTCACAGGCAATCATCGCCAACCGCTACGACGCCTGCCTCGACGACGCCGCCCCCAAAGTCTACACCCGCGACATTTTCAAACGCGACTGAACACCATGCTTACAGACAATATACAGCTCGACGGCCGTGTGATCCTCGTCACCGGCGCCGCAGGCTTCATCGGCGCCAGCCTTGCCGGCCGCCTTCTCCACGACTATCCGGGATGTAAGATAATCGGCATCGACAACATAACAGACTATTACGACGTCCGGCTGAAATACGAGCGTCTCGACGGACTCAGGGAATACGGCGACCGATTTGTCTTCGTCCGCGACTCCATAGCCAGCCGCGCGGCAGTCGAAGCCATATTCAACGACCACAAGCCCTCTGTCGTGGTCAATCTCGCGGCCCAGGCCGGAGTTAGGTACTCGATCACCAATCCCGACGCATACATCGAAAGCAACCTCATAGGTTTCTACAACATTCTTGAGGCCTGCCGCCACCACGGCGTAGACCACCTCGTCTACGCTTCCTCGTCGAGCGTCTACGGCTCGAATAAGAAAGTTCCGTATTCGACCGACGACAAGGTCGACAATCCGGTTTCGCTCTACGCCGCCACCAAGAAAAGCAACGAGCTGATGGCGCACGCCTATTCGAAGCTCTACAACATACCGTCCACCGGGCTGCGCTTCTTCACCGTCTACGGCCCCTGCGGTCGCCCCGACATGGCATATTTCGGCTTCACAGATAAGCTCATCAAAGGCGAAACCATCAAAATATTCAACTACGGCAACTGCCGGCGCGACTTCACCTACATCGACGACATCGTCGAGGGCGTCGTGCGCGTCATGCGGCACGCACCCGAGCGGGCCGACGGCGACGACGGCCTTCCCCTGCCTCCCTACGCCGTCTACAACATCGGCAACAGCTCTCCCGAAAACCTTCTGGACTTCGTTCAGATACTTCAGGAAGAACTCGTGGCAGCCGGTGTCCTCCCCGCCGGCTACGACTTCGAGGCCCACAAAGAACTCGTGCCGATGCAGCCCGGCGACGT
>CABQCA010000239.1 GCA_902462525.1 uncultured Porphyromonadaceae bacterium | reverse complement strand
GCGTCGCCGGTTCGACAGCGAGGATATGCTTGCCGAAGTAGAAGGCCTTATAGCCGGCGGCGTCGACCCCGAAGCGCTCATCTATTACGGTCTTGAGTATAAATACCTCACACTCCATGTTCTGGGCCGGATATCGCGTGCTGAAATGGAGCAGCAGCTCGAAATCGCTATCCATCAGTTTGCCAAACGGCAGATGACATGGTTCCGCGGCATGGAGCGCCGCGGATTCACAATCCACTGGCTGCCCTTCGGAATGCCGGACGACGAATTCACCGACCGCGTCAAAGCCCTGATGGAATGAAAAAATTTCTTCTTGTTCTTACGGCTCTTATTTCTGCCTGCAGTATGCTTCTTAGGGCCGAAACAGTGGTCATAGGCGACGCCGGCGACTTTTCCTATCACGCACGCTTCGCCCTCGAAGGCAGCGGTCCGCACACAATGTCGCTCAGCTGGCGCAATACAGCCGACAGCACCCTCTATGCAGTGATTGCTGAAGTTCCCGCCGGCAGCGACGATCCTCTGTTTCCGTCGAGATGCCGCTACACCGCCGGCAGTGTCCGCGGCGACAGCATAACCGTCGATGCCGATGGAGTCTTCACAGCCACCATCGGCAAAAAGCCTGCATTCACCATGGTGCTCCGACGCACGGCGGGCGGCACGGCGGTGTCGTTCGGCTCCGACAGGCCTGAGGCAAGCGTAGAAGTACCTTTCGATGCCGACACTATCCGCACCGAAGCCCGCCAGGGCACGTCACTTCTTCACCATTCTCTGATTGTGCGCTACCGCCGTACCTCCGAAAAATCGCAATTCGACACCGAAGAGAAGATTTCCGCACATCTCGCATCGTCCGCCGACCCGATGGAAGCCGAGTGGACTTATCTCGACCGCGACCTCAGTGCCTCTAAGGCACGTCTCGGCGGCCGCTACCGGCTTGCTACAATCAGCAACGGCGAAGGCTACGACATTATCTACATCGCCGGCGCAGAGGCCGGCTGGAACACCGGCGACATCAAAGGGCGCCTCTCCACAACGCCTTTTCAGGACCACTACGATCTCGAATGGTTCTCGGCCGAGCGCCGCAACGCCGACACCGAGGCGAGCGCCGACATCGTCACCGACGGCCTGATACTGGAACTCACCTTCCCGACCATGCAGTCGAAAGTGCGGTTCCGGCGTATCAGTCGGTAGGTGTAGTGCCGCTGATTTCGCCGCTTCTGATGTCGTAGAACAGCGTTGCATTCAGCATCGTCAGCGTGTAGCGGCTACTGTCGCGTTCCATTCCGAACACCGAGTCGAGCTGCTGGCTGTCCTGAAGATAGCCATATAGTTTCGGCGGCAACTGGTCGAAAAGCATCACCTGCGGCAACGGCAGTCCGTAGCCGTCGACCACAATCCAGCTGTAGTCGCTGCCGAAAGTCATGCCTGGTCCGTCCTTTATGCGCACATGGTAGGTGTTGTCACTCTCCGAAAAAGAACTTATAGCCGAACCCGGGTAGTACTGCTCAATAAAATTGGCTATTTCACGTGGCACTTCACCCCATTCATCGTCCTTGCCGCACGACGACAGACCGACCACAAACACCAATATCACAGCAAGATAACCGATAAATATTTTACGTATCATAATTACATATTCTGAGGATTTGTTATGATTTAATAACATTTACCACTCTCCCATTGTTGCTTTCCTCCCTGCTTTTAACAATCGACGCACCGGCTTTCATGGAAAAGTTTTCAAAAAGTCAAAAAAAATTTGCAGGAATAAAAAAAAAGCATTAACTTTGCACTCGCAAAACGGCAGAGGCCGAAGCATGGCTCCTTAGCTCAACTGAATAGAGCATCTGACTACGGATCAGAAGGTTACAGGT
>CABQCA010000238.1 GCA_902462525.1 uncultured Porphyromonadaceae bacterium | reverse complement strand
GCGACACTACATTTCTTCCGCCGCCCGACATGGAGTATCTGACCCTGCGGACACTTTCGGGAACCATCGACCTCAACAAGCCCGTTGTAATCGAAGCCGGGCTGCCGCTCGACAGCATCGACGAAGCCGGCATACACTTCGAGATTCAGGACGACACACTGTGGAAAGAAGTGAAAGTGAAGCTGACGCCCGACTCGTCGAACCTGCTCACACGCCGGCGCATCGACATGGCGTGGGAGCCCGGCGCCAAGTACCGTCTGAGCATCGACTCTCTTGCCGCAATGAGCATCTACAACGTATGGAACCGTCCTTTCCGGCAGGAGCTCAAGGCTCAGCAGACCGAGGACTATGCCAAGATGATTTTCACTCTCACAGGCATCGACAGCCTGCGTGCCATAGTGCAGCTGGTGAACTCGTCGGACGCGCCTGTCTACGAAGTGATAAAGCATGAGGGAGAATCGCGGGTGGAACTGCCGTATCTCAAGCCCGGCACATACTACGGCCGCCTCATTCTCGACACAAACCGCAACGGCAAATGGGACACCGGCAATGTGGCCGACTCCATCCAGCCCGAAGAAGTGTACTACTTCCCAAAGAAATTCGACCTCAAAAAGAACTGGGACGTAGAGCAGACATGGGACATCTACGAGCTGCCGGTCGACATGCAGAAGCCTTATGCCATAAAGAAAAACAAGCCCAAGCTCAAACGCGGCGAAAAGGCGCCTGAGGACGAGGACGAAGAGGAGGACGAGTTCGGCAACGGCATGTACGATCCTTTCGGCAACCGGAACAACGGCTACAACAACCGCGGAAACGGCTACAACAACCGGGGCAACGGCTCGAACTTCCGCGGCAACAGTTTAGGCCGCGCCAGATGACAGCGCCATCCCGGCGAATAAGCCACGCGACTCTAAACAGGCGTTAAATAGCCGGGTTTTTAGCAAATTTAATATAACAGCACTTTCTTTTTCACAACATATTTACTATTTTTGTATTAATGAATTACACTATTGTCATAACTACAATCTTAGCACATTTGAAATTATGAAAAAGAAAATCTTCATCACATCGGTCGTAGCCGCCGCCGTCGCCTTCTGGGGCTTTGCTATCCAGAGCGACACAACCGGACAGCCGGCGGCTGCCGAAAGCCCGGCAACGGGCCGACTGATATCACAGGACGACTTCACCCGCACCGCCGCCGAAACTGTCAACGGCGTGGTGTCGGTAAAAAGCTACGCCACACCCCATGCCCGTCAGAGCTACAGCCCCGACGAGCAGTTCTTCTCCGACCCCATGCTTGAGTTCTTCTTCGGCCACCCCTCGCAGCGACGCCGGCAGCAGCCTCAGCAGCAGGAACAGCCCCGTCAGCGCCAGACAGGCCTCGGCTCGGGCGTCATAATAAGCCCCGACGGCTATATCGTGACCAACAACCACGTCATCGCCGATGCCGAGCGGCTCGAAGTGACTCTCAACGACAACCGCAATTTCCCTGCCACCATCGTAGGCGCCGACCCCACCACCGATCTGGCCCTCATCAAAATCGATGCGCCCGACCTACATGTAATCCCCGTGGGCGACAGCGAGAAACTGCAGGTGGGCGAATGGGTGCTCGCCGTAGGCAACCCCTTCGGTTTCACATCGTCGGTAACGTCGGGCATTGTCAGTGCCAAAGCCCGCAACATTTCCTCCTCCACGGGCATGCCATCGTCGGGCGGAATTGAATCGTACATTCAGACCGACGCCGCTGTCAACCAGGGCAACTCGGGCGGCGCACTTGTGAACCTCAACGGCGAGCTCGTAGGCATCAACACCGCCATCTACTCGCAGACCGGCGCCTATGCGGGCTGCTCCTTCGCCATTCCCACATCAATAGTGCAGAAGGTGGTGTCCGACATCAGGCAGTACGGCGCCG
>CABQCA010000237.1 GCA_902462525.1 uncultured Porphyromonadaceae bacterium | reverse complement strand
GTTAAGCCTGTCGCTAGCGTTCATCCTGAGCCAGGATCAAACTCTTCGTTGTTGTTTATCTTGTTATTCTTTTCTTTCAAAAAAAATCGGCAAGAATCCTTGTTCTGATTTTTTGCCTTCACAAGCACTACGAAGCGGTTCGGTTCGTTTCCCGGTCAGTTTCCGCTTTCATTTATTGAGTATCTGCTTCGCAGAATTGACTTGAGACTTGCGCCCGGCCGGCTTGCACCGGCCTGCGAATTGCTCTTGTACTACTCTTAGTCTATTGTAATCGTTTCAATGTTCTCTTTCAGTGCCCGCGGGTTGTTTTCCCGTTTGCGGTTGCAAAGGTACGCCGACTTTTTCACCCCACCAAACATTTTCTCAAAAAAGTTCATGAAAATACCGTGATTTAACTTTCATTCACATTCAAGCACCCCTTTACGTCAATTTATTGGTCAATTTGGAATCCCAATTGAGTACTGAGACGTTGTTTGAACTTTTCGCCTGAATACTGATGTCCGGTAATAATGGAAGGTAATTCGGCATATGCGCGGTCGAAATCGTCGAGATAGCGAATGATCTCTGCCGGATTTTCGGTGATGAAGTTGGGGCATTGCGACACTTTCAGGTATCCCTGCGGCAGCATTACATAGCTTTCGCCGTTCAGGCACTGCTCTTCCTTGAATTCCGGAGTAAGAACCCGGCAGCGGCGGAAAATTTTTTGTTTTCCATAAAGACGCGAGGCCTCGGCAGTGCCGCCGTTATAGTGCATCACGATTTCGGCAACGCTGTCGACGGGCAGTTTTTCAGTAAAGACAACAGGCTGAAGCGACAGGCCGTCGTAAGACCATGTGCCGGGCTGTGGGAAACGGGCGTAGGGACAGGCCCGGCCATTTACTGTCACCGACGCCGGAGGCATGACCGCAGGGAAACGCAACTGATAGGCGCGCTCGGCGGATGCGTCGGTGTAGGAGCCTTTACGGGCATCTATTCTCACCGTTACCGTAGTATCGGAAGTTATTTTCCCGATATGTGTGGTAGCGAAGGTTTCTTTATATTCATCGGTGCGGCCGTCGTCTTCATAATATAGCAGAGCACCGTCGGCTCCAGGAATAAATGTAAGCACAAGAGTGTCGCAGGGCACCTGAAGCGATTGAACGTTGTCGGGATTCATCGGAATGACTGCGCCGGCACGGACAAAGAAAGGATTCTCTGCAAGAGTAAATCCGAGGTCGAGGTCGGTATCCCCCTCGAAGAGTTCGCCAGTGTCGAAACAATACCATTTGCCTTCAGGCAACCATACACTTCTTTTTGCAAGACCTGTTATGCTGTCGGCAGCTGCGGCAACTGGAGTGGCAATGATGTCGGGCCCGAAAAAATGCTGCTCCGGCACCTGATAGGCTTTTTCAAGTTCAGGATATTCGTAGTACATGGGACGACACATGGCCACGCCTGTATCGTAGTTTTCACGCGAGGCATTATATATATAAGGTACGAGAGCATAGCGGAGCCTGATGGCGTCGCGCATCATAAACTGATGATCGGGGAAAGACCACGGATAGCGGACTATGCGGTTATCTTTGGTGGAATGGGTCTTGAATATTGGCGTGAAGACGCCGTACTGCAGCCAGCGCAGATAAAGTTCGGGGTCTGTTTCCTTTACTTTTTTGTGAAACATATGTCCGCCTATGTCGTGACCCCAGTAGCCGTAGTTAACATTCGAAGCCGTAGCCGTAAACCACGGCAAGAAAGCAAGAGTAGCCCATGTGGCGTATGTATCGCCTGAAAAGCCGAGAGGATAGCGATGAGAACCGAGCCCACCCCAGCGATGATAGATGAACGGACGGCTTCCATTCTCCGCTGCCCGCTCTGCGGCATGATTATAGAAGGTGTGGTTGAGCCAGAACGTATTACTGAGATTTTTGGTGTATTTCGAGTCGAGCCACT
>CABQCA010000236.1 GCA_902462525.1 uncultured Porphyromonadaceae bacterium | reverse complement strand
TCGGCCTGTGTCAGCAGCGCCGCATTGCGTCGGGCCTTCACGTAGTCAAGCAGCAGGGTGCGTGTCTGAAGTGTGATTTCGGTGCGGGCGGCATTGTAGAGCTGCCGGAAAGCATCCGCATTGTAGCGAGCCGCCTTGCGTCGGGCGGTGTAGAGCCCCGGCCAGTCGAAGCCCTGGCTCACCGACACGCCCCAGCGGTTCTTGACGCCTGACGGACCGAATTTATAATCAAACTCCGCCTCGGGACCCTGAAGCATGTTTTCGGCTTTCTCGGTTTCGATATCGGCGATATACCGTTTGTGTCTGGCCTTAAGTTCTTCGTTGGTACTGATAATAGAACTTACGGTAGCATCGAAGACCGATTCAGCAGCGGAAGTTATCGCCGGCAGTAATGCGAGGGTAAATAATATAGTCTTTTTCATTTTTCTTTGCGGTTGAGGAGCTGATAAAGAGCCGGAACGATGTAGATGTTGAGCGCCGTCGAGCTTATCAGGCCTCCGAGTATCACAATCGCCATAGGCGCCTGTATTTCGTTGCCGGGTGCTGTGCCGTTGACAGCGAGAGGAATCAGAGCGAGGGCCGATGTGAGTGCTGTCATGACTATAGGCAGCAGCCGGTCGGCAGAACCGAGTATTATGCGCCGGTCGAGACCCATATTTTCGGTTTTGAGATGCTTGTAGCGGTTGATGAGCAGCATGCCGTTTCGTGTGCTGATACCCATGAGCGATATGAAACCTATTATGGCGGGAATGTTCAGCTCACCTCCCGTGATGGCAAGCATGAATACGCCTCCGATGAGAGCCAGGGGCATATTCACCAGAATGACGGCGGCTTCGGCTGCGTTGCGGAATTCGCCGTAGAGCAACATGAAGATTATCAGGATTGCGCCGAGCGATGTCCACAACAGGGTCCGCGATGCAGCTTGTTCGTTTTCAAACTGGCCGCCGTAGGTGATGTAGTAGTTTTCAGGAAGCGGGATATTTTCCTCGATTTCGCGACGCAGCTTTTCGACGGCACCGCTGAGGTCGCCGCCTTCGACATTGGCCGACACAAGCAGACGCCGTTTCACGTTTTCGCGGTTTACGGTGTTCGGGCCGGTAGTCGACAGAATGTCGGCCACTTCGGCGAGCGCCACTTTTCCGCGGACGCCGTCGAGAGTCAGCGAGCCGATTTTGTCGAGCCGGTCGCGATGTCCGTCGGCGGCGATTACGGCCACATCGTAGGCGAAACCGTCGTCATATACCTGAGCCACGACTTTGCCCCCCATCATGGTTTCGATCATACGGCCGAAGTCGCCGAGGCGTATCCCGTTCAGCGCAAGGGCATCGCGCCTGGGCCTTATAAGCAGTTGCGGGCGCTCGGTCTGCTGCTCGATGTTGATGTCGACCAATCCCGGCACCCTGCCGGCGGCTTCCTTCACTTCCTTTCCGATGTTGTAGAGGCGTTCGAGGTCGTTGCCGAAGATTTTGATTGCAATCTGTGCCTGCGAGCCTGACAGCATGGCATCGATACGGTGCGACACCGGCTGTCCGATTTCGATGACAGCACCCGGAATTTCGGCGAATCGGCTGCGCAGATCGCTCATAAGCTCTGCACGACTACGGCTTTTGAGACGGTAAGGGGCCTCGATTTCCGACACATTGACACCGAAAGAATGCTCGTCGAGTTCGGCGCGGCCGGTTTTGCGGGCTACGGTGATGATTTCGGGCATCTCCATGATTATTCGCTCGGCCTCGCGGCCTATCTTGTCGCTTTCTTCAAGCGATATTCCCGGAAGGGTTGATACGTTGATTGTGAACGAGCCTTCGTTGAAAGGCGGCAGGAAGCCGCGTCCGAGGGTGAAGAACAGCACCAGAGCCACAGCGAAAAGAACACCGGTGCCGGCGAGAAGGGCTTTTTTGTGAGCGAGAGCTTTCCCGAGCGAGCGGCTGTAGGCGTTGCGCAGCGCCACTGTCGCTTTCGGTTCAGTCGAAAGGCGGCCATTCTGAGCCTTCGTTCCCAGAAGCCAGCTGCACAGAACCGGCGTGACGGTGAGCGCCACGAT
>CABQCA010000235.1 GCA_902462525.1 uncultured Porphyromonadaceae bacterium | reverse complement strand
TATATGCGGCATCTCTACTCCTACCCTCTGCCTCTCGACGTGGCATATCCCGCCTATTCATGGCAGCTCCTCTTCCGCGGACGCCGCTTCGCAGGCCTAATGCGCGAAACAGACACCTCCGACACCACTGCATTCATACCATCAGGAGCCGGACGACACACCGCCCTCCGCGACATTCCCGTCGGTAATACCATAATAAAAAAAGGCGACATTATCCGTACCGAGAACCCCACCTACGGCGACATAATGGCCGTGAAAGAGCTTATCGACGAAAACCTCGGCGACCGCGCCCATGCCAACATTATCTATCACCTCGACTGCCGGAACCTCAGAAACTACTCCAACAATGAAATCAAGAATATTCTCCGTTAGCGCCGCCTTAATCCTAACAATTTTTTCCGCCGGAGCCTGCGGTGCATGCTATCCTATCATTCCCACACCCGAATTCTTCGCCGCCGACTGCCCGGGCACCGCCGAACTGCAGAAACAAGAAAACCTGCGGCTGTGGCAGCAGCTGACATCGCCCGACATACCGCTTGCCCACATCGAAGAGGCCGTCTACAACACCGATCGCGGACACCTCTACGCCACCGATGCCGGTGATATCCGGACCGACAATAAATTTCTGAATTACATCAGAAACTGTGACCGCGAGATATACGACTTTCTCGATCTGGCAATAGGCGTTTGGGAAAAACGGCAGGAACAGTCCTCGCCCTGGTACTATCCTTCGTCGCCATACGAAGCCGACAATTCAGATTTCAGCTACTTCATCGAACGCTGTAAAGAATACAGCGGCAGCCGTCTGCGCGACCGCTACGCCCTGCAGACCGTGCGTTGTCTCTTTGCCTCGCGGCAGTATGCCGCCTGCGCCGAGTACTTCGACAAGGCCTTCGCCGAATTCGACGACTCGAACCTCTTCAAACGCATGGCCTCGGGCTATGCCGCAGGCTGCTGGAGCCGTCTGGGCGACACCGCCCGCGCAAACCGATGTTTTGCCGCCAACGACGACTTCGCATCCATCCGCGACACCGACGCCGTGGCCTACATGGCAGCCTGCAACCCCGACAGTCCCTCGCTGATGCGCCACATACGCTCATTGGCCGGCGACTCGGCAAAATTCTGTGCCATCGAGCCCGTTGCCCGTTCCGTTGTCAGCACCCGCAGGGCGCGCTATGAAGGCGACTGGCTTTTCACGCTCGCCTACGCCACACGCAAGTTCCATGGCGATTTGCCGGCCGCCCGCCGATACATCGCCCGCGCTCTCCGAAGCTCCTTCTCGTCCGACAGTTTCCGCGACCATGCCCGCGCCTACGCCTTCCTTCTTGCCGGCGAGGCCGGCGACACCTCCGGACTTCTGACCGAACTCAAGTGGTTCGAGACTAAAATCGATATGACCTCCTCCGATGCCGAAGAATGGGAAAGAATACTCAAAAACTGTGTTTACACCGGCTACGTACCTTCGCTATGGGAACACGGCGACTACACCACCGCCATTTTGCTGTGCGGATACACCGACAACTACTTCCCGGCCCACATGCTCCACGGAGTCACTCTCGAACAGATGCGCACCGACCCCGCCATCTTCAATTGTCAGGACTACTCCACCCTCACATTCCGGCTCATGGAATCGCTATCGTCCGAAAAGCTGGCCGATGTGAAGCGCAAATCTGCTGTCCGCAGCCCGCTCTACACTTTTTTGCGCCGCTACGCACGCACCGACTCCGACTACTTCGACGAACTCATCGGCACACTCGCCATGCGCGAGGAAAACTATAGCCGCGCATGCCGCTTCCTCGTCCGCGTATCACCCGACTACGAAAGGAATCTTAATATATACCGGCACCTCGGCGGCAAGCCGGGCAGCAAACTCGAATTCGCACGCCGTATGCTCGCCATACAGACCACAATGAACGGCGACGCCGATGCCGATACCCGCGGACTGGCACACCTGATGTACTCCATCGGGCTACGTGAAACCCTGAACCGCTGGGCACTCCTGCAATACCGCTCCGGTCAGCCAGGCCACGTTTTCGAACCGGCCTTCTACTACGATTCT
>CABQCA010000234.1 GCA_902462525.1 uncultured Porphyromonadaceae bacterium | reverse complement strand
GCTTCGCGCAGGCGTATGTCCTTTTTTTTGAGAAGCCACCAGGGGAGGCCGCCCATTTCCCATTCGGCGCAAACATATGGGCCGGGACGAAGAATCACCTTCATGTCGTTTGCCTGACAGAGACGCACGAACTCGGCCAGGTCGTTTTGTCCTGTGAAGTCGAATCGGTCGGGCTGAGGTTCGTGGGCGTTCCAGAATGTGTAAAGACAAATAGTATTCATACCCAACGCCTTGCAAAGTTTTATGCGCTGGTCCCAGTACTGGCGGGGAATACGGGGGTAGTGAAGCTCGGCCGCCTTTACCACGAAAGGCTCACCGTTGAGAAGAAATGTGCCCTTGCCGGCCTCAAAAGTGCCTCGCTGCAGTTCGGGGGCTTGCGGCGTTGCTGCTGTTGCCGGGAGCCCGGTCATGAGCAGTGAGAGAGCTAATAAGATTGGTTTCATATATAGGTTAGGATGTTTTAGATGGTATTGACGTTTGATTTTCCGATAACAAAAATATAAATTAATCTGATTATAAATAGCTCATGAATTATTGGTAGACAACTTTTTGTAAAAAATGATACAAAAGAGGCCGATGTTGAATCATTTGTCGCCCCATCTCGATCTGTGGCGCTCCAGCATGATGTCCTCGGCCGGATTGCTGCCTGCATGCCAGAATTGTTTGTCGCGGATTTCGTCGGGTCTGAATTGCTGTCGCACGAAATTTCCAGGATAATTGTGGGCATATAGATAGTTCTGTCCGTAGCCAAGTTTCTTCATCAGTGCTGTCGGTGCGTTGCGAAGATGCAGGGGCACCGGCAGGTTGCCGCTTTGCTCAACTTCGGCAAGAGCGGCGTCGATGGCCATGTAGGCAGAGTTGCTTTTTGCCGACAGTGCGAGGTATATAGCGCATTCCGACAGCGGAATGCGTCCCTCAGGCATACCAATTTTGCGAATGGTGTCGAAAGTGGCGTTGGCGATGAGAAGGGCAGTGGGATTGGCGAGACCAATATCCTCGGAGGCAACTATAACAAGGCGCCGGGCTATGAATTCAGGATCTTCGCCGCCGGCTATCATGCGGGCGAGCCAGTAGACAGCGGCGTCGGGATCGCTGCCGCGTATGCTTTTGATGAATGCCGATATGATGTCGTAGTGCATTTCGCCGTCCTTGTCATAGGCCATGGGGTTTTCCTGCAGGCGTTCGGTTACGACCTTATCGCTGATGGTGATGGATTCGCCATGTGGCGTAGATTGTTCGAGAAGGTCGAGTATGTTGAGGAGCTTGCGTGCATCGCCGCCGCTATAACGGAATAATGCGGTAGTCTCCTCTACATTCACTTTGTTGCGCGACAAGATTTCATCGGTAGTGATGGCTCGGTCGAGTAGTGTCTGTAAATCGTTGTCGGTTAGCGGCTTGAGCGTGTATACCTGAGCACGCGACAGGAGAGGACGTATCACTTCGAACGACGGATTTTCGGTGGTGGCGCCGATGAGAGTCACAGTGCCGTTTTCGACCGCGCCGAGCAGACTGTCCTGCTGGCTTTTGCTGAAACGGTGTATTTCATCGATGAAAAGAATAGGACGTCCCGAGCCGAACATACTGCCACCTTCTTTCTGACAGCGGTCGATGACTTCCCTTACATCTTTTACACCCGAAGTTACTGCCGAAAGCGTGTAGAAGGGACTGTCGGTGGCATTGGCTATGATTTTTGCAAGTGTCGTTTTGCCGACTCCGGGAGGTCCCCAGAGAATGAACGAAGCTATTTTACCCGATTCTATCATACGGCGAAGAATAGAACCGGGGCCTACAAGGTGCTGCTGGCCAATATACTGGTCGAGCGTCTGCGGACGCATTCTTTCGGCGAGAGGCGGTGTCATTGTCGGATTGAAAATTATTGGTTTTTAGACTGCGTGGGCATTCGACCGGAGAGAAAAAAAGTTAAGAGCCAAGCCGTAACTCAACTCTTAACTGTTCATATTATCAGAGCCTTGCAGTGTTATTCCTCGGTGGCGGGGGTGGGATTGAGCAGGGCGTTGATGGCGTTGTATTTCTCGATGTACTCCTTGAGTTTTTCCTCATTCTTCTGAG
>CABQCA010000233.1 GCA_902462525.1 uncultured Porphyromonadaceae bacterium | reverse complement strand
AAAGACCCCCGCGTTGACGAAACCGGCCTCCTGCGGTTTGATGACAGCCGATGAGCCGTCGACATCGATGCGCCATGCGGCCGAGAGCGGGGCACTGTTGAGCGGCGTCAGGGGCGAGGC
Organism: uncultured Porphyromonadaceae bacterium; assembly: GCA_902462525.1. GTDB lineage: Bacteria > Bacteroidota > Bacteroidia > Bacteroidales > Muribaculaceae > CAG-873. The sequence goes on along the minus strand of CABQCA010000233.1, from coordinate 2,024 downwards.
GTTGAAATAGGGCCCGAAAACGGATATGCGCCCGCTGCCGATGCGCGCCGGAGCCATCCATGTGTTTTCCGACGGCACAAGAGCCGCGGCGCCTATGCGGAGCACCGGCAGCAGCCAGCCGTCGCAGATTTCGGCGGTGGCATAGCCCGTACCTGCCGGAAAGATGTATTCGCCGCTCTTCAGAGCCGTAAATTCGGTGCCACACCAGCCGTCGTCGGCGCTGAAGGTGCGCCCGGTGTTGTCGATGCGCCAGTAGTCCTTGCCGTCGACAGTCCGGCAGGAGACATTGATTCTTGTAAAAGCACCGTCGGCAAAAAGAAGCCTCTCGCCACTTGGGCTCCATGGTTCATCCGAGAGGATAAAGCTGATGTTCAGACTGCCGGTGCCGCAGCGGAGCACCACAGTGCGCCTTCGGGCACCCATGCGCGCCGTGCTGTAGGCGAGGGGCGCCGTAGCCGTGGCTTCGCCCTCGGCAAAGTGCGCCGCCGACACCGAAGCGAAATCGGCGCCGTCGGCCACCGTAAGCCCCACATCGCATGCGGCGCCGACCGGTGTGCGGCCAACGGTAATGAAAACGGTGCCGTCGCCGTCCACAACATATTCCTCCGGATTGTCTCCGGCAAAAAAGAATGTCACGGCAACCGGCTTCTCCACACCGGGGCGGTCGGGCTCATCGTCCGCACCCTTCGAGCACCCGGCGCCCAGGACTGCCACGGCAGCACACAAAACGCTAATATATCGTAACATATCCGCAAATATAGACACAAAATACCGCTCCGGCAAATCTTTCGGTTAGTTTCATCTTAACTTTTTTCTCTTTCCTGACTTTTAAGAGTTTGTTTACTCTTAAACTCAACCCACCGGCGGTTTTTGCAGAATTGAGGGAAAATGCGTATTTTTGCCCTATGAACAACAAGCAACGAATACTCTGGGCCGACGACGAAATCGACCTGCTGAAACCGCACCTGCTATTCCTGCGCAACAAGGGCTACGAGGTGGTGACGGCCAACAACGGCCGCGACGCTCTCGAGCTTGTCTTCGCCGAACCTTTCGACCTCATAATTCTCGACGAGAATATGCCGGGCCTGACGGGGCTTGAAACGCTGTCGAAAATCAAGCAGCGTCTGCCGCACATTCCCGTGATAATGATCACCAAGAGTGAGGAAGAGAACATCATGGACCAGGCCGTAGGCAGCAAGATTGCCGACTATCTCATCAAGCCGGTGAACCCCAACCAGATACTCATTGCCATCAAGAAGCATCTGCATGCCGGACAGCTGGTGCAGGAGAAAACGCAGCAGGACTACCGCGAGGACTTCGGAAACCTGAGCATGCTCATCAACAGCGCCGACTCTATCGACGACTGGTACTCGCTCTACGAGCGCCTTGTCTTCCGCGAGATGGAGCTTGCCGGCGCCGGCTCGAACATGGACGAACTCCTCGAGACACAGAAAAAAGAGGCCGACGCCGAGTTCTACAAGTGGATACGCCGGCGCTACGAGGACTGGGTGGCCGACGGCTGCACCGGCGAGGGCGCGCCGCTGATGAGTCCGCGCATTTTCCCGCAGGTGGTATTCCCCATGCTCGACGCAGGCGAAAAGGTGTTTTTCATTCTCTTCGACAATTTCCGCCTCGACCAGTGGCGCACCGTAAGACCGCTGATAGCCGACATGTTCGCCATCGACGAACATCTCTACACCTCGATTCTGCCCACGGCCACGCAGTATGCCCGCAATGCCATCTTCTCGGGCCTTATGCCGGCGCAGATAGAAAAGATGTTCCCCGACCTGTGGGTCGACGAGGACTCCGAAGAAGGCAAGAACATCAACGAGAGCCCCCTCATAGCCACCCTGCTTGAGCGCTACCGCCGCAACCACAAATTCTCCTATACAAAAATCAACGACAGCGCCGGCGGCGAGCGGCTGCTGCGCGAATTCGACCGTCTCGAAGCCAACGACCTCAACGTAATCGTGTTCAACTTCATCGACATGATGAGCCATGCGCGCACCGAGTCGAAAATGATA
>CABQCA010000232.1 GCA_902462525.1 uncultured Porphyromonadaceae bacterium | reverse complement strand
TGTCGGTCTGCCACACAAGACGGTCGAGGGTGTCGGTCTTGAGATACGACACCGACAGCCTCAGTGAGTCGGAGTTCACTATCGTAGTGTCGGCAATCCAGTATTCGAGTGTGTCGCCGGTGGCGTTGGCCTTGAGACGTGCCCACCCGGCGATGTCGGCACCCGGTGTTCCGGCGCCGTCGACGATGCTTATTCGCGGCAGAGTGTCGGAGGGTGCGCCGAATGTCAGGGTTATGCGCCGGGCGTCGGGGCGCTTGTAGTCGGAGAGATATGAGGCGCGGTAGCCTTCGTTGAACCAGCTCAGAAGCACATCGTTGGGCAGATAGCGGGTGCCGGAGCGGACGATGAGCGAGTCGGAGCCGTCGGCAGCCAGGAGCGAGTCGGTGACAGTGATAGGCTCGGTGGTAGGGCTGACGGTGTAGTCGCAGAAGGCGATGTCCTCAGATCGGTCCCAGTGGTAGTCGCGGTTGAGGTCATTTACGGCGTAGATGCGGTAGGTGCCGGGCTTGAGGTTGCGTATGGTGAACTGACCCAGCTGGTTGGTGCGGGCAATGCGGTCGAAAGGCAGTGTGGTGATGGCCGTGTCGGAGAGGTTGGTGTAGACACCCACAAGCATGCCCTGGGCGGGCTCGAGATTTTCGGCCTGAAGCACCATGCCCGAAATGCGGAGTGTGTCGAGCCGGTCGCCGGTGGAGAAATCGAGGGCGAAGCCGTCGAGCACATTGCCTTCGTTGAGGTCCTTTATGGCATCGGCGAAATCGACAGAGTAGGTGGTGTTGGGCCGGAGAGTGTCGCGGAAGTTCACCGTCACGTGACGGCCGTTGGCAGTCACCGTCGGCGGAGTTTTCTGTGCCGGCGATACCACCACTTTGTTGAAGGCGTCCTCGAGCTGCACATTCTCGTCGAAATACACGTGGATACGCTTGGGCTCGACATTCACGGCACCCGGTGCCGGGTCGGAGCGCACGAAAACGGGAGGCACTTCGTCGCGGGCGCCGCCTTCGGGGCGTCCCATGCTTGCGCAGGCGGCAAGAAGGCACGACACCGCGCCCCATGCCAGCAACTTCATTCCTCCGCTTCCTTTCATGGTTCAGAAATTACGTTTTATAGTGAAATCGAAGAGTTCGGCCAGCTCGCGGCGAATGTCGGAGTCGGGGAACATGGCAAGGCACTCCATGGCGCGACTGCGAAGATGGTCCATCGTGGCGAAAGCATACTCGATTCCGCCGTTGTCGCGCGCAAAAGCCTGAATGAAAGAAATGTCGCTGTCCGACAGCCCGTCGCGGCCGAGTAGCTCGCGCACGCGTTCGCTGCCGTCGAATTCGGGATGGCCGAGCACGTAGAGCAGCGGAAGCGAAATCTTGCCTTCACGGAGGTCGTTGCCGGTGGGCTTGCCGACAAGTTCCGAAGGATAATAATCGAAAATATCGTCGCGAATCTGGAAACAGCGGCCGAAAAGCAGGGCGTAGTGCGACAGCGCCGACAGGACCTCGGGCGAAGCGCCCGCCGACAGGCAGCCCATCTCGGCGCTTGCCACAAAGAGCGAGGCTGTCTTGTAGTCGATTATCCGGTAATAGTTTTCTTCGGTGAGGGTGTGTTCCCGGGCGTTGTAAATCTGGTCGATTTCGCCCAGCGACAGACTGCGCCCCAGACGGCACAGCACTTCGACTATGCGGATATCGCCCGTCGAGATGGCCTGCTGCATTGCCGATGAAGTGTAGTAATCGCCGACAAGCACGGCTATATGATTGTCCCATACGGCATTGATGGTCGGACGTCCGCGGCGTGTGGGCGAATTGTCCACCACATCGTCGTGAATGAGCGAGGCGTTGTGCAGCAGTTCCACCGCCACGGCCGATGCCAGCGTTTTCTCGTTGCAGCCGCCGGCGAGGGAGGCGCACAGGAAAACCATCAGAGGTCGTATCTGTTTGCCTTTTGTCCGCAGCAGCGACAGCACGATGTTGTCCATCAGAGTGTTGGATCCTTTGAGCTGTTGTGCGATGCGTTCGTTGAGGCGCTCAAGGTCGGCGCGGTGATTGTATGTTATGGCTTCAAGGGTAGTCATTGAATACTCAATATTCGGCAAAATTACAAAAAATAGCCCGAACCTCGCAACACTTCATAAAAAAAAGGCAGGGCTGGCGCATGAGATTTAGCTAAAATTCAGTCAAAAATATGGGCGATTATG
>CABQCA010000231.1 GCA_902462525.1 uncultured Porphyromonadaceae bacterium | reverse complement strand
GTCGCCGTGGTCGTGGATATGCTCCACGATGGCCCAGGCTATGGAAATGCCGTCGTAGGTCGATGTTCCCCGGCCGAGTTCGTCGAAGAGAATCAGCGAGCGGCGGCTCATGTTGTTCATAATCGAAGCAGCCTCGTTCATCTCTACCATGAAAGTCGATTCGCCGAGCGATATGTTATCGCTTGCGCCGACGCGTGTGAAGATTTTGTCGACGGTGCCTATCCGTGCGCTTTCGGCCGCCACAAAGCAACCTATTTGCGCGAGGATGACATTGAGCGCCGTCTGTCGCAGCAGAGCTGATTTACCCGACATGTTCGGGCCTGTTATCATCATTATCTGTGTGCCTTCGTTCGACAGCTCTACGGTGTTGCTGATGTAAGGCTCGCCCGGAGGCAGCTGGCGTTCTATCACCGGATGACGGGCTTCGGTGAGCACAAGATCGAGCGAATCGTCGACCACAGGACGGTTGTAGCGGTTTTCGATAGACACGCGGGTGAAGGCGCACAGCACGTCGAGGCGCCCCAGCAGTGCGGCATCGAGTTTGAGCGAGGCTATGAAGCGCGCCGTAGCGGCTATGAGGGCTGCATAGAGGCGGCTCTGCAGGGCTTCGATTTTCTCCTGTGCGCCGAGAATCTGTTCTTCGTATTCCTTCAGTTCGGGAGTGATGTAGCGTTCGGCATTGACAAGAGTCTGCTTGCGTATCCATGTGCCGGGCACCTTGCTTTTGTGGGTGTTGGTGACTTCGATGTAGTATCCGAATACGTTGTTGTAGCCTATTTTCAACGAGGGGATGGAGGTGGCTTCAATCTCGCGGGCCTGCAGCCGGGCAAGGTAGTCTTTGCCCTGGTATGCCACTTCTCGCAGGCGGTCGAGTTCTTCGTCGACCCCCTTGCTGATGATGTCGCCGCGGCCTGGCGCGCCGGCGGGTTCGTCGATGAGTTCGCGGCGTATTTTCTCGCGTATGCTTTCGCATGGCGCGAGCTGTTCGCCTATGGCGGCGAGAGGCGCCAGGTCGGAGCCCGAACACAGCTCCTTGAGCGGCACGATGGCGTCGAGGGCGTTGCGGATCTGGATCATTTCGCGTGGCACGATGCGTTCGGTCGCTACTTTCGACACCAGTCGTTCGAGGTCGCCGATGGATTTGAGGTGTTCGGTCACTTTGTCGCGTTCGTCGGGGTGTCGGAAGAAGTATTCCACCACATCGAGGCGTTCGTTGATGGCATTCGGGTCTTTCAGCGGCAGTTGCAGCCAGCGGCGCAGCAGCCGTGCGCCCATCGGGGTGACGGTACGGTCGATAACTCCGAGCAGGCTCTTGCCGTCGGGATCGAGAGCGTCGAAAAGTTCGAGGTTGCGCACGGTGAAGCGGTCGAGGCGCATGTATTTGCCTTCTTCAATGCGCGAAATCGATGTGATGTGGGCTGTGTGGGTATGCTGTGTGAGGTCGAGGTAGTGCAGAATGGCTCCGGCGGCCACGATGGCCTCCGGCATGCCGTCGATGCCGAAGCCTTTTAGCGATGTGGTGCCGAACTGTTTGCGCAGCCGTTCGTTGGCGGCATCGAGAGTGTAGAGCCAGTCTTCGAGTTCGAAGGTTATGTACTGCTGCGACAATTCGGCGGCTTTGTCCTTGAACCCGCGCTTCACCAGCAGCTCTTTCGGCGACATGCCGGCGAGAGTCTTGTCGATATAGTCCTGCGAGCCTTCTGCGGCAAGGAATTCGCCGGTGCTGATGTCGAGGAATGCCACGCCGCATCGTACTTTGCCGAAATGCACGGCGGCGAGGAAGTTGTTCTCCCGGCGGGACAGCACGTTGTCGTTCATCGCCACGCCGGGCGTGACGAGTTCTGTGATGCCTCGCTTCACCAGTTTTTTTGTCAGCTTGGGATCTTCGAGCTGTTCGCAGATGGCCACGCGCTTTCCGGCGCGCACCAGTTTGGGCAGGTAGCTGTCGAGTGCGTGGTGTGGAAAACCGGCCAGTTCGACGTACTGTGCGGCGCCGTTTGCACGTCGTGTGAGCGTTATGCCTAAAATATCCGATGCCTCGATGGCATCGTCGGAGAATGTTTCGTAAAAATCGCCTACGCGGAAAAGAAGAATAGCATCGGGATGCTTGGATTTCATCTCGACGTACTGCTTCATCAGCGGCGTCTCAACAATTTTCTTTGCCATCAGCCTATTTTTTTCTCCCTGGCGGGAATGGCTAT
>CABQCA010000230.1 GCA_902462525.1 uncultured Porphyromonadaceae bacterium | reverse complement strand
CAGCGTGGCTTCAAGAGTGTCGATGGCGGTTTCGAGGCCGGTTGCGGCGCTGTCGGGGAAGGGTGCCGGCTGCCACCGTGAGTCGGCTTCGGTGGCGAGGGCGGCACCGATGTCGAAGAGGAGATTCATGGCGCTGTTGAGCGGTTGCCGTGCTTCTGGGGGGATAGCGTCGGAACTGAGCAGGAGTCCGAGCCATGAGTTGAGTTCGTCGACGGTGCCGTATGCGTCGAGCCGCGGGTCGGTTTTGGGCACGCGGGTGCCTCCTACAAGCGATGTGGTGCCGGTGTCGCCGGTGCGAGTGTAGACTTTCATAGTGCTGTCGTTTTTTTGAAAAAGCGGGGCGGCAGCCGGAATGGCTCCGCCCCGTATTTTAGTTAACGGAATGATGACGAATTTGTTTTATTCGTCCCATGTGCAGCTTACAGGTTCGAATTTCGCGGGTCCGGCGAGGCGGAATACTGCAGTGGCAGGCTTCGTGGCGCCGTCGTAGTAGTAGAAGTTGATGGTGTAGAGCACTTCCATGCCGTCGAGAGGACGGGCATCGGCGTGGATTTTGGCGAGAGCGCCGGGCATGACTTCGTTCATGAAGCGCTGCTTTTCAAGTGCTACGACTGCTTCGTCGGTCATGGCGTCGTACTCGGCGGGGTACTGGGCTTTAGCGGCCGAGGGGCGCAGGTCGACATTGCCCTGGTAGGCCGATGTGCCGGAGTAATATTCGTTGTTGCCGTAGGAGGAGATGTAGAATTTACCGCTCTTTATATTGGTGTCGCCGAGGGGCTTGCAGATGTTTTCGAATACCCAGTCGACGCATGCCTGATAGTATAGGGTGCTGATTTCGACACCGCGGCCGGCAGGAAGGTTGATGGTAACATTGGGATCGAAGAGCCATTTGCCGTTGTTGCGTACGAACTGATTTGTTTCTTCGGCTATGAAACTGTCGGCAGCCCATGCGGAGCCGTCGTATTTGTAGGCCGAGCATTTGACTGTGGTGGCGCCTGAAGCGTAGTTGGCCCAGAACACATACTTCACATCGTCGGCCGAGGCATAGGGATAGTTTACATTGAGATATTTCGAAAGATAAGGCTCGGCAGTGCTGAGGTTGGGGTAGCGCTGTCCCATGGCGGTGTAGTCGGCCGGCTGGAGAACAGCGAAATTACTTCCGGCAGCAGCCCATTTGGAGCCGTCGTAGTGGTAGACGGCATAGAGGTTTACGGTGGGAATGCTGATAGCACCGCGCGAAGCTGCTGCCGCACGCGATTTGGGTGTGGCCATCATCTTTATGTTCTTAACTTCCCATGTTCCGGCTTTGGCATCGCTTGTATAGCAGAATCCGATCTGAATTTTCTTGCCGGAGAATGCCGAGAGGTCGATGTCGCCCGACGAAACGAACGTCCAGCTCAGTGTTTCGGGATAAGCGGGGCTGAGTTTAACCCAGTTTCCGCCGACTTCGCGTACGTAGACAGCGGCTTCGTCGGGGAGCACGTTTACATTCGAGAAGAAGTTGGTGGCCTGTTCAAAACTGAAGGTTGCGTCGGCATAGGCTGTGAGGTCTATCTCGGGCGATATGAGCCATGCCTGGGCTGCATAGTTGGTTTTGTTGGCAAAAGCCGAAGCCTTTGCGCCGTAGCTTGCACCGCCGTAGCTCCATACATATGTGAGACCTTCGGGGAGCACGGTGTTTTCGGTTGTGAAGGTGTTGTAGACGTCTTCTGTGGTGAGGTCGGCTGCGAACACTTCGACCGGTTCGGCGGGAGCAGTGCCGCCGAATACAGGTTCCTGTGTGGCCATGAGATAGCTTGCCACAGCGTATGTGCCGTTTGCGGGGTCGAGTTTGGCTCCGAGGATGGCCGGCAGGAATTCGGACGCCTGCTTCGAAGGTGCGAATGCATTGACGAAGTCATCGGAATCCCATGCGGCTTCATATTCTTCGTTGGTCACTGTGTAGGTCTGCACAGTCTGGGCTTCGGTGAATTCGGCGGGTTCGTTCTCTGCCACTTTGTAGGTCAGTTTCACGGCCGAACCGTCGGTGAGGGTGAAGTATGGGAAGTTTGTGCTGGCCAGGAATGCGGGCACGTATTTGCTTGCGGGGGCTTCGGCCGAGAAGCGTTTCAGCGAGCCTACAGCTGCGAGAGCGGCCGAGCCGTCGGTTCCGGCGAGGGCCTTGTTGTCGGCATCCGATGCGATCGAGGCGTAGTTTGCGTCGGTGAGCGTATACTCAACGGTGCGGACGTCGGTGACAGGGGCGTCGGTGATGTCTTTGAAGCCGTCGAGTTCGTCGTTCCACGAGTTTTCGTCGCAGGCAGCCATGGAGCAAGCCACAGCGGCGGCGAGCAGAGCTTTGGAAATATTGTATGTTTTCATTGT
>CABQCA010000229.1 GCA_902462525.1 uncultured Porphyromonadaceae bacterium | reverse complement strand
CGCTTTTGACGGCATAGGGCTGGAGGCGCGGAAGCACGCTGTCGATTTCGGTAAAGAGTGCGTTGTCGACGCCAAGAATGCCGGCAGCATTGCGGGTGTTGACGAGACATTCGCGTATCATCGATATGTCCGATGTGGTGCCGATGCTGGTATCGGCCGATTTGCCGGGACTGTAGAAAAAGTTGTTTTCGGGGGATGTAGAAGGATAGACGGTGAGAACACCGTTGCGGTCAACAAGCCAGCCGAGGCAGAACTCTGCGGCACCTTTGAGAGCAGGATAACGGCGACGCAGAGCATCGGTATCGCGCGAGAAAAGATAGTTTTCCCAGATGTGTGTCGAGAGCCAAGCTCCGCCCATACACCAGTTGGCCCACTGTGGTCTGTCGTTGCACAGGCCTATGGGATTGGTCATTGCCCAGATGTCGGTGTTGTGGCCGAGCGCCCACCCGCGGTCCACGCCCCAGTTGTTGTGAGCCGTAGCGGCACCGCTTACGGTAAGATTGTCGATATAGTCGAGAAGCACATTGTGCATTTCCGGAAGATTGCCGTTTTCAGCGCCCCAGTAGTTTTCTTCGAGGTTGATATTGGTGGTATAGTTGCTGCTCCACGGTGGTGTAAGACTTTCGTTCCAAAGCCCCTGCAGATTTGCCGGAACGCCGGGCGTGCGCGAGCAGGCTATCAGCAGATAGCGGCCGTATTGGTAGTAGAGTTCTTCGAGGTCGGGGTTTACCTGTGCTGAGTCGGTGTAGCGTTTCAGCTGCACATCGGTCGGTAACTTGGCAATTTCGGGAGCAGTGGTGCCAAGATCGAGGGTCACGCGCCCGAAAAGACGGCGGTGGTCGGCTTCGGCGTCGGCAGCGAGGGCATCGTAGCCTCTTCCGGCTGCATGGTCGATGCGGCGGCGCACCATGGGCTTATAGTCGCGACCTTCTTTGACGGGATCCTTGTCGAATCCGTTGAAACTCGAAACATCGCTTATCAGAATCGTAGCGGCATCGCAGCCCGATATCATGAGGCTGTCGCCGGAGGCTGCTACTGAGCCTTCCGGCGCTAAAACTTTGAGTATGGTACGAAAATGAATTCCTCGCCCGGGATCGTAGGAAAAGCCTCCGTCGTGCCTGAAGTAGCCCGGATAGGACATGTAGGCTGTGTAGCCGTCCATCACTATTTCATTGCCTTCTGCGCTGATGGTGACAGGCAGCTGCGATTCCAGTTTGAGAGATGCATCAAGTCCGCCTGCATCGGCGAGGCGGACTACAATCACCGAGTCGGGTGCCGAAGCGAACACCGTTTCGCTCAGCGAGCCGTTGAGGGTGGTGGCTACGGCGCGGTCGAGGTCGAGGCTGCGCCGATAGCCGAGGGCCTTGCGTCCGTTGGCAAAGCGTATGGTCAGGTTGCCGAGCGGCTGATAGTTCTGTGCATAGTGTCCCTGCAGAAATTTCTGCAGCGAGTCGGCGGCGGCATAGTCGCCGTGGTCGAGGGCTTCGCGGACTGCGGCTATCTTTTCGCGGGCGCCGTCGGTGAGAACATTCTTCTCCGGTTCGCCTGTCCACAGAGTGATGTCGTTCAGCGATATTTTTTCTATGTCGGGACGACCGTAGACAAGCGCACCGAGATTGCCGTTGCCTACCGGCAGTGCTTCCTCGAAGTATTCCGCCGGTGCATTGTAGTGAAGAACGTTGTCTGCAATTGCTGTGAGTGAGAAAAGCGCACAGGCCCCGGCAAGGAGCCATGTGCGTTTGCCTTTGATTGGTTTAAGAATCATTTTTCGAAATATGATGTATCGTTTGCGTAGAGGATGTACGAGTTCAGTGGAGCCAGAGAGCCTTCGATTGTGCCGTCCTTTACCGTGAATGTGGCACCGTGCACGCCATCGGTGTATGTTCCTCCTGGCAGCGATGTGCACATTTTGATTTTCACTGCCTTATTGCCGAAATTCACAAGGGCGATGCCGCGTCCGTCGCGGTCAACCTCGGCGACATTATTCTTATTGTCGAATACGAGAGTTTCACCATGGTTCACCATCTTGTGACGGAAATTATTGGCAGCCACTACTTCAGGATTGAAAAATTCATCATTTCCGCGGTTGCCGATGCGGTTTGTGCCCCAGTAGTTCTGGCGTGTGCTGCCCTGAGGGCGGCTGAAGAAAAGCGGCCGGCCGTCCTGACGCGCGGTGAGGAACACCCATGCGGCGCGTATCTGCTCGTCGGAGAGGCCTGCCGATTCGTGTGCGTTGCAGTATGTGTCGTGGCTTTCGACCCATGTGACAGTGCGGTCGCCCCCGGCAGGGTTGCGCCAGTTTTCGAGACCACCTTCGACTGCGCCGATGCCTTTTTCGAGAGCTTCGCGCAGTGCGTGGCCGTAG
>CABQCA010000228.1 GCA_902462525.1 uncultured Porphyromonadaceae bacterium | reverse complement strand
TCAGCCCGTCAGCCCGTCAGCCTAAAAACTCAACGGCTGATACGCTTGATGAGATTATAAGCCGGAATAACGCCGAGTTCGCCGGCTTTACTGAGATCGGCCACACCTTCGGCCTGACGCCCCGAACGGAGCGCGATGTAGCCGCGGTTATAGTAAGCCTCGCCGAAGTCAGGCTTAAGTTCTATTGCCCGGTCGTAAGCACGCGAAGCGAGAGCATACTCCTCGAGCTCGAAAAGGATGTTGCCCTTATTGAAATATGCGATAGCCATATTCGGCGACAGACGGATCACCTCGTCGAGTTCGTCGGCGATATCCTGCAGTTTCTTCCGGTTGAGCGATGCGCGCATCATTGCATCGGTGCCCGGCTGCGGTGTGTCGCGCTCCAGCTGCAGCCGCCCGTAGAGAGCCTGGGCCCGAATAAGGTGCGCTATAGCCAAGTCGGGAGCGAGGGCGATGGCGCGGTCGATATCCTTCTCGGCATTCAGATAATCGCGCACAGTAATGAAATCGAGCGCGCGGCCGATATAGTCGACAGGACGCGGCGTGTGAGTGGCAAGATGCGAGTTGTAGTAGTCGATACTCTGGAAATGGCGCGATGCCATCGACTCGTCGATCGACGGCACATCGTTTGTCACCACAAGAACGAAACGAAGCTGGCGGGTAGCGTTGATGTCGTCGACCTCACGTATATAATATGTGTTGCGGCGCAGCTCGGTGGGCGACGAATAGAACGACAGCAGCATCATCGGCTCGATTTCGATGTTTAGACGGCGGTCCTGCACACGGCCGCGGATAGCGCTGTTGTTGTACTCCTCCTCGATAGTGGCATTGTCGTCGACAGTGAGGAGCGATGCGAAGCGCCGTGCCACAAGGTCCTCGGGCACGCCGGCATTTTCATCGGCGGCAGGAGTGTCGCCGGAGACGGCAGAGGCGGTTTCATCGTCGGAAACAGGTTTAAGAGCCTTGGCGAGGGCACGGGCCTTTTTATAGTCGGCTTCAGCCGCGGCAAGCTGACCCTTCTGACGATAGAGGTCGGCCCGCAGACCTATGGCGCCTGGAAAATCGGGAAACTTCTCGGCCACGCGGCTTATGTCGGCGATGGCGGCGTCGTAGTTTCCTTTCTCGCGGTAAATGATGGCACGGTTGTAGAGAGCGCGGAAATTCTCGGGGTCGAGTTCGAGCACCCGGTCGAAGTCGGCGAGAGCACGGTCGTTGTCGCTCACCTCGGCAAGGAGCAGGCCCCGGTTGAAGAGAGCCGTCACATTGAGAGGTTCGAGAGTGAGAGCGTAGTCGTAGTCGTCCATTGCCCCCTGATAGGAGTCGAGATTGTATTTCAGGTATGCGCGGTTTATGTAGAGGCCGGCCATGCGCGGCTGCAGACGGATAGCATTGTCGATGTCGGCGACAGCACCCTGATAATCGCGGTGCGAATTAATGGCAATGTCGGCACGCATGATGTAGGCGTTTATCGCATTCTTATTGATGCTCAGCGCCTTGTTTATATCCTCGAGTGCCGCCACGGTGTCGCCCCGCTCCATCCGCAGACGCGCACGGCCGAGGTAGCCGTTGTCGAAGCCGGGATAGTACTCTATCACCTCGTCGAAAGCCTTGGCGGCGCGCTCGGTTTCCTTGATGTCCTGCAGGGCAAGAGCGCGGTTGAACATCAGCTGCCGGTTGCGGGGAATATATTCGAGTGCTTTTGTGTAGTCGTCGATAGCGTCGGTGTTGCGGCCGAGGTTCTGGCGTGCAACACCGCGCACCTCCCATGCGTCGGAAAGGTACGGGTTTATCTCGATAGCCTTTGAGGCGTCGGCCTCGGCACCGTTGTAGTCCTCGAGATTCAGCTTGGCGATGGCACGCAGAAAATAGGGCTGGGCGAGATATGGCTTGGCCTGGATTGCCTGGTTGAAGTACTGTATCGACAGCATGTAGTCCTCGAAATAGAGGGCGTTCTGGCCGATGCGTATCACCTGGTCGGTATTCACCTGCGCCGACGCACCGAAAGAGGCCGCAAGCGCCGCTATAAGATATATGTAGATCCGAAATAATTTCATTTTCATTAATTTCGGCAAATGTACGAAAAAATCCGCAAAAAACAGCACAGTCCCCCGCATAGTCTTTACCAGGCGTCGGTGCGGAACGGTATGCAGGGAAGATAGTTTCCGCCGTAGAGAGTGCCTGGCTGGAAGTCATGCCAGCAGTAGCGGACGGCGACGGGTTCGGGCACAGCCTCGCTCGACACTATGATTTCGTTGGTCTGCCAGTGGAGGCTTACCTTGTCGGCGGGATGGAACACGCGGTCAGCTCCGGCAATTTCGAAGCCGCGTATGTCGTGGTTGCGGCATATTCCTTTGAACGGCGAGTCGATGGCCACCCAGATTTCATTGC
>CABQCA010000227.1 GCA_902462525.1 uncultured Porphyromonadaceae bacterium | reverse complement strand
AACTGCTCTTTCAAGAATGAAAATCTTGCGTCCTAACCGATAGACGAATGGGCCATGCGCTTTTTGCGAGTGCAAATATAGAGACTATTTGCGAGGTGGCAAAATATTTGTGAGATTTAGGGTGCGATTTAAGATTTTTTTACAAATATCAGATCAAAACGGGGCCTTTTGCGTGATAATAATGATTAATTTTGCGGTCTATGTTCACGTCGGTCCACTGCATAGCCCTTCGCACAGTACGCCACAGCGACAGCAAAAACATACTCTCGGCATGGAGCCGCGAGCTTGGGCGCGTGTCGTTTCTTGTTCCTGCGGGCGCGGGGCGCGAGGCCCGTCGGCGACGTGCGCTGTCGGTGCCTCTGGCGATGTTCGAGGGCGAGTGTGACGTCCGTCCCGGGCGCGAGCTTCTGACGGTGCGCGATGTCAGGCCAATGCCGGGCAGCGTGGCCCTTGACGGGGATCCTGCGAAAGGTTTTGTGGCGCTGTTTCTCGCTGAGGCCCTCGATTTGCTTCTGAGGCGGTCGGAACGCGACTCCGTGCTGTCGGATTTTCTCTTTGGTTCGCTCGGGCGCTTCGGTGCTCTGACATCGGCCCAGGCGACGGCGAATTTCCATCTTGTATTCCTCTATCAGCTGACGGGACCGCTGGGCATACGGCCCGATGCCTCGCAATGGCGGCAGGGCTATGTGTTCGATATGCGCGACGGTCTTTTCCGCCCGTCAGCACCGAACCATCACGATTTTCTGACGCCTGCGGAGACGGCCGAACTGCCGCGTATCGATCGGCTGAACTACCGGAACATGCATCTGTGGCGTCTGAACCGCGAGAGCCGCAACGAAATTCTGGACTGCCTGCTCCGATATTATGCTATCCATCTGGCGCCGCTGACGTCGCTGCGGTCGCTCGATGTGCTCCGGACACTGATGTGAAGCGGGCGCTTGCAAATTCGGAAAGTTATTATTAACTTTGTAGAAATGAAACTTTTCCTACTATAACTATGAAATTCGCAGAAAAAAGTTACGCAATTTTTGAGCAGTCGGTTGCCGATTATCACATCGACGACGATGTCGACGCCCCCACCCGTCAGCCCTACGCCGCCGACAGCATCGAGGGTGTGCTCTATGCCAAGAACCGCATTGACGCCGTGCAGTGGCATCTCGAAGATATAATACGTGACCCGAACATCGATCCGGTGGCCGCTCTGGCTCTGAAACGGCGCATCGACCGTTCGAATCAGGACCGCACCGACATGGTTGAGGAACTTGACAGCTATTTCCGCAACCAATACGCAGATGTGGCTGTTTCCGCCGACGCGACGATAAATACCGAAAGCCCGGCGTGGGCGCTCGACCGTCTGTCGATACTGGCGCTGAAGATATACCATATGAAAGCCGAGGCTACTCGTGCCGACGCAGATGCCGGGCACCGCGCCCGCTGCGCAGCCAAGCTTGCAGTGCTTGAAGAGCAGCGTGCCGATTTGATTTCGGCCATCGACTCACTTCTCGAAGATATTGCCGCCGGCCGCAAATACATGAAGGTTTACCGTCAGATGAAGATGTACAACGACGCGGACACCAACCCCGTGCTTTATGGAGCAAAGTCGTAGGCCGACCCCCAAGACTGTGCTGATGACCCGATTTTCGGCATTCGGCGATGTGGCGATGACGATACCGGTGATCTACAGTGCCTGCCGCTGCTACCCGTCGGTGCGGTTCGTGATGGTGACACGCCCGGCGATGACGGCGATGTTCGTCAATGCGCCGGCCAATCTCGAAGTCGTGGGCGCAGATGTGAAGAAAGACTACGACGGTGTCCGCGGCATACGGCGTCTGAGCGGCGAACTTGCAGCCCGCTATCGCCCCGATGTATATATTGACCTCCATAATGTGCTGCGCACTAAGTTGATGGCGTTCTTCTTTAAGCTTAAGGGAATACCGGGCGTGCGCATCTACAAGCCGCGGGCCAAACGCCGTGCCCTGACGCGGAGCCACAATAAGGTGATGCTGCCTCTTGTGTCGCAGCGCGCACGCTACCGCGAAGTATTCTTCAAGGCCGGAATGCCGATGACCGACTGTTTCGAAGGCCTTTTCCATGAGAGCAATAAGGCCGCATCGCAGCTTTTCGCGGCAATCACGGAGCCTAAGTCAGAAGGCGAACGCTGGGTCGGCATAGCGCCTTTCGCGGCACATCCCGGCAAGATTTATCCGCCGGAACAGATGGAGCGTGTCGTGGCTATGCTTCAGAGCGTTGCCGACAGCGGCATCCGCCTCCGTATGTTCCTTTTCGGAGGTGGAGGTGATGAGCAGGCGCTCCTCGAAAGTTGGGCCCGGCGCTATCCGGCAGCGACATCACTCGCCGGCAAACGCTACGGTTTCGGCACGGAGCTTGCCC
>CABQCA010000226.1 GCA_902462525.1 uncultured Porphyromonadaceae bacterium | reverse complement strand
GTATCCACGAGCTCACCAAAATCGACCGCTGGTTCCTCTTCAAGCTCCGCAATATCGTCGACACTTCTGAGGAACTTCGTGGCTTCAACGACCTCAATGCCGTGCCTGTCGAGTTGTTGCGGCGAGCCAAGCAGCAGGGCTTCAGTGACTTTCAGATCGGTCGTGCGGTGTTTAAGGATAGCTGGACCGATAATGCCGAGACAGGAACCGTCGAGGTGCGACGTCACCGTCTCGCTCTCGGTATACGTCCGGTCGTCAAGCAGATCGACACTCTGGCGGCTGAATATCCGGCCGCCACAAACTACCTTTACCTCACATATAACGGCACCGAAAACGATGTCGATTATACCGGCGACCACCGTTCGGTCGTAGTTCTCGGTTCGGGCGCCTACCGCATCGGTTCGTCGGTAGAGTTTGACTGGTGCTCGGTCAATGCCCTGCAGACAGCCCGTAAGGAAGGCTGGCGTTCGGTGATGATAAACTATAACCCCGAAACCGTCTCCACCGACTACGATATCTGCGACCGCCTCTACTTCGACGAGCTTACCTACGAGCGAGTGATGGATATTCTCGACCTTGAGAACCCTCACGGAGTGATACTTTCGGTGGGCGGACAGATTCCCAACAATCTCGCAACGCGCCTTAACTCGGCGGGCGTGAACATTCTCGGCACTTCGGCCGAGAGCATCGACCGCGCCGAAGATCGTCACAAGTTCTCGGCCATGCTCGACAGCCTCGGCATCGACCAGCCTCGCTGGCGTGAGCTCACCAGCTTCGAGGACATCGACGAGTTCGTGGCCGAGGTAGGCTTCCCAGTCCTTGTGCGCCCCAGCTATGTGCTGTCGGGTGCTGCCATGAACGTATGTTCCAATCCCGAGGAACTGCGCCGCTTCCTCGCTCTGGCAGCAAATGTGTCGAAAAAGCACCCCGTTGTGGTGAGCGAGTTCATACAGTATGCCAAAGAGATAGAGATGGACGCCGTGGCCGAGGCCGGCGAGATAAAGGCCTATGCCATTTCGGAGCATATCGAGTTTGCCGGTGTGCACAGCGGCGATGCCACTATCCAGTTTCCGCCTCAGAAACTCTATGTCGAAACCATGCGGCGCATCAAGAAGGTTGCCGGTCGTATAGCGCGGGCTTTGGACATTTCGGGTCCGTTCAACATCCAGTTCCTTGCCAAAAACAATGATATAAAGGTTATCGAGTGCAACCTCCGGGCTTCGCGAAGCTTTCCCTTTGTGTCGAAGGTCTTGAAAATCAATTTTATCGAACTGGCCACGCGCATCATGCTCGGCATAGATGTCGAAAAGCCGGCCAAGAGTGCCTTCGACCTCGACTACGTAGGCGTCAAGGCTTCGCAGTTTTCATTCTCGCGCCTCGGCGGGGCCGACCCGGTGCTTGGTGTCGACATGGCGTCGACCGGCGAGGTCGGTTGCCTTGGCGACGACACCGACGCCGCAGTCCTCACCTCGCTGCTCGCCGTGGGTCTGCGTGTACCTCAGAAAGCTGTGCTGCTCAGCACCGGCACGCCCAAGCAGAAGGCCGACATGCTCGAGGCTGCCCACCGCATTCACAACTCCGGCCTCACCATCTATGCCACCGGCGGCACATGCCGCTTCCTCAATGAAAACGGCATTCCGGCTGTCCGTGTCTACTGGCCTTCGACGCCCGACGAGCATCCGCAGGCTCTCGACCTGCTTCATGAGCGCAAGGTTGATTTCGTGGTGAACATTCCCAAAAATTTCACCGGTACCGAGCTTAGCAACGGACGTAAAATACGTCGCGCAGCAATTGATCTCAACATTCCGTTGCTAACTAATTCGCGTCTGGCTTCGGCCTTCGTGAGGGCCTTCACAAACATCCCTCTCGATGACATCGAAATCAGGTGCTGGCAGGATTATTGAATGATTTTTCCGCTTGTTAACAAAATTTAACGCATCGAATTGAGCGATACCGCTCTTTGTAAAATACCGTTAAAATGCTGCCAAATAAGCGGATAGGGTAGGATTGAATTGGAGCGCACACGAAAGTGTTTAAGAAACATGTCGTAAAACATATAAAATTATTTGGTCAACGGCGTAAAAAGGCTGACCTTTGTAGCGCAAACCTAAAACAATCTTTTTTACCTTAGAAATTGTACCTATTGGAAACCCATAGAAGGGAGCTCTGTGACAGAGCCCCCTTTTATGATTTTCATAGTCCGCCGCTCCCCGGCAACTTTCGGGCCCCTCCGCTTGTTTCATTGTCATGAAACAGGAAAGCAAACAACGGTTGGTCATTGTCGGAGGCGGTTTCGGCGGCCTCTCTGTGGCTCATTATATAGATAAGGAACGCTACGATGTGGTGCTTGTCGACCGCAATAACTATCATAGTTTTCCGCCGCTGTTCTATCAGGTTGCTTCATCAGGTCTCGAACCTTCGTCAATTTCCTTTCCGCTGCGGCGCGAGCTGCGCAGC
>CABQCA010000225.1 GCA_902462525.1 uncultured Porphyromonadaceae bacterium | reverse complement strand
AAAGGTGAAGAGGAACTATTATCTTCACTCAGGCGAAGCCTGAATTTTCACTTTTCACTTTATTCACTTCAACTTGAGCTTGCGAAAGTTGATTTAATCAACGCTGAACACGACCGTTTGCCGAGCCGCCGGCGAGAGCTGCCACCTCGGCTTCGCTCACAAGGTTGAAATCGCCGTTGACAGTCTGCTTGAGGGCCGATGCGGCCACCGCGAATTCGAGTGCCTCGCCCTGAGTCTTCATCGTAAGCAGACCGTGGATAAGGCCGCCGGAGAAGGAGTCGCCGCCGCCGACACGGTCGATGATGGGGTTGATGTCGTAGCGTTTGCTCTCGTAGAATTCGTTGCCGTCGTATATCATTGCCTTCCAGCCGTTGTGGGTTGCGGAGAAACTTTCACGGAGTGTCGAGGCCACATACTTGAAGCCGAATTCCTTTGCCATGGCGGCAAAAATGCCTTTGTAGCCTTCGGCTGCGGTGTTGCCGCTCTCGACATCGGCTTCGGGCTTGAAGCCGAGACATAGTTCGGCGTCTTCCTCATTGCCGATGCACACGTCGACATACTTCATCAGCGGACGCATGATGCTCTGAGCCTTGGCGCTGGTCCACAGCTTCTTGCGAAAATTGAGGTCGCAGCTCACTGTCACGCCGTGGCGCTTGGCGGCCTCGCAGGCGAGACGAGTCAACTCGGCGGCTTTGTCGCTGATGGCGGGAGTGATACCGCTCCAGTGGAACCAGTCGGCACCTTCCATGATTGCGTCGAAGTCGAAATCGGCAGGATCGGCCTCGGCGATTGCGCTGTGCGCGCGGTCGTAGATAACCTTCGAGGGTCGCATCGAAGCACCTGTTTCGCAGTAATATATACCCACACGGTCACCGCCGCGGGTTATGAAGTCGGTGCGCACTCCGTAGCGGCGCAGAGCATTCACTGCGGCCTGGCCGATTTCATGGGCAGGGAGCTTGCTCACGAAGTATGCATCGTGGCCGTAGTTTGCACAACTGACAGCAACATTGGCCTCGCCGCCACCCCAGATTACGTCGAACGAATCGACCTGCACGAAACGCTTGCTGTTTTCGGGCGACAGACGGAGCATGATTTCGCCCAATGTGATGATTTTGCTCATTGTATTGTAGTTTAAATAAGTTTCGCAAGTTTTCAACTTGCTCAATTAAAAGTGAAAGGTGAAGGGTGAAGAAAACGGTTTTTGTGAAACGAAGCTATTATATTAACTCAGGCTAAGCCTGAATTTACACTTTTCACTTTATTCACTTCAACTTGAGCTTGTGAAAGTTGATTTTATTCTATTCGTTGGTATCCATGCTGTCGATATGGTCGAGAAGCTTGATGGCGTCGACATAGCGGGCTATGCCCTCGGCTACCTTCTTGGCGTCCTCCATGGCGTGGACCACGGTAGCGGGGCGGTTTGTGACATCGCCGCCGGCGAAGACACCTTTGCGGGTGGTCATGCCATAGGGCATGTCGCGGGTAAGGACATACCCCCTTGTATCGACATCGATACCCTTTGTGGTCGACACGATACGGGCCGCCGGAACACTGCCGACAGCCATTATCACGTGGTCGGCGGCATAGCGGCTTACAGTGCCGTCAGTGTCGATGTCGACACTGATAAGTTTGGCAGAATCCGACTGACCCTCGATTCTGACTATCGACGATTTCCATAGGAATTTCACGCCTTCCGACACCGCATCGTCGTACTCGGCGCGGAGTGCCGACATTTCGTTGATGGTGCGGTGGTAGACTACAGTCACTTCACGGGCTCCCATTCGCAGGGCCGTGCGGGCGGCATCGATGGCGGTGTTGCCGCAACCGACCACGAACACGCGGTCGCCCTCGCCCACGATAACGTCCTCACGGGGTATATAGCCGTTTTCATAAAGGCTCACACGCCGCAGAAAACGGATTGCCTGCCGCACACCGGGGTGATCGATACCCGGAATGTCGAGACGTCTGGGCACACCCGTGCCGGTGCCGAGAAAGATAGCGTCGAAACCCTGTGCAAATAGATCGTCGACGGTATGCTCCACACCGATTGTAGTATTTAGGTGAATGGCGACACCGAGATTCTCGATTTTTCGGATTTCGCGGCGCACCACCTCCTTGGGAAGACGGTATTCCGGAATACCGAACATGAGCACGCCGCCGGCCTCAGCCTCCATTTCGAATATCTCGACAGCAAAACCGCGGCGCGAGAGATCGCCGGCGATGGTAAGGCCGGCAGGTCCGCTGCCGACAACGGCTACGCGGCCACGCGTTTTTTCCGGTATGGCTTCGTGGGTAAGGCCGGCCTCGGAATCGAAATCGGCTACGAACCGCTCCAGTTTTCCGATGTTTATGTGCGCCCCCTTTTTGGCAAGAACACAATTTCCCTCGCACTGGCGCTCATGCGCGCACACACGGCCGCACACCGCCGGAAGATTGCTGCGGTTGTGGATTATCGACACCGCATTGCC
>CABQCA010000224.1 GCA_902462525.1 uncultured Porphyromonadaceae bacterium | reverse complement strand
CAGAAACCTTACCGTCAAGGCTGAAATCATCGGCGCCGACGGACGCACCGTGGCTTCGGCCACTCGCCGCAATGCCGGAGCGAAGAATGTTCTGAATCTCCGGGTGGCTCACCCCGCTCTCTGGAGCCTAGGCACACCCAATCTCTACACTCTGCGCACCACACTGCTGCTCGACGGTAAGAAAATTGACGGCAGCGACACCAGAATGGGCATTCGCAGCCTCGAATTTACGCCCGACCGCGGTTTCGCTCTCAACGGCGTGAACATGAAAGTGAAAGGAGTGTGCCTGCACCACGATGCCGGCGTGCTCGGCGCTGTCGTGCCGCGCCAGGTATGGGAACGACGCCTCAAGAACCTCAAGGGAATAGGCGTCAACGCTATCCGCATGAGCCATAACCCTCAGGCACCTGTCATCTATGAGCTGTGCGACAGCCTGGGCCTGATGGTGATGGACGAGGCTTCGGACGAATGGGAATTTCCCAAGCGCAAATGGCTTCAGGGCTGGAACGTCGGCGAGCCCGGGTTCGACGGCACATACGATTTCTTCGAGGAATGGATAGACCGCGATGTCACCGACATGGTTCGCCGCGACCGCAACCACCCCTCTGTCATTCTCTGGAGCATAGGCAATGAAGTTGACTATCCCAACGATCCTTACTCGCATCCCATTCTCGACGGTGCCGAGATAAGCCAGCCGATGTACGGCGGCTACAAGCCCGACGCACCCGACGCCCGGCGCATAGGCAAAATAGCCAAGCGTCTGGCCGCCTGCGTGCGTGCCGTCGACGACTCGCGTCCTGTCACCGGCGCTCTTGCCGGCGTAGTAATGTCGAACGAGACAGAGTACCCCGACGCAGTCGACGTGGTAGGCTACAACTACACCGAGGACCGCTACGACATCGACCACGCCACGTATCCCGACCGCGTGATCTACGGCAGCGAAAACCGCTCGGACTACCGCGCATGGCGCGACGTGGCCGACCGCGATTTCATATTCGGCCAGTTCATATGGACCGGCGCCGACTATCTCGGCGAATCGGGCCGCTGGCCTTCGCGCGGCCTCTATACCGGGCTGCTCGACTTCGGCAGCTTCACCAAGCCCCGCGGCCACTTCCGCGCCTCGCTGTGGTGCGACGAGCCGGTGGCATATATCGGCACGTATCCAAAACCACGTCCGCCGCACAACTGGCTGTCGATCGACGCGCCCGACATATGGAACTATTCCGATGGCGACACAATCCGCGTGGTGTGCTACACCAACGCCCCTAAAGCACGTCTGCTGCTCAACGGCAAAGAAATCGGCGCAGTAAAGCCCTACGACATCGAAACCGGCATCATACACTGGGATGTGCCCTACGCTCCCGGACGACTCACCGCCGAAGGCCTTGATGACACCGGCAACGTGATAGCCGACTACAGCATCGACACTTCGGGGCGGCCCTACAGCCTTCGCGCCGCGGCCGACGTCGCGTCCATCGACGCCGACCGCCCCATAGCCCATGTGACCGTCGAGGTGCTCGACGAAGAAGGCCGCATGGTGAAACTCGCCGACAACAATATCCGCTGTTTCGTGAAAGGTCCGGCACGTCTGCTCGGCCTTGAAAACAGCGACAACTCCGACATGGGCGACTACCGCGACGCCTCGCAGCGCGCCTATCACGGCCGTCTGCTGGCTTACATCGAGTCGACCGGCGAGCCCGGCGAAGTAACCGTGACCTTCAAATCGCCCCTTCTCAAAGACGCTACCGTGACATTCAACGACAACAAATAACCAAAATACGCCACCAATGAAATTCCAATCATTATTTGCAATTCCGGCTATTGCGCTCATGCTCAGCAGCTGCGGTGCGAAGACAAACCCCGACAATGAGCTCGACGGCTATCTTTTCACCTACTTTCAGGGCAATGCCGTAGACGAAGAACAGATCTGCTTCGCCGTCAGCGACGACGGATTCAACTTCCGCGCACTCAACGACAACCTGCCCGTTATCCAGTCGGCCGACATCAGCCAGACCGGCGGCGTGCGCGACCCCCATATTCTTCGCCGTGAGGACGGCAAGGGCTTCTACATGGTGGTCACCGACATGACATCGAGCAAAGGCTGGGACTCCAACCGCGCCATGGTGCTGATGAAGTCGCCCGACCTCATCAACTGGGAGTCGACCGTCATCAACATTCAGGAAACATATCCAGGCCATGAGGACCTCAAGCGCGTATGGGCACCGCAGACTATCTACGATCCCGAAGCCGACAAGTACATGGTCTATTTCTCGATGCAGCACGAAGGCGGCCCCGACATCATGTACTACGCCTACACCAACGACGATTTCACAGCTTTCGAGGAAGAACCTAAAGTGCTTTTCCGTCCGCAGAACCAGAAATCGACCATCGACGGCGACATCATCTACAAGGATGGTACATTCCACCTCTTCTACAAGACCGAAGGCGACGGCAACGGCCTAAAGAAAGCTACCACAACATCGCTTACATCGGGCGAATGGGCCGAGCA
>CABQCA010000223.1 GCA_902462525.1 uncultured Porphyromonadaceae bacterium | reverse complement strand
CGACGAAAGCCCCCTCTATGCCCGCATGGCTCCCGACGGTCAGGTGATCGACTACCGCTACGGCGGCGAACCCTTCGCCGAGGGCACTATCGTGTCGGCAGGTCTCTACGGTCTCACCCCTGAGGCTATGTCGACTGTCGCCGGTATCCGCTATCCCGAATCGCTGAGTGATTTCCAGCGCTGTCTCGCCGCTGAGTCCGACATAAGGGTTATGCCCTTTGAGTTCAGCAAGGCGCTCGACGTCGACTGCGGCCACGACCGGGTTGTCGCCGAGGCATTTCTTCATGAAGTAAACGGCGAAAATCCCGCAGAATGAGCAAGGAATCGACATGGAGCCGGCTGAAAGCCGAGTATCGTGCGTCGCTCAAGTCGAGCGATACCGAAGAGCACATAGATCTCGCTTTTTACCGGCCTCTGGGTTTTGCATGGGCATGCTTTTTCCGGGCTCTGCATGTTACGCCCAATGTGGTGACAATCATTTCGATATTTCTCGGGATAGGTGCAGGCATATGCATGTACCCCACCAACATTTGGATCAATATCGCCGGCATCGTTCTGCTTGTGTGGGCCAATTCTTACGACAGTGCTGACGGTCAGCTTGCCCGCCTCACCAAACAATATTCGCAGTTAGGCCGTATTCTCGACGGCATGGCCGGCGACTTCTGGTTCATTTCCATCTATGTGGCCGTGTGCCTGCGCAGTGTGCACACCATTCCGTTCTTCGCAGAGCACCCGTGGGTCGTCTGGTCTGTGGCCGTCGCCGCAGGAATCTGCCATGCCATGCAGGCAGCCGTGGCCGACAGCTACCGCCAGTTCCACCTTCTGCTCATTAAAGGCACTGCCGGCAGCGAGCTCGATTCCACCGACGAACTGCGAGAGCGCTATAAGGAACTGTCGTGGTCGCGCGATTTCATGCGCAAACTCATTCAGTGGGTCTACATAGGCTACACAGCCCGTCAGGAGGCCATTTCGCCGGCTATGGAGCGAGTGCTCAAAACATTCGCCACCCGTTTTCCCGACGGTGTTATCCCCGAAAAATACCGCGCTGAGTTTCGTGCCTGGAGTTTTCCGCTGTGCAAATGGGAGAACTTCATGACCTTCAACTGGCGCTCGATCTTTATCTTCGTCACGCTTCTTGCCGGTTATCCGTGGCTCTATTTCGTGGCTGAGCTTACGATTTTCAATATCGTGCTGGTCTATACCATAGTGCGCCATGAGGCCATCTGCCGCCGCATGGAAGCCGTGCTGATGAAGTAGGGGTCAATAAAGTGAAAGAAGTGAAAAAAGTTAAGATAATAGTTTTTTTAGGGGCTCGTTTTGTCGGTCCGTTATCTTGACTTTTTCAACTTGTTGCTTTTTAAACTGTTAATTTACACAATACTATGAAAGCTGCCTTTATATGCCTTGCCGCCGGGTTTCTGAGCGTCATTTCCGCCGATGCAAAAGTGCGCCTCGGCTCCATGTTTACCGACAATATGGTTCTTCAGCAGAATGAGAATGTCCGTATTTTCGGTCAGGCCGATCCGTCCTCGAAAATCACGGTTACACTCTCATGGAACAACAAGCCCTACACCACGACCACCGACCGTACCGGCGAATGGTCGCTGGCCGTTCCAACGCCTGAAGGCGGTTATACTCCATATGAGATTACCGTGAGCGACGGCGAGCCTGTGGTTCTGAAGAATGTTCTTGTCGGTGAGGTCTGGCTGGCTTCGGGTCAGTCGAACATGGAGATGCCCCTGAACGGCTTCGGCGGTGCGCCGATCGAAGGCGGCTTCGACGAGATTGCCAATGCCCGCGCCGAACGCGACAACATCCGGTTCTACCGTCTGCCCGGCACCAAGAGCCATGTGCCTCTCGACACCGTCAATGCCGTGTGGAAAGTGCCGTCGCCCGACACCGCAGGCGCATTCAACGCCACGGCGTGGTACTTCGCCAAGCGTCTCAACCGTGTGCTCGATGTGCCGGTGGGTATTGTAGCGGCGGCTTTCGGCGGAAGCCGCGTGGAAAGCTGGCTGCCCCGCGAAATTCTCGCCACATATCCCGACGTCGACCTCGACCCCAAGGCCATTGATTCCTATAATCCTTCGTGGGAATGTCCGCTGCTGATGTACAACGGCATGTTCAACCCTATTAAAAATTATGTCTACAAAGGTATCATATGGTATCAGGGCTGTTCGAATGTGGGCCATCACGAAACCTATGCCGACCGCCTCGCCACCATGGTGCGCCACTGGCGTGAGCAGATAGGCCGCGGCGACATTCCTTTCTATGCCGTCGAGATTGCGCCCTATCACTATTTCGGCAGTCAGTCGGAAAAAGCTCCTTTGCTTCGCGAGGCACAGTGGAAAGCAGTTGAGAGCCTGCCTGACGCCGGCATGATAAGCACCAACGACCTTGTGGAACCTTACGAAATCTACAACATTCATCCCGGAAACAAGGAGGGCGTCGGAAACCGTCTCGGTGATCTCGCGCTCAATCAGACCTACGACAAAAAGCAGTTCCCTTACCAAAGCCCTCGATATAAGGGCTACACGGTGAAA
>CABQCA010000222.1 GCA_902462525.1 uncultured Porphyromonadaceae bacterium | reverse complement strand
AGACGCATCACTGTCGACGGCGCAGCCTGCGACGGATGTTCGTCGCGCCGGGCAGTGCACACATAGTCGGCACCGTCGAGAATAGCACGGCTGATTTCGCCGAAGCATCCGGGCGATGGTCCGCCACTGACGTTGGCCGAGGTCGATACTACCGGACGTCCCAGATTCAGGCAGAGAGCCGCACAGAACTCGTCGGCGGTCAGCCGCACTCCTATCGTTCCGTCGGCGGCACACAGCTCCGGAGCGATGCCGGCAGTCGGCGACGCTCCGTCGTAAACAATGGTCAGCGGCTTCTCGTTGTATTCCATCAGTTGCCAGGCCACTTCTGGAACATCGGCGACAGTGCGCTCAAGCTGGCCTCCGGATCCCACAAGTGTGATGAGAGCCTTCGAATCGGCACGCTTTTTCAGCCCGAATATGCGGCGCACGGCATCGGAATTGCACGCATCGCAGCCTATGCCCCATATGGTGTCAGTCGGATATACTATTACTCCGCCTTTACGCAGAACTTCCGTACAAGCCTTCAGGTCGGCAATCTGAGCTTCGGTCATAGTACTTTGTGCTTTGGCGTGGTAGCCTGAAATTCTTTCAGATAAACAGGTGTGGAATAGGCCGTGTCTATAAACTCGCGACAGGCGTAGGCCCGTTCTGCCAGAGCTATCATGTCGACAGCGACAGCCTCCACACCGTCGACGAAAGTACACCCTTCCATCAGGGACCTGGCCTTAGATGCCCCGCTGCCGAAATAGAGAACCGGACGGCCGGTAGCCTTGAGGTCGGCATAGCTGTTTTCATCAAGAATCAGTGCCTGTGGCTTCATCAGCTCCGTCAGGCCGAAATCATAGGCGCCGGTATATACCTCCATGCGGCGGGCGTCCACCATAGGCACAAGTATCGAATCAGGGTCGACACTATCGGTCGAAAACATCACCCGCGTAGCCAGCAGTTCGAGAGTTTTCACTCCTATCAGCGGCACACCGAGAGCATACGCCAGACCTTTCGCCTCACTGAGGCCAATGCGCAGGCCTGTGTAACTGCCGGGACCAAGGCTCACACTCACGGCATCGGGAGCAAGCTCGTGCTCCTTGCCATAGTCAAGGCAATATTTCACAAAATCACTTAGCATGGCGACATGGTTACGGCCGGTAAAATCCTCACGGTGCGCAATTATCATGCCCTCAGAGGTAAGTGCGGCGGAGCATGCCGCCCCGGAAGTTTCTATATTAAGGATAGTTGCCATTTCTGTATTTTTGGCAAAGGTAACACTTTTTATTGTCAGAACGGCTGATATCACGCCGATTTTTTGTAATTTTGCCATCGAAACTCTCCGGCATTTTGCAAATTTTCTAATCTTCCGCGTATGTTAATGTCTATGACAGGCTTCGGCAAAGCTACCGCCGAAGCCGGAGCAAAAAAAATAACGGTCGAAATAAAGTCGCTAAATTCCAAACAGATGGATCTCAGCGTCCGTCTGCCGTTCACTTTCCGTGAACACGAACTCGATCTTCGCTCCGCCGTCGCACGCTCCCTCGAACGGGGCAAAGCAGATGTCACTGTCAGCGTCGAAACAGTAGGCTCGAGCACCGAAATCCATTCCTCGCTCGATGTCAACGCCATGGCCGCCTACAAACACCAGATCGAAGAGACTTCCGCTGCTCTCGGCATCGACACTCCCTCCGACTGGTACAGTGTTCTGCTTCGTTTTCCCGATGTCATAGCCACAGCCACTCCGGAAACCGCTGATTCCGCTCAGATCGCAGCGCTCGACAGCGCAGTAAGCAACGCTCTTGCAGCTCTCGCCGCTCACCGCCGTGCCGAAGGCGCCGAACTCGAAGTTTTCTTCGCCGCCCGCATCGAAACTATCGGCGCATTGCTCGACAGCATCGAACCTTTCGAAGCCGAACGCGTACCCAACATACGACGCAAAATCGAAGAAAGCCTCGCAAAAATCAATCTGCCCGAATACGACAAAGGTCGCCTCGAGCAGGAAATGATTTTCTATATCGAAAAACTCGATGTAAACGAAGAAAAACAGCGTCTGCGCCGTCACCTCCAGTACTTTATGGAAACGATGAATGCTCCCGCCGCGGGCCAGGGCAAAAAACTCGGATTCATTGCACAGGAGATGGGACGCGAAATCAACACTCTGGGCTCAAAGAGCAACAATGCCGAGATGCAGGCCATAGTGGTCCGCATGAAAGATGCCCTCGAGCAGATCAAAGAGCAGGTCCTCAACGTCCTCTAAAAAGCTTCATTGATGCTGAAAATAAAACCGGTCTGATGACGGCCGAAGCCGAGATCGAGGCGCACGTTCACACGCTCCTTGAACTCCCAGCGGTAACCGATACCGTAATTTGGCAATATCTGACGCCATCGCATGTCGGAGAATTTCGGAAATATCGAGCCGGCGCCGATCCATGCCACCACACCGTTGCGCCGCCATATGTGCTGCCGCAGTTCCAGGCACACATCTATCTCCGATTTGTCGCGGTAGCGGCCTTCGAAATAGCCGCGCATGTTGTCGCTGCCTCCGAGTGTCGACAG
>CABQCA010000221.1 GCA_902462525.1 uncultured Porphyromonadaceae bacterium | reverse complement strand
GTGGTCGGCGATAACACGCATGGCCACGTCGACGTTATGGTCTTCGCCGTATTTTTTGCCGCTGAGGTCGGCGATTTTGCCGATGAGTGGTGTGAATACGTCGGTATCGTAGTTCGAAGTCTTGCCCTGCAGCGCCATGCACAGACGTTCGAAGCCCATGCCGGTGTCGATGACTTTAGCGGGGAGTGGTTCGAGCGAGCCGTCGGCCTTGCGGTTGTACTGCATGAACACAAGGTTCCATATTTCGATGACGAGCGGATTGTCGTGGTTCACCAGGCTTGCGCCGGAAACTTTTGCGCGCTCTTCGTCGCTGCGTAGGTCGATGTGTATTTCCGAGCAGGGGCCGCAGGGGCCTGTGTCGCCCATTTCCCAGAAATTGTCGTGCTTGTTGCCGTTGATGATATGGTCGGCCGGCAGGTGCTTAGCCCAGATTGCTGCGGCTTCGTCATCGCGCGCGAGTCCTTCGTCGGGCGCGCCTTCGAACACTGTGGCGTAGAGGCGCTTGGGATCGAGGTGCAGCACGTCGACGAGATATTCCCATGCCATGTCGATGGCTTCGGCCTTGAAGTAGTCGCCGAACGACCAGTTGCCGAGCATCTCGAACATGGTGTGGTGGTAGGTGTCGAGGCCTACTTCCTCGAGATCGTTGTGTTTGCCACTGACACGCAGACATTTCTGTGAGTCGGCCACACGCCGGCTCTTGGGGACGGCATTGCCGAGTATAATGTCCTTGAACTGGTTCATGCCTGCGTTGGTGAACATCAGGGTTGGATCGTCCTTGATTACCATCGGGGCGGAGGGTACTATGCGGTGCCCTTTTGACTCGAAATAGTCTTTGAAAGACTGTCGTATTTCTTTGGCGGTAAGCATATAATGAATGAAAATCTGATTTCGGATATGCGATAATGTGGCGCCGAATGCAAAATATTTGCTATCTTTGCGCTATCAAGGTGCAAAATTACTTGAAATTTCGCGCTTTTGCAAATACTTAGTTCAACTTTCGCGCGCTCAAGTTGAAGTGAAGAAAGTGAAAATTCAGGCTTTGCCTGAGTGAATACAATAGCTCGTACACCTTTTACCCTTCACCTTTCACCGTGAGCAAGTTGAAAACTTGCGAAACTTAGTTCTTAACATTGTGAGCCAAAAAACATTCTACAGATACAACGAGGCAAGCGGCAGCTACGAGCGCGTCTATCCCTCCGGACGCCGGCGGCTGATGATACAGATCAGCCAGTTCGGCTGGATCGCCGCCGTGGTGATAGCTTTGGTGGGGGTGCTCTACAGTGTGCTCGAGTTTCCGCGCGAGCGGCGTCTGCGTGAGCAGAACGAGCGTCTCGAGGCACGTCTGGAGCTCCTCAACCGTCAGGCCGACGAGGCCATCGCTGTGATGGAAGATATTGCCGAACGCGACAACAATTTCTACCGCGTGATCATGCAGGCCGAACCGCTGTCGCGCACCCGGAGGCTCGCAGGACTGGAAAGACGCCGTAATTTCGACCGTCTCGACTCGCTCAGCGACAGCCGTCTCGTAGGTACTGTCGAAAATAAGCTCGACCAGCTCGACCGCATGGTGTATTCGCAGATACAGTCGTTCGATTATCTTGCCGAAGAGGCTGTGAACCAGAAGGACCGCATACTGCACATGCCGGCCATACAGCCTGTGCCCGAAAAATATCTGCGCACGATGGCGTCGGGCTACGGCGTGCGTGTCGACCCTGTCTACGGCACCACAAAGTTCCATGAGGGCATGGATTTCTCGGCGCCTCCGGGAACACCGGTCTATGCCACGGCCGACGGCACTGTCGCGGCCGCTTCGTGGCAAGGTGCCTATGGCAACATGGTGGAGATAAATCATGGCTACGGCTATGCCACGCGCTATGCCCACATGTCGAAAATCAAAGTCCGGGCCGGGCAGAGTGTGCATCGCGGCGATCTCATCGGCGAAGTGGGCAATACCGGAAAATCGACCGGGCCGCACCTGCACTACGAAGTGCGGCGCAACGGCGCTCCGCAGAATCCGGTGAACTACTACTTCTTCGATCTCACTCCGGCACAGTACGACGAGATAGTTCAGCTGGCCGAAAATGCCGGCCATGTAATGGACTAAAAGTAAACATACTCTGATGGATCTCGATAAAAAATTCTACCGTATAGGCGATGTCGCCGAGCTGCTTGGCCTCTCTCAGCCGACGATCCGGTTCTGGGAGAGCGTTGTGCCCGAACTGAAGCCCCGACGCACCGTCGGCGGCTCGCGAATGTACTCGCCGGCCGACATCGAGCGCCTGCAGATAGTGAAATTTCTCATCAAGGACAAAGGCCTCAAAATTGAAGCCGCCCGCGAGCATTTCCGCAAGAACCGTCAGGCCGTTGAAAAAACGCATCAGGTCATAGTCCGCCTCCAGTCGGTCCGCAGCCGCCTCACCGACCTCCTCGCCGCCTTCGACCACCGTCCGCAGCGCTGAGCCCCAAGGTCAGTCGAAAAAGTCGAGAAAGTCAAGATAATAGTTATATGGACGAGGAAGAAAGCTTGTCCTCTTGTCAGCCTATCCGCCCGT
>CABQCA010000220.1 GCA_902462525.1 uncultured Porphyromonadaceae bacterium | reverse complement strand
CAACCTTGCAGATAGTGACGATGGTCTACGCCGGCCTTGTCAACAAGCGCATCGTCGCCGCCCTACAGGCTGCAGGCTGCGATGCCGTGGGGCTCTCTGGTGCCGACGGAAACGTCATACGGGCGCTTAAACGTCCGGCAAAGCCTGTCGACTACGGTTTTGTCGGCGATATCCAGACCGTCGACCACGCTTTCATAGCCCGCTTGCTCTACGACGGTAAAACACCGGTATTCTGCGCCATATGCCACAACGGCAAAGGCACACTGCTGAATTGTAATGCCGACTCTGTGGCCTCTGCTGTAGCCGGCGCCGCAGCCCGAATCGGCCATGCCCGTCTCACGTTTTGCTTTGAGAAAGCCGGAGTGATGACCGATGTCGACGATGAATCGACAGTAATTCCCCTCATCACGGCCGAATCGTTCAAGGCTCTGAAAGAAAAAGGCATAGTGGCCGGTGGAATGTTGCCTAAGATTGAAAATGCTCTCAAATCGGCCCGTGGAGGCTTAGCCGAAGTACGAATCTGCAAAGCCGAAGCTCTCTGCGGGCAAGGAGGCACCGTTATCCGCTATGAATAAACATCTTGCCGGAGCCACCGAACTGCTGCGGCGCCTCATTGCCACACCGTCGTTCTCGCACAGCGAAAATGCTGCCGCCGACATATGGTACGAATGGTGCACCGCACATTTTCCCACAGAGCGCATCGGCAACAGCGTCTTTGCCATCGGCTATCGACACCCCGACCGTCCTACCCTCCTGCTCAACTCGCACATGGACACCGTGCGCCCTGCAGCCTCCTATACCCGCGACCCATTCGATGCCGCCGTCGAAGGCGACCGCATCTACGGCCTCGGCAGCAACGATGCCGGCGCCTCGGGTGTAGCTCTGGCATATACTTTCCTCGATTTGAAAGACCGCACAGACCTGCCCGTAAATCTTTTATTTGCCATCACTCCTGAAGAAGAAGTGATGGGCGAGAACGGTATGCGCGCTTTTCTGCCCATGCTGCGTGAACAAGACTTATATCCCGACATGGCTATCGTGGGCGAACCTACCGGAATGGCGGCGGCGGTTGCCGAGCGAGGCCTGCTCGTGTTCGACTGCAAGACCACAGGAATATCGGGTCACGCGGCACGCGGCGAAGGCATCAACGCAATCTACCGTGCGATGGAGGATATCGATGCCCTGCGTTCCTTTGCCCCGGAAAGGACAAGCGAAGTCCTCGGACCGATATCGGTGAACGTAACGATGATAAACGCCGGCACTCAGCACAATGTAGTGCCCGATGCCTGCACTTTCGTGGCCGACGTGCGCACTACCGACGCCTACTCGAACGAGGAAACCGTCGAACTGCTTCGGAGCTGCGTGCGCTGGAGTTCCATGACGCCGCGCTCGACACGTGTACATGCCTCGGTGATACCCGAGACCCACCCTTTGGTTCAAAGCGCTCTCAAACTTGGCATCGCAACCTTAGTGTCGCCCACGACATCTGACATGGCGCTGATGTACGACATCCCCTCGCTGAAAATAGGCCCGGGGCAATCATGTCGCTCCCACTCAGCCGATGAATATGTTCTTATCGACGAAATCGAAGAAGGAATCACCGTTTATTGCCGTCTTATTACAAATCTCTCCAAAAACATAAATACAAAAGTATGAATAAAATCTTAAAAACTTTCTCTATCGGCTTGATAGCCACGCTTTCTGCGACTGTACTCACCTGCTGCAATTCCACCGCACCAGCCGAAGACTTAGACCTCGGAATTATCAAAAGTCAGCCCACCCCCGAAAATGCGCAGGCACGTGTCGACCAGTATGAAATTCTCGTCAACCGCTTTGCAAATGAAGGCAAGGACTTCAAAGCCAATCTAACCAACGAATACGGCGAGGAGGAAACAAACAAAATCCTCTATTTCATGGAAGGTCACTACTCCATCGGCATGCTCTCCACAATATTCGGTTCCACCAGTCTTCCGGAAATGAAGCTCGTTTATTCGGAATCACAGGTCGGTAAGATTCAGGAACTGAGCAATAAACTTGATGAGACGATCAAAAGCAAATCGATCGAAAAACCATTCTGATGGCAAAACAACTGTGGAACAAGGGCTTTGAGCCCGACCAAAGCATAGAAGATTTCACCGTAGGACGCGACCGTGAGCTCGACCTCCGACTTGCTCGCTACGACGTACAAGGCTCCATGGCCCATATAAAAATGCTCGAAAAAATTGGCCTCCTCACCTCCGGAGAGCTGGCCAGACTGCTGCCGGCGCTCGAAGAAATCGCCGGAATGATAGAGGAAGGCCGCTTCACCATTGACCCCGGTGTGGAGGACGTGCATTCTCAAGTCGAATTCCTCCTCACCGAAAAACTGGGCGACATAGGCAAGAAAATACACTCCGGACGTTCGCGAAACGACCAGGTGCTCGTCGACCTCAAGCTCTTTTTCCGCGATGAACTGCGGCGCACAGCCGGTGCCGTCGACCGATTGTTCCACCGTCTGCAGACTCTTTCCGAAGAACATCGCGACAAGCTCATGCCCGGCTATACCCATCTGCAGGTGGCGATGCCGTCGTCGTTCG
>CABQCA010000219.1 GCA_902462525.1 uncultured Porphyromonadaceae bacterium | reverse complement strand
GGACGCTTCTTTCCGGGGCCGGAAGCTCTCGCGCGGCTAGTGGCTGCGGGTACGACGGTGCTTGTGAACAGCGATGCCCACCGGCCTGAATGTATCAATGCCTCGCGCGACGAAGCGCTCGCGTTGCTTAAAAGCCTGCAGCAGAAATGAACGATACACGGAAGCTTGAACTGCTGGCACCGGCCCGTGATGCAGCCACAGGCCGTGTGGCCATTCTTGCCGGCGCCGATGCTGTGTACATAGGAGCGCCGGCGTTCGGTGCCAGGGCTGCGGCAACCAACAGCATCGATGATATTGCTTCGCTCTGCCGCTTTGCTCACCGCTACCGCGCCCGGGTGTATGTGACGATGAACACCATCCTCTACGACAGCGAGCTCGACCGTGCGCGCAGCATGGTTCTTGACCTGTATCGAGCCGGGGCCGACGCACTCATCGTGCAGGATATGGCCTATCTTGAAATGGACATTCCGCCTATAGCTCTCCATGCCAGCACACAGTGCGATGTGCGCACTCCCGAAAAGGCGTCACTGCTTGCCCGTGCCGGTTTTTCGCAGATAGTGCTTCCACGTGAATTCAGCCTCGACGAGATAAGGGCGGCGCGGGAAGCTGCCGGCGTGCCGGTGGAAGTGTTTGTTCACGGTGCTTTGTGCGTGAGCTACAGCGGCGACTGTCAGGCAGGGTATGTGGCCATGAAGCGCAGTGCCAACCGCGGCGAATGTCCGCAGATGTGCCGACTTCCCTACGATCTCATCGATTCTGACGGCCGCAGTGTGGCGCCGCGCAAGCATTATCTGTCGCTGCGCGACCTCAATCAGAGCGCGAATCTCGACGCGCTTGTGGAGGCCGGTGCGTCGTCGTTCAAAATTGAGGGCCGATTGAAAGACACCAGATATGTGGCAAATGTCACGGCTTCATATTCGAAGATACTCAA
This sequence comes from uncultured Porphyromonadaceae bacterium, assembly GCA_902462525.1. Classification (GTDB taxonomy): domain Bacteria; phylum Bacteroidota; class Bacteroidia; order Bacteroidales; family Muribaculaceae; genus CAG-873. The sequence goes on along the minus strand of CABQCA010000219.1, from coordinate 1,716 downwards.
TGAGATAGTGGAAAAAAGTAACGGCCGCTATGTCAGGTCGGGCAAAGGCGATAGCCGTTGCGGATTCACCCCGCAGCTCGACCGCACCTTCAACCGCGGCTATACTTCTTATTTTCTGCGCAAACCGACAGCAATGGCGTCGGCTGATACTCCCAAATGGGTAGGACGACCTGTCGGAACTGTCGTGTCGGCCTACAATCCGACACGCAAAATGTTTGTGGCCCGGCTCAGCGACAATCTTTCCAACGGTGACGGACTCGGCTTTTTCGACCGTCAGGGCAGCTATGTGGGTTTCCGGCTCAACCGAGTGGAGGGTGAAAAGCTGTTCCCGGCATCGGCTCTATCCGGTCTTACCCCCGGAACGATGCTCTACCGCAACTTTGACAAAGCTTTCTTCGATGTTCTGGATTCGGCCGACGCATCATGCAGCCGTGCTTTAAAAGTTGACTTCAGGCTTGAAACTGTCGACAGCGGGCATTTTGCTCTCTATGCTTCGGATGATCGGTGCTGCCGGGTGTGCTATGTCGCCGATTGTGAGACAGCACCTTCGCGCACACCTCAAGAAGAGCGTCGTGCTGAAACTCTCGGCAAACTGGGCGGTACAATCTATGAAGCCGGCACGGTTGAGGACAATCTCGGGCCTGTATTTGTGCCTGTGTCGGTACTCGCCGATGCCCGCCGTCGTGTTATTGAACTTTTGGACAACAACGCCTCCGACACATACTGCTTCGACCGGCGCCGTAAATGCGAGCTGGCTCCCGACGCGTTCAGCGGCCAGGCACCACTGACTTATCACGACAATGTCGCCAACAGACTGGCCGAGCATTTTTATCTGTCGCACGGAGCACGCATCGCAGCACATGCCATAGAAACAGAAATGCCTGAAAGCGACGAAATAACTGTGATGAATACACGCTACTGTCTGAGGCGTGAACTCGGTGCCTGCCTCAGGAAAAAAAACGAAGCCGGAAAGTTGCCCCGACCGCTTTTTCTGAGGAATGAATCGGGTTGCTACCGCCTCGATTTCGACTGCGGACGCTGTGGCATGAAGGTAGTTAAAATAAAGAGAGACTGATGCGTAAGTTGCTGTATATAGTGATATTGCTGATATTATCGACATCGTGCCGCAGCGGGAGCGACGAAGTATCGCCCCTGCTTGCCATCATTTTGAGAGATACGCAGCGCAATCCCTACGAAAACCATCTTGACAGCGCTCCTGACGATGGCTGTGTGAGGCTGCGCACACGCTTTAACCAGCCAATAGGCCGAGTGTTCAACGACCTTAACGATGCCCATCTTGCCGAGGCCCGCAAAGGCGGCATACGGCCCGTGAGCGACGACGCCATGGCATGGAGTGAGGGACGTAATCTTGTTGAGATAAAATCGAATCCCTACTATTTTGTGGACGAACTGAGTCATTCCTATCCCTTTCTGAGGCCTCATGCAGCCGATCTTCTGGCGGAAATCTGCCGTCGTTTCCGCGACTCGCTCCAGGCGCGCGGCGGGGGTGCCTACCGCCCTAAGGTGACGAGTCTGCTTCGCACACCGCTGTCGGTGAGCCGCCTGCGGCGGGTAAACCGCAATGCCACGGGTGAAAGCGCCCATCAGTATGCCACTACGTTCGACATCAGCTACAGCAAATTTATATGTGACGACGCCTGTGCGCCGCATCGCACGTTTGAAGATTTGAAAAACCTTCTCGCCGAAATTATCGCC
>CABQCA010000218.1 GCA_902462525.1 uncultured Porphyromonadaceae bacterium | reverse complement strand
GTGGCTTCTCAAATAAAAGGACATACGCCTGCGCGAAGCGGATCCGTACTTTATGGAACGCGTCGACAAATTCCAGAAAGCTGTCGCCGACCAGGTGGGCGGCATGACCATCGCAAACGGCGGTCCTATCATTATGGTGCAGGTTGAGAACGAGTACGGCTCCTACGGCACCGACAAACCCTATGTATCGGCAATTCGCGACATGCTCCGCAAGAACTTCGGCAACGATGTGACTCTCTTCCAATGCGACTGGTCGTCGAACTTCCTCAACAACGGCCTCGACGACCTTGTCTGGACCATGAACTTCGGCACAGGCGCCAACATCGACCAGCAGTTTGCGAAACTTAAGGAAGTACGCCCCGGCAGCCCGCTCATGTGCTCGGAATTCTGGAGCGGCTGGTTCGACAAATGGGGCGCCAACCACGAAACACGTCCCGCCGCCGACATGATAGCCGGCATCGACGAAATGTTGTCGAAAAACATATCTTTCAGTCTCTACATGACCCACGGAGGCACAAACTGGGGTCATTGGGCAGGAGCCAACTCTCCCGGATTCGCACCCGACGTCACCTCCTACGACTACGATGCACCCATCTCCGAATCCGGCCAGACAACTCCCAAATACTGGGAACTGCGCAAAACCCTTGCAAAATATATGGACGGTAAAAAACAGGCATCCGTGCCGGCCACCATCAAGCCCATAAGCATCAATAAATTCGACTTCACAGAAGTAGCTCCGCTATTCGACAACCTCCCCATAGCCAAAAAAGACGAAAATATCCGCACAATGGAGGAATACAACCAGGGATTTGGCAGTATCCTCTACCGCACCACTCTTCCCGCTCTCGACAAGCCGGCCCTGCTGACTGTCAACGACGCCCACGACTTCGCTCAGGTGTTTGTCGACGGCCGTTACATCGGCAAACTCGACCGCCGAAACGGCGAGAAGGAACTCACCCTGCCCTCATGTCCGAAGGGTGCCGTGCTCGATATCCTTGTAGAAGCAATGGGCCGCATCAATTTCGGCCGTGCCATCAAGGATTTCAAGGGTATTACCGACAATGTGACAATAACAGAAGACCGTGACGGCCACAGTTTCGTATGCGATCTCAAAAACTGGGAAGTCTTCAATATCGAAGACACCGAAGAGACCTACAAAGCAATGGATTTCAAACCCATCGCTTCCGTCGGCAAAAACAGCGACGGGCGCTTGCCCCGCGGAGTCTACCGTGGCACCTTTACCGTCAAAAAGCCCTCGGACACATTCCTCAACTTCGAAACCTGGGGCAAAGGCCTGGTATATGTGAACGGTCATCCTATGGGGCGCATTTGGGAAATCGGCCCGCAGCAGACACTCTACATGCCCGGCTGCTGGCTCAAGAAAGGTGAGAACGAAATTCTGGTGTTCGACATTCTCGGTCCGCGCGAAGCCACATCCGAAGGCCTTAAGCAGCCCCTGCTCGACCAGTTGCTCGTGAAGAAACCTCTCACCCACCGCAACGAAGGCGAAAACCTCGACCTTACCGGATTCAAACCTTCGCTGACCGGCACCTTCAAGCCCGGCAACGGCTGGCAGAAGGCCGATTTCAGCACGCCTGTCAAAGGCCGTTATGTAGCAATCGAAGCCATTGATGCCATCGACGGCAAGGATGTAGCCGCCATCGCTGAGCTCTATCTGCTCAACAACAAGGGAGAACGCCTGTCACGCGAACCGTGGACGGTGCTCTACGCTGACAGCGAAGACATGGCAGGTGTCAACCGTTCGGCCGACAAAACCTTCGATCTTCAGGAATCGACCTACTGGAGCACAGTACCCGGCACGCCCTTCCCCCATGCCATCGTGATCGACCTCGGCGCCAGCCACAACATCAGCGGCATACAGTATCTGCCACGAATGGAAAGCGAGGTTCCCGGAGCCATCAAAAATTTCAAAGTATATGTAAGCGAAACCGCTTTTCCATATTAACAGCATCCTAACCATGATACAGGCCGTATGCCATTCCGGTATACGGCCTTTTTATATCCATCGGCAACGCCTCAGAATCAGGAAAGCTACAGCTGTAAGGGCAATGGCAATAAGCAGAATTATCCAAAAAGCATATTTCCCGGAAAGCAGGATATCGACGTTCATTCCGTAGAGCGATGCCACAAATGTAGGCACCATAAGAATAATCGATAATCCTGTCATTCGCTTCATTATGCCATTGACATTATTGTTTATAATTGAGGCATATGCGTCCATGGTACCTTCGAGAATATTGCTGTAGATGCCGATAGTCGAATCGGCCTGACGCAACTCGATTTCCACGTCTTCATAGAGTTCACTGTCAATTGAACCTGCATATATCTTTTCGAGACGTTCGAGCACGAGTGAGTCGCCCTTGACCGAAGTATTGAAAAACACCAGCGACTTCTGAATCTTCATGAGATTGATAAGCTCGGTGTTCTGCACCGACTGCCGCAGTTTTTTCTCCGTTCCTACTACGTCCTGAGTCACCGTATGAAGATAGTCGAGATACCAGAAAGCCGCCGAATAAAGAATGCGCAGGGTAAAATTGGCCACATTGTCGTACTCGATAGCCTTGCGGCGGGTATGGTCGGCATAATCATCGGTCATCTTGTTCGGGTAATAGCAGACTGTAAACACCTTGCCGTCGTCGCGGCTTATGACACCGAGAGGGACT
>CABQCA010000217.1 GCA_902462525.1 uncultured Porphyromonadaceae bacterium | reverse complement strand
CTGTTCGTCGGTGCCTATCACGCCAACGACATCGCCGGGATAGAGCCTTTCGCGGCCATTGGGGATGGGGATGAAGCGATTGCCGCGCTGTATGCTGACTACGTTGACACCGAAGCGGTTTCGCAAATCGGAATCCATCAGACGTTCGCCGGCGAAGACACACTCGGAGCCGACAGTCATGAAGGCCTGATGAAGATCGTTTACAACGGCGTTTTTTTTGCCGTTGCGTCGCAATTCGCGTTCGTTGAGATTGTCAAGGAACTTATCTTCGATGCGTATCATGCTGGCGTTGAGGCGACGGGAAAAGTAAAAAGCTATCATCACAATTACCGCCACGATGACTATTATGCCGGCACGGGCTGAATAAACTTCGGTAATGGCGCCGACAATGAAAACCATTGCAATCAGAAATCTGAATACTGTCATCACGATCTTCGGCACATTGCTGCCCAGACCGCCCGCAAAACCGCTTGCATTGCCTGGAATCATCAATGCAAGCAGGAAAGGCGCCATAGCACCGAGGGTGAGGACAACGCAAATAAGACGGTCCCATTCGCCGGCGATTTCCTTGAGCCAGGGGTAGAGATACTGCCGTGACAACAGCAGAATTGCCACCAGAACGACAGAGTAGAGTACTGTGCGCCATATATAGCGTCGAAGTATCGCTTTCCACGGGCTGCCGGCGGCTTCTGTACGGTCGGCCTGGCGCCGGTAGCGTTCGAATAGATAGCGCAGCCGTCGCGGAATATGTTTCACAAGCCAGTTGTAGAAAGGCAATGCCATCTTGATGAAGTAGGGAGTAGTAAAGGTTGTGATAACCGATACCGCTACCACAATCGGGTAGATGGTGCTGTCGAGGACACCCAGACTCATGCCGAGTGTGGCTATGATGAATGCGAATTCGCCGATCTGAGTCAGTGAAAAGCCCGACTGAATAGCCACTTTGAGCGTTTGTCCGGTAAGAAGCATACCGAATGTGCCGAACACTATCATGCCGGCAATCACGACTGCCGACAGAAGTAGTATAGGCCCCCAGTATTGTACAAGTATATTCGGCTGCACCATCATGCCTACCGAAATGAAAAATACGGCGCCGAAAAGGTCTTTCACAGGAGTGACAACAGCCTCAATCCGCTCGGCATAGCTCGTCCCGGCAAGGATGGAACCCATGACAAAGGCCCCGAGCGCCAGCGAGAAGCCGCAATAAACCGAGAATACAGCCATGCCAAGGCAAAGTCCCATTGATACTACCAGCAGTGTCTCGGGGTTGAGGAACCACCGTATGCGGTTGAGAACCGAGGGTAGCAGATAGACACCAACGAGAAACCAGATGATGATGAAAAACATCAGTTTGCCGACACTGAAAAGCAGTTCGCCTCCTTCCACACTGTTGTTGATAGCAATCGACGACAGAAGCACCATCATAAGAACTGCGAAAAGATCCTCCACAATAAGAACCGCAAGAACAAGGGAGGCAAATTTTTTCTGTCTCAGGCCCATGTCGGTAAATGCCTTTATGATGATAGTGGTCGAAGACATTGAGAGCATTCCACCTAAGAAGAGACAGTTGATACGGTTCATATCCATCAGATGCCCTACGGCAAAGCCTGCTCCCATCATTCCGCACACAATAGTCAGAGCCGTCACTACTGCCGAGCCTCCGGAGTTCACCAGTTTACGGAAACTGAATTCGAGGCCGAGTGAGAATAGAAGTACAACGATGCCTATCTGAGCCCAGAAATCGATGTTCTCCTCGGTTGTGACCGACGGAAGATACTCGAAGTGCGGACTTGCCAAAAAGCCCGCGACAATGTAGCCGAGCACCACTGGTTGTTTTATCCATTTGAAAAGGACTGTGACAACAGCTCCCAGCAGAAGAATAAACGCCAAATCACGAATCAGTCCCTGCACTTCCATTTTAGTCTAAATATTTATTTGGTTTGCAAGGGTGATTGCTTTGGTCGGGTGCAGTTTTGAAAACTGTGAGAAGAGAGATATATAGTCGGTGGTTTCGCGCACGAGCACTATGAGATTGAGGTGAGTTTCGTCGGCATCGAAATCGTAGTCGACATAGAAGTTGCTCAGGTGAATGTTGTGCTGGCGCAGTACCTGCTTATAGTCGCTGATATCTTTGAGAATTTCGGCGGTGCGGATACGTATAATCCGCGATTCTGCGCCGCGGCTCAACTTCTTCTCTATGCCTTCGAGCAGTACTAATATGAAAAGTATCAGTGCGCTGGCAAAAATCGAGAGAGTGTACATGCCGAGTCCTACTGCCATGCCGATGATGGCCACCATCCATATTCCGGCTGCCGTTGTCAGGCCACGTACCGAACCTTTCATCTGGATTATGGCACCGGCGCCGAGAAAACCGATGCCTGTTATCACTTGCGCCGCTATACGGCCAGGATCGCCATTCTTAAGCCCCATATATTCCTGGGGAACATAAATCGACAGCAGCATAGCCAGAGTGGCACCCATGGCAATCAGCGAAAAGGTGCGGACACCGGCAGTCTGGCCTTTGCGACGACGCTCGAAGCCCACTACGGCTCCCAGAAGCATGCTCAGCACAAGCTTATAGATTGAGCCGACTGTGTTTACCTCCACTGAGTTGACGGCTTCGTAGAGATAGTTCGCAAAGTCCATTTATTTGAGACTGAAGGTTTTTGAAGTGAGGCGGAAATTGTCGGCAAAGAGTTCGA
>CABQCA010000216.1 GCA_902462525.1 uncultured Porphyromonadaceae bacterium | reverse complement strand
GAACGAGCGCATATTCCCCCGACGGCAGTACACCCGTACTATGATTCCCGGCTCTCTTCGCGGAGCATTCGGTCTACCGGAGTTCGACAGTCTCGAATCGACCTACGCATACTGTTTTTACCGCCTTCTGGCCCGGGCAAAGCATGTGACACTCTTCTACGACTCGCGCACCGAAGCTCTCGGCAACGGCGAGATATCGCGCTACGTGTCGCAGATGCGCTATCTGATGCCGGCCCTGAATGTCGACATAACAAACGTTTCGCCTGCCGCCGTGCCATCGGACAAAGGTACCGTCGCGGTGCCCAAAACACCCGAAGTGATGAGTCGCCTCGAACAGCTCAAGCCTGGAGGCGACATTTTCCTGTCGGCCTCGGCACTGAAAACCTACATCAGATGTCCGCTGCAGTTCTATCTGCAATATGTAGGCTCGATGCGCGGCAGCGACGAACTCGCCGACTACATTTCAGCCAGCGATTTCGGCACCATAGTCCATAATTCAATTCAGGAACTCACAAAAGGCTACGAAGGATGCCTGATCGACAGGTCGTTCTACGACCGGCTGCTTCAGGAAAACAACCGAACCATCGAACGTACAGTATTGTCGAAAGTCGTAGACCAGTGCTATCAGCAGTACAGAACCGCCGACGGCTCCGACCCGCTTCTGCCGGCCGAAGGCATGCTGTGTGTCGAAGTAGTGACCAAAATGGTGCGGAACGACCTTGCCGCCGAGCGCGATTACTACGGTCACGACGGTTTCACCTACATAACATCGGAAGAAAAACACCGCGGTCCGTGGAAAATCTCCGACAAGCTGACCATAAATTTTACAATGTCGATCGACCGCGTAGACCGAATCGACGCGGGCAAACTGCGATTTATCGACTTCAAGACCGGCGATGAAGAAACATCGGCCACTCTCGACAAGGTTTTCAGCGGCGGCGCAGAGGGCATCTTTCAGGTCCTTACCTATTGTGAGGCATATGCCGCCATGGAAAAATCGGAACTCGACATCGTACCGATGATTCATCCGCGCCGCATGCTCAACAGCGGCGAACCGTTGGTCCCGGTAATAGTCGACAAAAGCGAAATAAAAAGCTACAGGCAGATAAGCGACAAATTTATGCCTCGGCTTCGCGAAATGCTGGAACGGATATTCGACAACGAAACTCCCTTCACACAGTGTGAAAACGCCTCGGACTGCCGTTTCTGCCCATTTCTTAGCCTTTGCGGCCGAGTAGTACCCATATTCTGAACTATGGCCGGCATTTATGTTCATGTACCCTTCTGCCACGCCAAGTGTGCTTACTGTGATTTCTATTCACGGCCAGGATCGGCAGCCCCTCTCGCCGATGCCTATATCGATGCTCTTGCCTGTGAGTTCGAAGAACGGCGCGTTGAACTTGGCAGACATGACGTACGTACCATTTACTTTGGGGGAGGCACCCCGTCGATACTAACGCCGGAACAGTTCAGACGCCTGACAGCTGTTTTCAGAGAATATTCACCCGAAGAGTTCACCGTGGAAGCAAATCCTGAAGATATAGACGGGAAACGGATGAAAGCCTGGAGCGAATGTGGTGTAAACAGAATCAGCATGGGAGTGCAGTCGCTCGCCGACGAGGAACTCCTTGCCGTAGGACGACGGCACACAGCAGCACAGGCCATTGATGCCTGCCGGCGCCTGCGACGCTTCGGCTTCAGCAACATCAGCTGCGACCTCATCTACGGATTGCCCGGCCAAAGCGGTGAATCCTGGCGCCGATCGGTAGATACCATGCTATACCTACGGCCCGAGCATCTTTCGGCCTACTGCCTCACCATAGAACCGCACACACTGCTCGGCGTGAAGCTACAGCGCGGCGACATCACCGAAACCGACGACGACACCATAGCCGGGTTCTACGACTATCTTTGCCGGGCAAGCGCCGACGCAGGCTACAGCCACTATGAAATATCGAACTTTGCTTTGCCGGGCTATCATTCACGCCACAACTCATCGTACTGGGACTCTACTCCCTATCTCGGTCTCGGCCCGGGAGCCCACAGCCTCGGAGCCGACGGCATAAGGCGCTACGTCGACAGCTCGCTAAAACGCTATACAGCCAATCCGGCAGAATGTCTGCACTTCGATACCGAAACCGAGACTGAAAAAGTAAACGACATCATCTTCACCGCTCTACGTACCTCGCAAGGCCTCGACATTACAAAAATTCCGGCCAAATATCAGCCGGAATTCAAAGCTAAAGCCGACGCAAAAACTGCCACCGGCGAACTAATCGATACAGGAACGCACCTTCACATTCCCGAAAGCCGATGGCTCATATCGGACGCCACTATCCGCGACCTTTTGCTATAAGGATTCAGTTATTTTGATTACAGAACATCCAAATCCTTAATAGAATATCCGTCGTCAGTCCTCCATAATTCTTTACCGTTACGCGAACCATGTAATATGATCTCTGCCGCAGGAGAAAGAGCCGTGGATTTAACCCGCTTCGGAATTACGAGATAATCGGAAGTGAAAATAAATTTCCCATTTGTTTCGACAACTATCTCTTCCTCAATAAGCTCGTTGCGAAGGGCTTCTACAGAGGGGTATTTCTCGGTATTAACTATTGGATCGTTAATGCTCAGTTGAGAACCTGCCAAAATTTCAACGCTCCCATTATCAGGATAGTAATTATTACTGTCCGCTAAACTTTAGGAAGCAATAGAAAAAAATAGGGCCGATTCCAT
>CABQCA010000215.1 GCA_902462525.1 uncultured Porphyromonadaceae bacterium | reverse complement strand
GATGACGATACCCACTATCACAGCCGGCACGGGTTCGGCACCGCGGGTGTCGGCGGTGAGGTCGGGGTGATCGAGATAATATTGCTCGATTTCGATGGCGCGTACGGCGCGGGCTGCGGTGTCGACGTCGGTGCTGTTGTGCAGAGTCTTCATCGATGCCAGCATGGCGGTGAGTTCGCCGAGACTTTTGCCGGCAAGCGCCTGACGCAGCCCCGGGTTTGCCGGAACTTCGGGCAACCGCACGCCTTTAAGGAAGTTCTCGACATACATGCCGGTACCTCCCACGATTATCGGAAGGCGACCGCGGGCTTCGATGTCGCCGACAGCACGCCGGCAGTCGGTGAGAAACCTGAAAAGATTGTACTTGGTGCCCGGTTCGGCGATGTCGATAAGATGGTAGGGCACATCGGTGCCGTAATCCGCGAGATCCTTGCCTGTGCCGACGTCCATTCCGCGGTACACCTGACGCGAGTCGGCGCTTACAATCTCACCGCCGATGGCGCGCGCCAGAGCTACGCCGCGGCGAGTCTTGCCGCAGGCCGTAGGCCCTACTACAGCAAGTACCTTTCTCATCCCATGGGGCTTTTGGTCCGAGGCCTGATGAGGTTCGTTATGCGGTTCCATAAGCGGCGGGTGCGGAAAAAGCGTCGGTCCTCATTGCTGCCGGCGATATCGAACCATGTCTCGTCGTCGTAGTCAACTGTCCACTCGCGCAGGTCGCGCAGGCGGAAAGTGGGGCGGTAGTGCTTGATGGGGTATAGGCGGCGTCCTTCCCGGTCGTAGGTCTTCCATGCCATGGTGATGGTGTGGATACGGTAGAGTTCGTTGGCAAGCACAGGACTGAGGGCGTTGGCGGCAAGGGCGTTGTCGAGCAGATAGGGGTTGAACCATACCCGTGAGTCGTCGGCCGGCATGTCGGTTTCGTTTTCAAGGAAGACGGCGTAGTGGGTCATCTTGGTGTTCGAGGCGAATGCGCGGTTTGTGAAGCAGTAGCGGATTCCGAATGCTTCGTTGCCGGTGATTTCGCTGAACATGTGCCTGGCCTCATATTCTCCGACCGGCATATGGTGAGGAATCCTTGCCTCGGCGGGTGTATCCCATTTCTCATCGTCGTTCTGGCGCAGCAGCATGTTGTCGCCGCAGAATATGAGATAGCGCACAAGGGTGCCGTCGTGGTGCGCGCCCGTCGATTTGAGCATCGAGGTGTAGATGGCTCCCATGTTCGTGTAGCGGAAGTAGAGGATGGGCAGCGAAAGGGCATAGACCGCTATGGGCATGTAGACGAAGAAGAAACGGTCGGGATCGTTGAAATTGGCGTTGATGTAGCGTGCGAAGTAGTAGAAATATTCTACAATTCCCATGGCGATACTCAGCGTGAGGAGAACCGATGTCTGATAGCGTGCCTCGCGGTAGTAAAGCGTGGCGGCCATGCTGTCGCCGGCGTAGTAACCGTTGCGGCGCTGGCAATCGCGACACCCCTTCGAATCAAGGCCTTCGAATAGCGAGAGGATACAGAAGAAAACAGTGACCGGCGCCTCGATGAGGCACACGATGAACGGTATCTCGGAGTTGAATACACGCATGTGGAACACCGTGGGAATGAGGAAGTCGGTGCACAGAATGTTGATAATTATCATTATTGCGGCCGACAGCGTGAGCGTCCGGATGACGATGGCGGACACCACCGAGCAACGGCTCAGTGGTGCGAGCATTTCGGCACGCCGCAGGCTGGCCAGAACATAGACCTCGGCGAGGGCTATGAAAGGCAGCCATGTGAGCCGGGTGAACAGCGAGAACACAAGGGGCAGAATGATGGCTCCGAACGATATCGCCCAGTTGCGCCACATTGCGGCGGAAAGTGCCTCGGGAGCTTCTTCCGTTTTCATTTCAGTTTGCTGTCGAAATATTGTAACATCTTGGCGTAGACCACTGCACGGGCGTTACAGCCGTTGATGGAGTGGTTCATGTTGGGGAATACGAACATGTCGCACATCATGCCCAGACTCTGGAGGGTGGAGACGTACTGGAGCGAGTTGGCCGGATGGACGTTGTCGTCGGCAGTGCCGTACATCACAAGCAGCGGGCACGCCAGATGCAGCGAGCGCATGATGGCCGATGAGCTGTTGTAGCCGTTTTCGTTCTGCTGCGGGGTGAGCATGTAGCGTTCGGTGAAGACAGTGTCGTAGTAGCGCCAGTCGGTGACCGGGGCTATGGCGACGGCGGCGGCATACGGGCAGTTGTCAGCCGAGGCGCACATCAGAGCTTCGTAGCCGCCGAAGCTCCAGCCGTAGATGCCGATGCGGGCGGGGTCGACGTAGGGCAGCGAGGCGGCATATCGGGCTGCCGCCACCTGGTCGATGGTTTCAAGGCGTCCGAGGTCTTTATAGACGGCTGTGCGGAAGGCTGTGCCGCGTCCGCCGGTACCGCGTCCGTCGACGCACATCACGATGTAGCCCTGCGAGGCAAAGTAGGCCTCCCAGTCGAAGCTCCAGCGGTTGAGCACGCTCTGCGAGCCCGGTCCGCTGTACTGGCTCATTATCACCGGATAGCGGCGCGAGGCCGAGAAATCGGCAGGCTTCACCATGTAGCCGTTCAGCTCGGTGTCGCCCGAACGCATGGTGAAGAATTCTTTCTTGCCCAGCAGGGGCACGGTGCGGGCTGCGTAGTCCTTGTTGTCGGCAACGACAGCTATCTGCTTGCCGTCGGCGCGGTTGAGAGTGTAGACGGGGGGCGTAGTGATGTCGCTGTGGC
>CABQCA010000214.1 GCA_902462525.1 uncultured Porphyromonadaceae bacterium | reverse complement strand
CATGGCTATCTTCGATATCGGCCATTTCGAAAGCGAGCAGTTCGCCACCGAAGTCATAGCCGGGGCACTCTCCCGCGAAATGCCTTCCTTCCCCACTGCTATCGCAAAATCTCAAATCAACCCCGTAAAATATCTATAATTTAAGTTCGCAAGTTTCCAACTTACTCACAGTGAAAGTTGAAAAAGTTTATAAAGTGTAAAAAGTTAAGAGAATGGGCTGACAAGCTAATAGGCTGACAGGATTACAGGATTAAAAACCTCGCCCTTCGCCTCTAAGTGACTATTATCTTGACTTTATTCACTCTTTTCACTTTATTCACTTCAACTTGAGCTTGCGAAAGTTGAATATTTAAAAATATGGCAACAGAAAAGAAAACCGAAGCACCCCGCTCAGTTGAAGACCGTCTGAAGACACTCTACGAGCTTCAGACCATTCTGACAGAAATCGACCGCATACGCAACATTCGCGGCGAGCTGCCTCTGGAAGTGAAAGACCTTCAGGATACTATCCTGGGCCTCAACACACGCATCGAGCGCTATCAGGGCGATATCGAGGACCTCCGTATCCGTCGCACCGCCGAACAGAACAAAATCGAAAACAAGAAAACGCTCATCGAGCGCTACCGTTCGCAGCTCGACAACGTGCGTAACAACCATGAGTTCGACAATCTCACCAAGGAAATCGAATACGAGACACTCGAAATACAGCTCGGCGAGAAGAACATCACCGAAATAGAGCGCGACATCGAGAACCGTCAGAAGGAAATTGCCGTTATCGAGCAGAACATCGCCGACCAGACTCACATTCTAAACGAGAAGAAGGCCGACCTCGAAAACATTGTCAGCGAAACACGTTCTGAAGAGGAAAACCTCATCGGGCGCGCAAAATCTCTCGAACCGGGCGTCGACGAGCGCACCCTCACCGCTTTCAAACGTATCCGTAAGAACGCACGCAACGGTCTCGGCATCGTCATCGTCGACCGTAACGCCTGCGGCGGTTGCTTCAACCGCATACCCCCGCAGAAGCAGATCGAAATCAAGATGCACAAGAAAGTGATTGTATGCGAGTACTGCGGCCGCATCATGATCGACCCCGAACTCGCCGCCGCTGTCGAAGCCGAAAACGCTAAAAAATAACGCCGGTCACGACCCGACATAATAAGCCCCGCGCATGAAGGCTCCCCAGTCTCAGTGCGCGGGGCTTGTTGTTCAGTCGAAGAGAGCAGTGGACAGATAGCGTTCGCCGGTGTCGGGGAGGATGGCCACAATTGTTTTTCCAGTATTCTCCGGCCGGCGCGCAATGGCTATTGTCGCCGCAAGGACGGCACCCGACGAAATACCGGCCAACAGGCCTTCGCGCCGTGCGAGAAGCCGTGCTCCGGCGAAGGCATCGTCGACGGAAACACCGATGATTTCATCGACAACGGCAGGATTATAATTCTTGGGTATGAATCCTGCGCCGATTCCCTGAATTTTGTGGGGACCGGGCTTCCCGCCGCTCAGCACAGGCGAGGCCGACGGCTCAACGGCCACGGCTTTTATAGCCTGATTGTGTGCCTTCAGCGTTTCGGCGCTGCCGCTTAGAGTACCGCCGGTACCAACGGAAGCCACGAGGATATCGACCTTGCCGTCGGTATCGCGCCATATTTCTTCGCCGGTAGTCTGCCGGTGTGCTTCGGCGTTCGCCGGATTGTCGAACTGGCCCGGGATAAATGCACCGGGTGTGGCGTTCTTCAGTTCCTCTGCCTTGGCAATGGCCCCGTTCATGCCTCCGCTGCCGGGTGTCAGGACAATTGTGGCGCCGAGAGCAGCGAGTAGTTTCCGACGTTCGACGCTCATGGTGTCGGGCATCGTCAGAATAAGGCGGTAACCTTTCAGCGCAGCTATCCATGCCAGGCCGATGCCGGTATTTCCGCTTGTCGGCTCTATGATAGTTCCGCCGGGCTTCAGCAAGCCCTTTCTCTCGGCGTCTTCTATCATTGCCAGAGCTATGCGGTCCTTGGCGCTGCCGCCGGGATTGAATTTTTCGAGTTTTACTAAAATCCGGGCCGTCAGGTTTTCACTATTTTCTATATTTTTGACTTCAAGAAGAGGCGTGTTGCCAATCAGTTCTGTCAGACTGCTGTAAATCATATTAGGATATTAGGAAGTTGAGACGTTAGGAGGAAAGTTTGTCGGCTACAGCCGAACTTTGCAGGATTCGGGAACCGGGCGGCACAGAATGAGTCAGCCATATATTGCCGCCGATCACCGAATCGTGGCCAACCGTTATGCGCCCTAAAATCGAGCTGTTGGAATATATAGTCACATTATCCTCTATTATCGGATGTCGGGGGATATTCATCGGATGTCCGTTGCTGTCGAGAGAGAAATTCTTTGCACCCAGAGTAACACCCTGGTAGATTGTCACATGGTTGCCCACAATACAAGTTTCGCCGATAACCACGCCTGTGCCGTGGTCGATGGCGAAGTACTCGCCAATCTGAGCCTTCGGATTTATGTCGATGCCGGTGTCGGAGTGCGCCAGTTCGGTTATCACCCTCGGAATCACCGGTATGTCGAGCTGCGACAGGGCGTGTGCAGTGCGATAGTGAACCATGGCGTGGACTATGGGGTAGCTGAGAATTACCTCGGCGTAGTTGTCGGCGGCAGGATCGTTGTTGTACATCGCCTCCACGTCGGTGTAGAGAAGGCGTTTGATTTCGGGAAGGCGGTCGACGAAACGCAATGCGAGTGTCCGGGCGTCGTCCTCGGCACAGTC
>CABQCA010000213.1 GCA_902462525.1 uncultured Porphyromonadaceae bacterium | reverse complement strand
AATGGCCAAACAAATTATATTTTGCTTGACCATTGATTATAAGGTAGTTGTGTGAATTTTGTAGCTTCAATACTCGTCCTCGTTGAAGAATCTATTAATTGCTTAATATAAGGACATTACGCAATTATTTGCGGTAATAGACAAGTGTATTTTGCGGTAAAAATCCGGGGCATACGATGGCATTTTATTTCAGTTCGAAGAGTAGTGAACCCTTGATGTCGCGCGACGAAGCGCCAACTATGGCCTCGAACTTGCCTGGTTCGGTAACCCACTGATGTTTCTTGTCGTCGAAGAAACTCAACGCAGTCTTGTCGACTATGAAACTTACAGTTGTATCCTCGCCGGGGGCAAGTTTCACTTTCCGGAAACCTTTCAGTTCCTTGACCGGACGAGGCAGGCTCGATTTCTTGTCGGCGATATAGAGCTGCACAATCTCGCTACCCTCCCGGCTGCCGGTATTCTTCACATTTACAGAAACGGTGATAATGTCGTCAGCGGTCATCACCTTTTTATCGGCGGTGGGTTTGCCATATTCGAAAGAAGTGTAGCTCAGTCCATGACCGAACGGGAAAAGCGGAGTGGTCTTCTCTTTGTCGGCCCAGCGGTAGCCGACGAAAATATCGTCGTTGTAATACTCTCTGATGGTGTCGCCCCACTCTTTCGATGCGTCAAGCTCGGCCTTGTTGCCGGGATATTCACCTGCGGCATGGGCACCGACGTCGGCCAGACTCATCGGGAACGTAAACGGCAGCTTGCCCGAGGGGTTCACGTCACCCGACAGCACATCGGTGATGGCATTGCCTGCCTCCGAGCCTATAAACCACCCCTGCACCACGGCAGGCACATCCTTAATCCATGGCATGGCCACGGCATTGCCGGAAAGATTCACAACCACCAGATTGGAATTAACTCTGGCCAACTCGCTGATCAGGCGGTCCTGTCCGTAAGGCAGACCCAGCCCTTCGCGGTCGGCATCCTCGCAGTCCTGATGCGGAGCCTTGTTCAGGCCACCTACGAAAATCACGTAGTCTGCTCCGCGGGCAGCATCGACAGCCTCGGCAAGCAGTTCGTCAGCGCTCCGGCTGTCGGAAATATCCTGCACCTTCAGGCCGTCCTGCTCCATGACAGGGTCGCCCACATATCCGCGTACATAAACCACATCCACATCCTCTCCGACACGCTGCTTCAGGCCGTCGAGCGGTGTCACCTCCCTGCGCGCCTTCAGCGACGAGCTGCCCCCGCCAACGGTCATCATTTTTATGGCGTTTTCACCTACCACAACAATCTTCCTTTTACCCGTAAGATCGAGCGGCAGCAGATTGCCATCGTTTTTAAGCAACACAATCCCTTCACCGGCAATACGACGAGCGGCGGCCACATGCTCGGGCGAATTCATCGAACCGAAAGGCTTCGAGGGATTCATGGCCGTACGGAAAATCAGCCGCAGCACATTGCCGGCCTTCTTGTCAAGTTCTTTGGTGTCCGTCTTACCCTCCTTGATGAGTTTCAGATAGGGATAAGCCATGAAATAACTGTCGTAGGCGTTTTTCATCCCCTCGGAAAGGCCGTTGGTCCATGAGCCGAACTCAAGATCGAGACCACCGTCGATTGCCTGCTCCGTGTTGTGCACAGCACCCCAGTCAGAGATCACGGCCCCATCAAATCCCCACTCATCGCGAAGAATATCTTTCAGCAGGCGGCTGTTCTGACAGACATGACGTCCCTTGTACAGATTGTAAGAACCCATTATCGACCATGAGCCACCCTCTGTCACTGCCGCCTTGAATGCCGGCAGATAGATTTCATAAAGGGCGCGATCGCTCAGATCAACGTCAGTAGTGTGGCGGCGCTGCTCCTGATTGTTGAGCGCATAATGCTTCACGCAGGTGGCCACACCGTTGCTCTGCACCCCCTTGATGTAGGGCACGACCATTACGGAGGCGAGATAGGGATCTTCACCCATATACTCGAAATTACGGCCGTTGAGCGGAGTGCGGTAGATATTCACGCCCGGACCGAGCAATACATCTTTCTCACGGTAACGGGCTTCCTCTCCGATGCATTTGCCATAGAGAGCCGCAATTTCCGGATTCCATGTAGCCGCAAGGCATGTCAGCGCCGGGAAAGCAGTACAGGAGTCGTTGGTCCAGCCGGCCTGGTTCCATTCATCCCAGAAAACCTCCGGACGGATGCCGTGGGGACCGTCGGTACACCAGAGTTCGGGAATGCCAAGACGCTGCACCCCCGGCGAACTGAATTTCGACTGAGCGTGGATGATAGCAACCTTCTCCTCTGTGGTCATGCGGCTGAGCGCATCCTGCACCCTTTCTTCAATCGGACGGTTGACATCGAGATAAGGCGCCGGCGCATTGTCGGCGAATGCTGCAATTGCCGGCATCAGTGCCGACAATCCGATGGCCGCAGCCATCATTGCTCTCATAAATTTCATATTTCTGTTGTCTGTTTAGATTGTGAGCGGTACTATTCAATTTCCACTTTGATTTCGCGGCAGAGTATGGTCTTGCGCTTCACTCCGGTTTCGTCGGGATAATAGAAGTCGCTGTAGAATATCAAAGCACTGTTGTCGCCGATTGCCAGAAGCTCAGGATTGTTGCACGAGCCCACCCATTTATGAAATGTAACCGGATGGTCTGCGGTTATCAAGTAATTCCATCTATTTGCAATATAAGACTAGGTAGATTTCTCATAATTAACGAGGATTACATACTCATATGCAAATTTAATAAATTAATTTGAGATTTGAGT
>CABQCA010000212.1 GCA_902462525.1 uncultured Porphyromonadaceae bacterium | reverse complement strand
TGTCGGCGTACTGGGCGTCGGTGCTTCCGGCGACTTCCGTCATGCGTGCTTTATCTTCGCCCGGCGACGGTATATAGGGATTTGCCATAGTTACTTTTCAGCTGCGGTGAAATCGGCATATGCCTTCTCGTCCATGAGACTGTCGAGCTGGGTTGGATCGGAAATTTCCACCTTTATGATCCAGTTGTTAAGCGGGTCGCGGTTTATGAGAGTGGGGTCGGCCTCAAGGGCATCGTTTATGTCGAGCACTTTTATGTCGACAGGGGCGAAAAGGTCGGATGCTGCTTTTCGGCTTTCGATGGCGCCGAAGTCTTCGCCGGCTTCGAACTCGTCATCGGCCTCGGGCATATCGACGTATGTGACATTGCCGAGTTCTTTGGCTGCGAATTCAGAGATTCCAATGTAGCCGATGTTTCCGTCGACGGTGATGTATTCGTGGGAGGGGGCATAGAAGGTTTTTGCCATGACCGTATATTTTTGAAGTTGAAAATTAATTATTTAGGAGCTATTTCTTGTAGTTTGGTACGTAGAAACGTTTTTTTATTACTGTTGCTGGCGCCAGTTTACGGCGTATACGTACCTGAAGTCGGGAGCCTACAGGAGCATACCGCGCCTCGACGAGAGCGAGGGCTATGTTTTTCCCGAGAGTGAGGGAATTGTAGCCTGTGGTGATGTGACCGACTACGGCACCGTCCATATCGAGCACTTCGAAGCCATGCCTTGCAGCGGCTTTGGAGTCGATTTCCAGGCCGATAAGTTTGCGTCGGGGACCTTCTGCTTTCTGTTTGGCCAGCTCGTCGCTGCCTATGAAACCACCCGGTTTGTCGAGCTTTACGAATATGCCGAGCCCGGCTTCTATGGGGGTGATAGTTTCGGAAAGTTCATCGCCGTAGAGAGGCAGTCCTGCCTCGAATCGCAGGGTGTCGCGGCAACCGAGGCCACAGGGCTGTATGCCGTAGGCTATGAGAGAGTTCCACATTTCCACTATTCGGCTCGGGTCGGCATAGATTTCGAAGCCGTCTTCGCCTGTGTACCCGGTACGGCTGACGATGATGTTTCCGTCGAGCACGGTGAAAGTATAGAATGTGAGAGCCGAAGCATCGATTCCCAGCACGGTTTTTAGAATCTTTTCGCTGTCAGGTCCTTGGAGAGCTATCTGGCCGCATTCGGCCGAGTAATCGCGGATTTTCACGCGGTATCCTTCGGCGCAGTCGCGAACCCAGTTCACATCTTTCTCGAGGTTTGACGCGTTGACAACAAGCAGAAAACTTTCGTCGCCGAGACGGTAGACAAGCAGGTCGTCGACAGTTCCGCCGTCTGGATATGTCATCATGCCGTAGAGCACCTGGCCTATATGCATAGGTGCGACGTAGTTGGTGAAAATATGGTCGACGAAAGCAACGGCGTCGGCGCCGGTGACGTATATTTCTCCCATGTGCGAAACGTCGAAGAGGCCCGAGCAAGTTCGTACAGCAGTGTGTTCTGCATCGAGACTGTTATATTCGATGGGCATATCATAGCCTGCAAAAGGGGCCATTTTGGCATTGAGCGCTTCGTGGCGTTCCCATAGGCAGGTGTGTTTCATTTCATTTTCCATATTAGAGTATTTAGATGTTTTCCTTTTGAGATTCTTCGGTGATTTGTATCAATAGTTCGAGAAGGTTTTCGCGTGAGAGACCGGCAATCGCTGCTCCTGGATTGGCGGCTTCCACAGCTTTTTTTATTTCAGGCACTTGCAACGGAGTGCCTTCAAGTGGCTTGCATATGTATTCATGCATGTCGCCGATGAGAAAAAAATCACCGGTGAGTCCGATGCTGTTTATTTTTCTGTCATACGTTTTTGTGAGACGGATTTCAACTTCTCCTACTCCTTCGATGCGTTTTTTTGCTGTCAGAACCGGCATTGAAGTTGCGTCCGCTTCGTGGGCGCCTTTTCTGTAAAGAAAAACGGGCCGGTAGTAAGTTTGTTCGATCTTTTCGATTTCGTATATGTCGTCAGGGCAGACGAGAACCTCACCGTCGCATATACTGCTGATAAATCTGTTTTCAAATTCGTTGTGACTGAGCGTGATGCCTTCAGCCCGAGCGCATGTGACTCTCATAGGCACTGAGCGGACGGCTTTCGATTCAAGTTTAGCGCGCGACGGCGTTATAGCCCGTTGCATCACCGAGGGGTCGAAATTGTAGAGCATCGTGCCGTGAGCTATGCATCGTCCAGGGAGATGGTAGAAGGCATTACCGGCTATCTTGCGGTTGTTTACCACAATATCGTTACGGCCGTTTGCTCGGGCATCTACGCCCATGGCCTGAAGCACACCGGCTATCATGGTTGTGTAGCGGGCAAAAGTAGCGGTTATCTCATCGCCCGGGCAGATGTAGGAAAACATGAAATTGTCTAAGTCAGCGTAGACGCATCCACCTCCGCTCTTACGGCGCACGACATCAATACCGTTCTTACGGCAGTAGTCCATATCAACTTCGCGTGTCATATCCTGATTACGGCCGCATATCACTGTAGGCATCACACGCCACGAAAAGAAATAATCGTCGGGAGGGAGAAACCGGGCGCACCATTCTTCAGTCGCCAGATAAAATGGAAGCCGGCGAGGAGTGCTGAATGGCAATTTAAGGTGTTTCATACTCTGTAGAAGTATAGAAGGATTGCCCAAAAATAAGCAATAAAACGACTCCGCGCAAATTTTTTGCCCGAAAAATCAGCGTGTGAGAGAAAGAACGGTGCCGTCGGAAGGAACAATGACGCTGCCTGCAAAGAAATCGGCGGCTTCCGCACGGTAGAGCTCTTCGCGGCATGGACC
>CABQCA010000211.1 GCA_902462525.1 uncultured Porphyromonadaceae bacterium | reverse complement strand
GACGCTGCCTTTCGCCCATGGCTGGAGTTCGCACAGCCGCAAGGCAGCGCCGCCCGAGCCGCATCTCGAAGGCCCTCAGCGTGCTGCTCTTGAAGTGGAATGCCGCCGTCTTGCCTCGCTCGACCCCGATTTGCGCTACATCGTGATAGGCCACCATCACGTAGCCATCGACGAACCTATCACCGCTTCCTGCCGCCTCATTGTCCTTGGCGACTGGATAAAAAAGCGCACCTACGCCGTCTTCGACGGCCACACCCTCGCCCTGAAGCAATTCCGGTGAGCGTCTTCTTGAGGAGTTTTCGCAGGGGTTATTGCTGGAAAGAGAAATTTTTGTAATTTTGCACGGTCAAAAAAGCTTTGGCCGCTTAAACCTACAAAACCTTACACACTCTATGCAAGCGACTAAAGTCGCGGTCCTCAGACTGCAGGACGGCACGGAATTTACAGGCCGCAGCTTCGGATACGAAGGGCCGGCCGCCGGCGAGGTGGTGTTCAACACCGCTATGACGGGTTATCCCGAAAGCCTCACCGACCCTTCTTATGAAGGCCAGATTCTTGTTACAACTTTCCCTCAGTTAGGTAATTACGGCGTTCCGCCCGCCGGTGGTAACGATACCCTCAAGGACTATTTCGAGGGTTCGCGCATACACTGCCGCGCCATCATAGCGCAGGACTATGCTTTTCACCACAGCCATTGGTTGGCCGACCGCTCTCTGGCGGAGTGGCTTCGCCAGGAGAAGATTCCCGGGCTCTACGACATCGACACCCGTGCCCTTACCAAACACCTCCGTACCCACGGGTCGATGCTCGGCAAGGTGATTGTGGAGGGCTGCGGCGACATCGATTTCTATGATCCCAATGCTGAAAACCTCATCGCTCTAACTTCGTGCGAAAAGCCACTGGTGTACAACGCCATCGGCGAGGCTCCCGAGGAGTATGCCGGCACTCTCGCCCCGGCTGCCGTCGGCCGCAAAACGGTGGTGCTCGTCGACTGCGGTATCAAGCACAATATTATAAGGTGTCTGCTGCGTCGCGGAGTGCGGGTGGTGCGGGTGCCGTGGGACTATGATTTCAACACCATCGACGCCGACGGTCTGTTCATAAGCAACGGTCCCGGCAACCCGGTGTTCGCGCAGGCTACCGTCGAGAATATCCGCCGTGCGATGGCCAAAGAGAAGCCCATCTGCGGAATCTGCATGGGCAACCAGCTGCTCGCCAAAGCCGCCGGAGCCATCACCTACAAGCTGAAGTACGGCCACCGAAGCCACAATCAGCCCGTGCGTATGGCCGGAACGGACCGCTGCTTCGTCACATCGCAGAACCATGGTTTCGCCGTCGACAACGACACTCTGCCTCCCGGCTGGGAACCGCTGTTCATCAACATGAACGACGGCACCAACGAAGGCATACGCCACAAATCGCTGCCCTTCTTTTCTGCTCAGTTCCATCCCGAGGCTTCGAGCGGGCCGCGAGACACAGAATTTCTTTTCGATGACTTCATTGCACTTCTCTGATGAAAGAATATAAAAAAGTGCTGCTTCTGGGAAGCGGCGCGCTCAAAATCGGCGAGGCCGGCGAGTTCGACTATTCCGGCGCCCAGGCTCTCAAGGCATTGCGCGAGGAAGGGGTGACAACCGTGCTCGTGAACCCCAACATTGCGACGGTTCAGACTTCCGAAGGTATGGCTGACCGTACATATTTTCTGCCGGTGACACCCTACTTTGTGGAGCGTGTGATAGAAAAAGAGCGCCCCGACGGCATCCTGCTGGCCTTTGGCGGCCAGACGGCTCTCAACTGCGGTGTGGAGCTGTTCCGTACCGGTGTGCTCGGGCGCTACGGTGTCGAGGTGCTCGGTACTCCGGTCAAAGCCATCATGGAGACCGAGGACCGCGAGCTTTTCGTCGAAAAGCTCCGCGAGATAGATGTTAAGACAATATCGAGCGAGGCCGTCGACACTGTCGACGAGGCCCTCCGTGTGGCCAACAGCCTTGGCTATCCTGTGATAGTGCGTGCTGCCTATGCTCTCGGCGGTCTCGGCAGCGGCTTCTGCGACAACGACGCCGAACTGACCGCTCTCGTCGAGAAAGCTCTCTCATTCTCGCCTCAGGTGCTGGTGGAGAAATCGCTGAAAGGCTGGAAAGAAGTGGAGTACGAGGTTGTCCGCGACCGCTTCGACAACTGCATCACCGTGTGCAACATGGAAAACTTCGACCCTCTGGGCATACACACCGGCGAAAGCATTGTTGTGGCACCGTCGCAAACCCTTTCGAACGACGATTATCACTATCTCCGTTCGCTGGCTATCAAGATAATACGTCACGTAGGCATCGTAGGTGAGTGCAACGTGCAGTATGCCTACGACCCTGAGTCGATGGACTACCGCGTGATAGAGGTCAATGCCCGCCTGAGCCGCTCGTCGGCCCTGGCATCGAAGGCCACGGGTTATCCGCTGGCTTTTGTCGCCGCCAAGCTGGCCCTCGGCTACGGCCTCTTCGATCTTCGCAACAATGTGACACAGAGCACATCGGCTTTCTTCGAACCGGCGCTCGACTATGTGGTGGTGAAGATACCGCGCTGGGATCTCGGCAAGTTCCACGGCGTCGACCGCCACATCGGTTCGTCGATGAAATCGGTGGGCGAGGTCATGGCCATAGGCCGCACTTTCGAAGAGGCCATGCAGAAGGGTCTGCGCATGATAGGGCAGGGTATGCACGGCTTCACCGAGAACCGCGATTTCAACATTCCAGACATCGACAGCGCCCTGCAGGCGCCTACCGACCGGCGCATATTCGTTATTGCAAAGGCGTTTGCCGAAGGTTATAC
>CABQCA010000210.1 GCA_902462525.1 uncultured Porphyromonadaceae bacterium | reverse complement strand
ATTGACTATCTACTCAAGGTTTTTAAGGATAGTTAAATCTCATGCGCCAGCCCTGAAAAAAAGGGTTTTTGTCCACCTATATAAATCGGAACGAATAGCGTCTTTATAGGAAACAACGCTGCCGGTCGTGAGGGCAGCGTCTGCAAAATAAATTTTGACATTTGTTAGATATGTTTTAACTTTGTCCCGATATAACATAAACCGCAAATTTCGCTAAACCTTATTCTAATTTACATTCTATAAAATTTCAGTTTCTATGAAAAAATTACTTCTGATGATTCTGCTGTCGTTTACCGTGACAGCCGCAATCGCAGCCGACTTCTATGTGTCGGGCCGTGTGAAATCGGCGGTCAACAAGCTCGATCTCACCAATGCCGTAGTCATCTTCTATGACGGGCAGGGCAATGTCAGCGATTCGGTGAGAGCCAACCAGGGCTACAGGTTCACGAACAACGAGCTCGACACGATGTCGTACTTCTACAAACGAATTCCCCGTGCCGACACCACTCTTGTCTTCGATGTGAAATGCGACGGCTTCAATACACTGTCGATGACCTACCGTGTCGACAACATAGGCAAGCGTGAGCGAGGCCGCGAAATGCCGCTTATACTTCTGGAACGCGCTCCACGCATGCTCAAGGAAGTGACCGTCACCTCGACAAAAATCAAGTTCTACAACAAAGGCGACACAGTGGTCTATAATGCCGATGCATTCAATCTGGCAGAAGGCTCGATGCTCGACGCACTTGTCTCGCAGCTTCCCGGCGCCGAGCTGAGCACCGACGGACAGATAAAGGTGAACGGCGAATTTGTGGAATCGCTGCTGCTCAACGGCAAGGAATTCATGGACGGCAACAACAATGTGATGCTCGAAAATATTGCCGCGTACACCGTGAAGGACATTCAGGTGTATCAGGGTCAGAAACTGGAGGACCAGCGCCAGGGCAAGGTGATGGCGCCCAAGGTGCTGACCATGAACGTGCAGCTGAAAAAGGAGTACGATATGGGTCTGATGATCAATGCCCAGGGCGGCTACGGCACCGACGACCGCTATATGGGACGCCTTTTTGCTTCGTGGTTCAATTCCACTACCAATATATCGCTCATAGGCAATGCCAACAACCTAAACGACAAGCGCACGCCGGGCCGAAACGACACATGGACTCCCGAACAGATGCCCTCGGGCCGCA
The DNA here is from genome assembly GCA_902462525.1 of uncultured Porphyromonadaceae bacterium. GTDB lineage: Bacteria > Bacteroidota > Bacteroidia > Bacteroidales > Muribaculaceae > CAG-873. The sequence continues at coordinate 1,677 of CABQCA010000210.1, read as the reverse complement.
CGAGGAACTACATGGGCGGTCTGAACTACAACTACGACAAGCCCGACGAATCGTTCCGCGCGTCCGGCAATTTCATGATTCAGCGAACTCTGGCCGACACCTACTCCGACAGATCGAAAACCAACTTCCTGCCCGGCGGTGACACCTATGAGAAAACGTTCGGCCAGCGAGACCGCCACGAGACAAAAGTTGTGACCCGCCATTATGTATCGTTCCAGCATAAGAAAAAACTCGGCTACGGCATGAGCCTGAACGGCGATTATTCGAGAATACGAAACGTAAACTCCACCCTCGGCGGCGCTTTCGACACCGAGCAGGCCGACCTGACAATGGCGATGCTCGATGCCATCTACTCCGACGGCAGCGCCGGCGCCCTCGAAAGCATCATAAACCGTTCGAAAACACGCAGCGACGGCTTTACCCGAAAGTACTACGGCAGCATATCGCCCTATCTGTCGTTCGAACTTCCGAAATCGGGCGACCGCATAGGCATGTATGTGAGCATGAGCTATAATTCGGTGAAAGACGAGGCCTGGCACGACTACGAAGTGAACTACGGCGACAACCCGGACCCGGCCGTCCGGCGCCGCCGCTTTACCGACAATACACCCAATCATGAGTTCTCTCTCTGGAGTGCGCTCAATTATTCCACAAAAATCGGCAATGCGTGGCTCGGCCTTGATTATAACTATGAGTTCGAGGACGAAGTGAAGGATTCGTATATGTACGCTCTCGAGCACCTCGAGGATATGGGCGTCTACGGCGTGCTCCCATCGGGCTATCTCGCCACTCTCGATGCCGGCAACAGCTACAAATCGCATACGTTCACAAACACCCACACCCTCCGTCCTCAGATGCAGTACCGCCTGCAGAAGGACAATCGGTATCTCGAAATTTACCTTATGCCTAATCTCAGCTTCAAACACCGCAAGCTCATCTACTGGCGCGACAACCGGGATTTCAGTCTCAGCACTCAGAACACCATGTACCGTGTACAGTCGATATGGGCGTCGATGATAGAAGCCGGCTTCGGCAAGCATAAGGAAGGCCGCGGTTACCGCCACACCCTGCGCTATAGTTTCAGGGTCGAGCCCAAGCTTGCCGACATGGTCGATATGCTCGATGTGGTGAGCGATTCCGACCCCCTCAACATCTATGTGGGCAATCCGGACCTCAAGACCCAGACCCGCTTCAATCATCTTCTGCGCTGGAGCTACTCGCCCGAATCGCACACGCTGAACAATATCCTCTATCTCGGATTCATTCACACCGACAACACACTGGTGCGCGGATATACCTACGACACTTCTACTGGTGTGAGAGTGAACCGCATGTACAATGTCAACGGCAATCGCCGTGCCGCCATAACCAACGAGCTCAGCTGGCAGTTCGGCAAGAAGAAGCAGTTTACTCTCAGCACCACCTCCGATGCAAGCATCGAGCGGCTCAACGACATGATAGGAGTCGACGCCGAAGTCCCGGAAAAATACACCGTGAAGCAGCGTGTGCTCACTCAGAATGTGAAGTTCCAGTACGAGATTGCCAAGCAGACTATTTCGCTGCGCTTCGACTACACCAACCGCCACACCACATCGGCACAGCCCGGCTTCAGCAATCTGAATGCCAATCACCTCAACTACGGCGTATCGGGCGTGTTCCGCCTCCCCGCCGGATTCG
>CABQCA010000209.1 GCA_902462525.1 uncultured Porphyromonadaceae bacterium | reverse complement strand
GCTGCCGCTCTATCTTCCGGCACGCACGGCGGTGGTACTCCGCAAGCATCCTGCACGCCGCGGACGCAAACCTCGTAAATAAGCATTAAAATATCGTCTGAACCCTCATCCTTTCGTATATTTTTATTAAAATTAGCGAAAGAATGAGGGTTCGGTAATATTTTTTTATTACCTTTGCGTTTGTATACAAATATGCGACGCTTGAAATATAAAATACACCATGAAGGAACAAACATACTGGTATCGCTCGCCGCGATTCTGGTAGTGATAAACGCGCCGCTGTGGATATGGGTCCACCCGCTCACGTGGGCCATCGTGTCTACGGTCATCTGCGGTGTATTCTATCTTCTGGTTGTCAACTTCTTCCGTTCGCCCCGCCGTGAATTTCCGGGCGATCCCGTCAACACAGTCGTATCGGCGGCCGACGGCACAGTCGTGGCTCTTGAGGAAACCTACGAGCCCGAGTACCTCAAATGCCGATGCATTCAGCTGTCGGTGTTCATGAGCGTGCTCAATGTCCATGCCAACTGGTTTCCGGTCGACGGCGAAGTGGTGTATTCGCGTCATCACAGCGGTCGCTTCTTAGCAGCCTATCTGCCCAAATCGAGTACCGAGAACGAGCGTTCTACCGTGGTGATCCGCACGCCTGCCGGACAGAACGTGCTTATGCGTCAGATAGCCGGCGCACTGGCACGACGCATCGTCACCTATGCCGCTCCCGGCGATGAAGCTTCCATCGAGGCTCACATGGGATTCATCAAATTCGGCTCGCGCATAGACCTTTATCTGCCACTCGGCACCGAGGTCTTCGTCAGAATCGGCGATAAGACCACCGGCGGTGTCACCGAAGTGGCGAAACTTCATCCGACACCAAACAATGACTGACAAAAAACACCCCATTACAGCATACATTCCCAATACCATCACCAGCCTGAACCTGCTTTCGGGCTGTATAGCCGTGTTCATGGCATTCCATCTCAACGAATATTTCGGCGCACTCACCGGCGCGTCGTGGGCCATGATAGCCATGGGCGCCGCCGCCGTATTCGACTTTCTCGACGGTGCCAGCGCACGTCTGCTCAAAGCCTATTCGGCCATCGGCGCCGATCTCGACTCGCTCTCCGATATGGTGAGCTTCGGTGTGGCTCCGGCAATGCTGATACTCAACACAATGCTGATCTACAGCATCACGCCGTGGCTGTGCTTCGCGGCTTTCCTCATTCCCGTATGCGGAGGTCTGCGTCTGGCAATTTTCAACAACGACAGCGAGCAGGCCACCTTCTTCCGGGGCCTGCCAATTCCGGCCAACGCCATTTTCTGGATCGGCACCTACGGCTGGATAAGCACCTACGGCTACCCGGGCACAGCCATAATGGTAATTCTCATTGTGCTGGTGTCGCTTGCCATGGTAGGGCGCTTCAAAATGTTTTCTCTCAAATTCAAGAATTTCGATTTCAGCGAAAATTTCTGCCGCTACGTAATCATCGTCGCCGCAGTGCTTTTCGTTGTCATCTACGGCCTTGCCGGGCTGGCGTGGACGATACTTCTGTACTTTCTTCTGTCGATTCTTCGCCGCAACCGCATCTGAGCTTCTAGCTTCCGTCGGCCGGGATTCCCGTTAATCTGCAACAATGGCATATATACTTATTTTACTTTTGATATTCTTTATCGTGGTGCCGATAGTGCGCGTCATGTATAAAGTGTGGGTTCTCCGCCGGCGAATGCGCCGCTTCATGGAGGATCCGTTCGGGGCGCAGACCTTCGGTCAGCAGGCCCATGGCGGTCAGCCGCCACGCAGCTCCGGCAGCCGCCGGCAGCCACGGAACCGCCGTGGGAAAAAGATTCCGCGCGATGTGGGCGAATATGTGGCTTTCACAGAGTACGAGGGCCATACAGAAACCGCTCAGACAGCCCCGGGGCGCCATGTGCGCACCGAGAGCCAGATTACCGATGTAGAATGGGTTGATATAGAGAAATGAACGCTCGATTATTTGATTTCCTGACAAGGCTGAACGAGAACAACAACCGGCCCTGGTTTGCCGGACACAAGACCGAATTCGACGCTCTCCGCGCCGAGTGGATTGCCGATGTGCAGCGGATTATCAACGCTATGGCGGCTGAAGAGCCGTCGCTGCGGGGCGTCAGTGCCGCCGACTGCGTCTACCGCATCTACCGCGACACCCGTTTCAGCAACGACAAAACACCCTACAAGACATATTTTTCGGCACTGATATCGCCCACAGGCCGTCATTGCGACCGTGCCTGCTGGTATGTGCACGTAGGCATTGAGGAGTGTGCCCTCTACGGCGGCATCTGGTGCCCCGAAGGCCCTATACTCAAAAAACTGCGCAAGGCCATCGTCGACAACATCGAGGAGTTCCGCGAAATCACCGAAACGCCCGAGCTGGAAGCGCTCTTTCCCGGCTGGTGGGGCCGAAAGCTGAAAACTGCTCCCAAAGGCTATGAGCGCGACCACCCGCAGATCGAGCTGCTCCGCCTCACCGAGTACGGAAAGATGCACGCTCTCGACCGCAGTTTCTTCGATGCTCCCGACTGGCCGGAACAGGCCGCCGCGATGATGCTGAAACTCAAACCTCTGAACGATTTTCTCAACTATTCCATAGACGAATAATCCATGTCACAGCAAAGCGATTCGGTAGTCATCATACCGATGTACAACGAGATAGAGAATGCCGCGGCGATAATCGACGCCGTGCTTGCTATGCCGGTGCCCTTCGACGTCCTTGTTATCGACGATAATTCGCCCGACGGCACGGCCGCGGTGGTGAAAGCCAAGATTGCCGAGCACCCAGGCCGTGTCTCAATCATCGAGCGCAGCGGCAAGCTCGGCCTCGGTACTGCCTACATC
>CABQCA010000208.1 GCA_902462525.1 uncultured Porphyromonadaceae bacterium | reverse complement strand
GAAAAAGTGGAGCAGTATTTCCGCAAGCCGTTCCCTGAAATACGCGAATACTACGCCACCAACATACGCAACCGCTCGCGCATACAGCAGGTGCGCAGCAAGCTCACCGAGGACATCAAGGTGACACCCGGCGATGTGCGCCGCTACTTCGACAAACTGCCGGCCGACAGCATACCCTTCATTCCGCTGCAGGTCGAGGTCCAGATTCTCACTCTCAATCCTCAGATTCCGCGACAGGAAATCGACGATGTCAAGGCACGTCTGCGCGACTATGCCGACCGCGTCAACCGCGGCGAGAGCGAGTTTTCGACACTCGCGATTCTCTACTCGGAAGACCCCGGCAGCGCACCCCGCGGCGGCGAAATGGGCTTCATGGGCCGCGGACAGCTCGTGCCCGAGTTCGCGGCAGTAGCCTTCAACCTCAACGACCCCAAAAAAGTGTCGAAAATCGTAGAGACCGAGTACGGCTTCCACATTATTCAGCTCATCGAGAAGCGCGGCGACCGCATCAACGCCCGCCACATACTTCTGCGCCCGAAGGTGGCCGAGAAGGACCTTACCGAAGCTCTCAACCGTCTCGACAGCCTGCGCAGCGACATCGTGGAGCACGACAAATTCAAATTCGAGGACGCCGTGCGCCTGATTTCGCAGGACAAGGACACCCGCTACAGCAACGGCGTGATGGTGAATGCCGAAAGCGGCAACACACGCTTCCGTATGGCCGACCTTCCACAGGAAATATCGAGAGCCGTGGCAAATATGCAGCCGGGCGAAATATCGAAACCCTTCATCATGCGCGATCCTAAGCGCGACCGCGAAATCGTGGCCATGGTCAAGCTCAGCGCACGTATCGATGCTCACCAGGCCAATCTCGCCGACGACTATCAGACCATCAAGGACATGTACGAGAATTCGCAGCGCGAAGCCATTATCAGCAAGTGGATCGAGAACAAAATCAAGGACACCTATGTGCGCATCGAGGACGGCTGGCGCGGCTGCGACTTCAAGCACAAGGGCTGGATGAGCTACAGCAACTGAGCCGTCGGCCGCCTTCAAAACTGATAAAATGCTTGGCCGCAAGTCGTTTTTCGCACTGATGTCGGCGCTGGCTCTTCCGGCGCTGGTGCTTCTTGCGTCGCCGCAGAACCGCCGTGTCGACATACGGCCCACCGTGCCCACCGCCGACCGCTCGGCCGGCAACCGTGTGTTCCTCGAGCATGCCGATGTGCTCAGGAAGGCCGAAAGCGATTCGTTCATGGTGCTCGTAGGCGACGTCGTGTTCACCAAAGGTCCCATGACCATGCGCTGCGACAGCGCCCACTACTTCGCCGAAACCGAGTCGATGGACGCTTTCGGCAACGTGGCCATGGAGCAGGGCGACACACTCTTCGTCTATGCCGACGAACTCAACTACGACGGCCCCGGAGAAATCGCCACCCTCTATGCCGACCCCGGCAAGAAAGTGCGTCTGATAAACCGCGACGTAACCCTGGAGACCGACGTGTTCGTCTACGACCTCGGCATCGACCTGGGCTACTACGAAGTCGGCGGCACTCTTTTCGACAACAGCAACACCCTCACATCGCTCAAAGGCGAGTACGTGCCCTCCACCAAGGAAGCCAACTTCTACACCGGCGTGCATCTCTTCTCGCGCAACAGCACCGACACCCTCAACATCTACTCCGACACTCTCTACTACAACACCGGCACTCACATAGCCGAACTCAACTCACCCTCCGAAGTCATCAACGCCCGCGGCACAATCTTCACCACACACGGCATCTACGACACCGACAGCAACCGCACCACCCTCTACGACCGCTCGACCATCGTGACCGCACAGGGCCAGACCCTCACCGCCGACACCATTTTCTACGACCGCATGCGAGGCTACGGCGAAGCCTTCGGCGCAGTCGAGGCCCTCGATTCGGTGCACAACGCCGCCATCTTCGGCGACTACGGTTTCTACGACGAGTTCGCCGACAGCTCCTACGTCACCGGCCATGCCGAACTCCGCCACTACGGCGACCCCGACACACTATTCCTCCACGCCCGCTGGCTGCGCACCTACCGCCTTGTCGACACCACGCACGTCGAAGCCGACACAGTGCTGGGCACCGGGGCCTATACGCGGCTCGACACCAGCCACGTGGCTGTGGCATATCCGCGTGTACGTTTCTACCGCCGCGACATGCAGGGCATCTGCGACTCCATGCGCTTCACCGAGGCCGACACCATGCTCCGCATGTTCGTAAGTCCTGTGGTGTGGAGCGAAAACCGTCAGATATTCGGCAACATCATCGAGCTTCACCTCAACGACTCCACCATCGAAACCGCCACCCTGCCCGACCAGGGCTTCACCGCCCAGCACATCGAGGGTCCGCACTACGACCAGATAAGCGGCAAAAAAATGACCGCTTTCTTCGAGGACGGCCAGATGCGGCGGCTCGACATCGACGGGAACGTCGAAATAATAATGTACCCCGAGGAAAACGACAGCACCATCAACAAGATAGTGAATGCCCAAAGCAGTTTCCTCACAGCCCTCTTCCGCGGCCGCACCACCGAGAAAGTGAAAATGTGGCCCGAAACCACCGGCGCCGCCACACCACTCTTTCTGGCAAAAAAGAGCACCTACTTCCTTCCTAAATTCAAATGGTTCGAAGGAATGCGTCCGGCCGACCGCTCCGACATCTTCACAGTTCCGCCTGCCATGGAAGAACTCATGTCGACCGCCGACCGCAGCACAGCCGTCATCAATAAGAACGGACTGCGCACCGCCGACTGACCACCCTACGGACAAACAACAGTCTAAAATCACATTATATGAAAGCATTACGTCTATTCGCCTTCTTGGCTCTTGTAGTGCCGATGCTGGCATCGGCTGCCAAGTACAACTACG
>CABQCA010000207.1 GCA_902462525.1 uncultured Porphyromonadaceae bacterium | reverse complement strand
AATCGAGTTTATCAACCTATTTTAGAAGTTTAGGCTTGCACAAATCATAAAAATATGAAAGAATCAATTCCGGCCGGCATATCTTTTGCCGAAGACATCGGCAGTTTCAATTTCACGGCAAACATCGACATGCTGGTACACATTCTGTGTCTTGACGGCAGTTTCAGCTTCACCCGCAGCCACACACGCTTCAACGTATCGGCGACCGACTACGTGATTCTTACTCCCGGCATAGGTCTGAGCGGCATAGCGTATTCTGAAACGGTCAAAGTCATCATAATGTCGTTTCCGGAGAGTGTGGTACATACATCGGTTATCAGAAGCAACTACGGCGTGTTCGGACATCTTTCGCTGATAGAGAATCCTGTGCTGAAACTTAATGCCCGCGATTTCAGCCGTTGCCGCAGGGATATGGAAAATCTTCGCAAACGAAACGCCGAAACCGCCCATATATTCCACGGGGAGCTGACAGGCGCGCTGCTCAAGGCCCATATTCTCGACCTTTACGATATTCACGCACGTACAAACCGCAGGACAGAAATAAGCTCGCGTCCGGCACAGATAATGCAATCATTTATCGGAAAACTCACTACCGGTGGCTACACCGGCTGCCGAAAGCTCGACAGATATGCCTCCGAGCTGTGCATAACGCCTCATTATCTCACTGAAATAAGCAAGAAAACAAGCGGACGCCCGGCAACCTACTGGATAGAACTATTCCTCATCCGCGCAACCACTATCGCGCTCATGCAGCTCGACCGTCCTCTGGAAGAGATAGCCGACGCCCTGTCGTTTTCCTCATTGTCGCATTTCAGCCGTTTCGTCAAATCCAGATTGGAGCAGACTCCCACACAGTTCCGCAATCAGTTACGCGGCAAATAGACCGGCCGCAAAGACGTTCTATCAATGCAACCGACAATCTCTGTATCAGGTACGGCACCCGCAGTCGAATCGTGCAAAAACTATTTGATATTCCGAGAATTATTCGTATCTTTGCCCCCGGTTTGGAGGCCGTTTACGCCCATGGCGGCATAACCGGCTGAATTATAACGCATTTCATCATGATCAAGATCACATTTCCCGACAATAGCGTAAAGGAATTTGAGGCCGGAACGACGCCGCTTCAGATTGCCGAATCCATATCGCCGCGTCTGGCACGCGAGGTTCTCGCCGCCAGTGTCGACGGCGCCGAATGGGATCTCTCGCGTCCCATCGAAAAAGATGCCGCGCTCAAACTCTTCAAATGGGAAGATCCGGAAGGCAAACATGCCTTCTGGCATAGCTCGGCCCACCTGCTGGCCGAGGCCCTGCAGGAGCTGTATCCCGGTGTGAAATTCGGTATCGGCCCGGCCATCGAAAACGGATTCTACTACGACATCGACCCCGGCGACAACAAGCTGACCAGCGAGGATTTCGCCAAAATCGAAGCAAAGATGCTCGAACTTGCCAAGAAAGGCGAGGCCATAGTACGTGCCGACATCTCCAAGGCCGATGCCCTCAGGCTCTTCGGCGACCGCAACGAGGAGTATAAGTGCGAACTCATATCGGAACTCGAAGACGGTCACATCACGACCTACACCCAGGGCAACTTCACCGACCTCTGCCGTGGCCCACATATCCCTACCACGGCTCCCATCAAGGCTGTGAAGATTACATCGCTCGCCGGAGCGTACTGGCGCGGCGACGAGAAACGCAACCAGCTGGTGCGCGTCTACGGCATCACATTCCCCAAGAAATCAATGCTCGACGAATACCTCGCCCTGCTTGAAGAAGCCAAAAAGCGCGATCACCGCAAACTCGGCAAAGAGATGGAACTCTTCGCTTTCTCGAGCCGCGTGGGCGCCGGCCTGCCGCTTTGGCTTCCCAAAGGCGCCGCTCTGCGCGACCGTCTCGAGCAATTCCTCCGCAAGATCCAGAAGCGCTACGGCTACCTGCAGGTTATCACCCCGCACATCGGCAACAAGCAGCTCTACGTCACCTCCGGCCACTATGCCAAATACGGCAAGGACTCTTTCCAGCCCATCCATACCCCCGAGGAAGGCGAGGAATACCTGCTCAAACCAATGAACTGCCCTCACCACTGCGAGATTTTCCGTGCTCTGCCCCGTTCATACCGCGACCTGCCCCTGCGTCTGGCCGAATTCGGCACCGTCTACCGCTACGAACAGAGCGGCGAACTCCACGGTCTCACCCGTGTGCGCGGCTTCACCCAGGACGATGCCCACATCTTCTGCGCGCCCGACCAGATAAAGGACGAGTTCCTCAAGGTGATGGACATTATCCTCTACATCTTCAAGGCTCTTAAATTCGAAAACTACGAGGCACAGATTTCGCTCCGCGATCCGGCCCACCCCGAAAAATACATAGGCAGCGACGAAAACTGGCATCTCGCCGAAAGCGCCATCATAGAAGCCTGCGCCGAAAAGGGCCTCAACGCCCGCACCGAACTCGGCGAAGCCGCCTTCTACGGACCCAAACTCGACTTCATGGTGCGCGACGCCATCGGCCGCCGCTGGCAGCTCGGCACAATTCAGGTAGACTACAACCTGCCCGAACGCTTCGAACTCGAATATACCGGCAGCGACAACGCCAAGCACCGTCCCGTGATGATTCACCGTGCTCCTTTCGGCTCGATGGAACGCTTCGTTGCCGTGCTTCTCGAGCACACTGCCGGCCACTTCCCCCTGTGGCTCGCTCCCGAACAGGCTGTTGTCATTCCGGTGAGCGACAAATACCTTGACTACGCCAAAGAAGTCGCCCGCCAGCTCGAAGACGCCGACATACGCCTCTCTATCGACGACCGCAACGAAACCCTCGGCCGCAAAATCCGCGACAATCAGCTCAAGAAAACACCTTACATGCTCATTGTCGGTGAAAAAGAAGCACAAAACAGCGAAGTTTCTGTAAGAAAACCCGGCGAAGGTGACCTCGGTTCAATGAAAATTGCTAACTTTGCAGC
>CABQCA010000206.1 GCA_902462525.1 uncultured Porphyromonadaceae bacterium | reverse complement strand
GTAAGCCTGCCGTGAATCCGAAAAGCAAGAGTAGCGTCGCGCCACAACCGGTTGTAGGTCGAAAATGTCAGTTCTGTAAGAGAAAAGGCATAGCGGTTTAGCAAAAAACGCGGATTGAAGCGCTGGTCGAGACGGAAATACAACCCCTGCCATGCGCACGTGAGACAGTCGCGGCTGTCGTATTGCAGCGTCAGACCCACACCGAGATTGAAAGTACGGTCATCTTCGCCACGCCATAGCTCCGGTTTGGCGAAATCGCGGCCGTTCACATAGTCGAACGCCGCCAGAGGACCGAGATAGAGGTTATCGGCCATACGCAGCATCCAGCTGGCTTCGGCTTTGGAATTCAGGTATTTGTACTTGCTTTCATTATCATCGTTGACACAGCTTTCATAACCTATGCCCCAAAATTTGGTTGCTATCGACGAAAAATGCACATCGTAGTTCAGACGCCAGCGGTCGCCCTGCGAAATATGTGTGCCACGCAATCCGAGGGTAAAGAACATACTTGTGGTAGCATCGAGATATAGCGATACATTCGACGGCGGAAGGCTTCTGTCGACGGTATCGGCACGATAGACTCCGGCAGCCACAAGCCCTATGCCGAATTTGGTATCCGACGAGTAATGAGGGCCGCCGATGAAACTGATGTCGAATTTCTTTTCCTGGCGGGGCTTGTTAGATTCCTCAAAATAATTGATAATCTTTGCTATCAGGCCTTTCTTTTCGGGCGACGGCACACTGTCGGAGGCAGATGTGCCGACAGCCGCACTGTCAGGTATGCTCTGAGCCGATACACTCATACATAGTATGATAAACAGGATAAACAATATGTGCCTGATGAACTGCATAATGAAGATGTCTCTTGCAAATTTAACAATTAAAGAGTAATTTTGTTACAGCGAAATTCCAATTTCACCAACATTATGGCACAAACAGAAACTATCGGGAACAACGTATGCCACATGATAGCGCGTCTGGGCGCCGACTACGGTGTGCGGCACATCGTGGTGTCGCCCGGCACACGCTCGGCCCCTTTAGTGGTGTCGCTGAACCGCAGCGGTCTCTTCGACATGCACACCGTCATCGACGAGCGCTGTGCCGCTTTCATGGCACTGGGCATGTCGCTGCACCTTGAGGAACCGGTGATACTGGTCTGCACTTCGGGCTCGGCCATCATGAACTACGGCCCGGCCTTCGCCGAAGCGTACTACCGCCATGTTCCTCTGATTGCCGTGACGGCGGACCGCCCCGAGCGATGGATCGACCAGCTCGACAGCCAGACCATGCGTCAGCCGGGAGCACTCGCCGCTGTAGTACGCCGCACGGTCGACATTCCTGCTGCAGCCTGCCGCGACCGTGACCTTTTCGACAAAGCGAACCGCGATGTAAACGAAGCCTTCGACACCGCCATCACCGCCCCACGCGGACCGGTCCACATCAACGTCCACATCGATCTTTTTAGCGGCGAAGGACGAAGAGCGAGTGACGAAGATGCCTGTCAGCCTGAAAAATCGTTCGTCCCCCGCTATATACCCACTGTGCACACCGGAGCCACAGTGTCCGATTACCTTGAAATCGTAAAAAAATTTCAAAGCTCCAGAATATTAGTGGTATTCGGCGATACACGGAAGATGTCCATTGAAGGACCGGAGTTACAAATTCCCTTGCTGGGGGAGGCCCAGAGCAAAATCGCGGGTCATTGTTTACTCGCAGGCTTATGCGACCGTTTTCTCGACGAGGCCCCGACACCCGACATTGTCGTAACTATGGGCGGAAGTCTGGTATCGGCACGCCTCAAAAAATGGCTCCGGGGATTAGAAAATGTCACCCACATTCATGTAGGGCGCGAGGACCACATTCCCGACACATTCGGCCATATAGACGGCGTCATAAAATGTGAACCGGCAGAATTTCTCAAAGCCTTATACTTCTCCCACGTCGGCGACTCTTCGTTCTTCTTCAAATGGTTCGATTTCTACAACAGCGCTTCAGCACGAACTTACGGTATCGCACAGTCACACCATGTGACGGCACTGCTTGACAAGCTTTTCCGAAACTTCAATGGTAAAATCCATGTGAGCAACGGCTCGGCAATCCGCTACGCGCAGACTGCCGGGCTGCACGACATCTTCTGCAACCGAGGCATAAGCGGCATCGACGGCTGCACATCCACAGCCCTCGGCGCGGCCATCGCCGACCGTTCTGCAGTCATGCTCATCACCGGTGACATGAGCTTCGCCTACGATATCGGAGCTCTCGGTGCAGCTGTAGCTCCGCCCGGTTTCCGCATTGTGGTTCTCGACAACAACGGCGGCGACATTTTCCGAAACATCGCCACAACGGCGTCCCTACCCGAGCGCGACCGCTTCTTCGTGGCACCCCCGGCCCTGCCTCTGCGGCAACTTGCACAAGCCTACGGCTACGAATACTACGAATACAATTGCGACGAACCCGACGAAAGCACTGCCGCCGGTTTTCTTGCCCGCACATCGGCTCCCCGCATTCTTCGCGTTATCATAAACCCGGAACATACCAAAAACTTATTGTAATGGAAACATCCACCGCGCCACGTCAGTGGCAGACAATCAAAGAATACAGCGACATTCTCTTCGATTTCTTCGAGGGCATTGCCAAAATAACCATCAACCGCCCGGAAGTATACAACGCCTTCCGTCCGCAGACAAACGCGCAGATTCTCGACGCACTCGCCTACTGCCGCGACACCCCTGAGGTGCGTGTGGTAGTGCTCACCGGTGCCGGCGACAAAGCTTTCTGCTCGGGTGGCGACCAGAACTACAAAACCCACGGCGGCTACCGCGATGCCGACGGAACGCCACGTCTCAACGTGCTCGATATCCACAAGGCTATCCGTTCGCTCGTCAAACCAGTCATCGCCATGGTCAACGGCTACGCTATCGGCGGCGGCAACGTGCTGCAGGTGGTCTGCGACCTTTCCATAGCCTCGGAAAACGCCCGTTTCGGTCAGACCGGTCCTAAAGTAGGCAGCTTCGACGCCG
>CABQCA010000205.1 GCA_902462525.1 uncultured Porphyromonadaceae bacterium | reverse complement strand
TGTATCTTCCGCCTCTCGGGGCCGACGACGCCGCCCGGCTGAAGCGGGGTTCACTGCTGCTGTCGTTTCTGCCCTGCCGCGAGGGCGACCGCGAGACGGTGCGTCTTCTCGTCGAGCGCCATGTGATAGCTCTTGCACTCGAACTGATATGCGACGAATCGGGAAACCGCCCCTTCGGCGACATTCTTCACGAAATCGACGGCCGGGCCGCCATTGCCATAGCGTCGGCGCTGCTTGCCGACGCCCTCCACGGCAAGGGCATCCTTTTAGGCGGAGTGGCCGGCGTCGTGCCTTGCGAGGTTATGGTCATAGGCTCCGACATGGCCGCCGTAGCCGCAGCAAAAGGCGCCATAGGCATGGGCGCCATTGTGAGAATTTTCGACGACAATGTCTACCGCATGCGCGAAGCATCGGTGCAGCTCGGTCCGGGCGCCATCTGCTCGGCAATGCACCCCAGGGTATTCGAAAACGCCCTGCGCTCGGCCGACATCGTCATCGCCACCGACACCGCACCGCGGTGCGGTGTCGTCGACTCCACACTCGTAGGCCTGATGAAGCGCGGTGTCATATGTTTCGACCTCACATCGACCCCGGGGTCGGCATTCCCGTCGCTGCCCCTGGTCGACCTCGACCTTGCCTCGCCTTCCGACAATTCGCTGACCGAACCTACACGCCTGTGCTACATCAATGCCGGAAACGCCGTGCCGCGGACCGTGGCAATGGCCATGAGCAACACTTTCGTGACCATGCTCGACGACCTTCTGGTGTGCGACGGCGTGGCCAATGCCCTCAAGCTCAAGGACGGCCTCCGGAAAGCGGCATATACTTTCCTCGGCAAATGCGTCAACCCCGCCGTAGCACGTCTCGCAGGCCTGCGGAGTGTCGACATAAACCTATTTCTGCAGTTCTCATGAAATATTATGTGGTGTGGGAGGGCCGCGAGCCCGGTGTCTACGACAACTGGGAAGACTGCCGTGAGCAGGTCGAAGGCTATCCAGGCGCAAAATACAAATCATATAGCTCGCAGGACGCCGCTGTGGCAGCATACCGCGGCAAGCCTTCCGATCAGCTGGGCATGATGCGCAGTATCCTGAAACATACATCTGCAAGACTCACCGCACCTTCGGGCAGCTATTCACCGCCTCTACATCCGGGCATACGCCTCGATGCCATCGCCGTCGACGGCGCCTGCTCTGCAAACCCCGGCCCTATGGAGTACCGCGGGGTGCGTGTATCGACCGGTGAGGAACTTTTTCACGTCGGAGCAACGACACCGCTCACCGGAACGAACAACATTGCCGAATATCTGGCGTTAATACATGTGGCGGCCTTTCTGAAAAAGGCCGGCGACAACACCACGCCCATCTACACCGACTCGCGTACGGCTCTGGCGTGGCTGAGACGCGGTACTTCCGCAAGCAAGCTGGAGCTCACACCTGCCACAGAGGCCACTCTTGAACTTCTCCGACGTGCCGACGCATGGCTGAAGCAGAACAAAATAGTAAACCCCGTGTTGAAATGGAGAACGGAAGAATGGGGTGAAATACCCGCCGACTTCGGCCGTAAATGAAACCGGAACTACATATCATCTTAACAAATTATAGAACAATGGCAAGAACAAAAAAACTCAATATACTGAAAAACGACCCGTGGCTCGAGCCTTACGCCGGGGCCATCGAAGGGCGTCATCAGGACGTGATCCGCAAGGAGCACGAACTACTCGACGGCAAAGTCTCGCTTGTCGATTTTGCCAATGCCCATAAGTATTTCGGTCTTCACCGTGCCAAAGACGGCAGCTGGATTTTCCGTGAATGGGCTCCCAATGCTACCGGCATAACTCTCATCGGCGATTTTTCGGGCTGGGAGCCGATGCCTCAGTACGACCTGCACCGTGTGGAAGGAGGTGCTGCCGGAGTGTGGGAAGGCGTTTTCCCGGCCGACGCCATGGCCGACGGCCAGTTCTATAAGCTGCTCGTCAGGTGGCCCGGCCGCAGCGGCGAGCGCATTCCTGCGTATGCCGACCGCGTGATTCAGGACCCGAAGACCGCCATCTTCTCCGCTCAGATTCATGAGCCGGCAAAGTCTTTCCGCTGGCACGACAAAGGCTTCACTCCCGATGTCGCTCCTCTGCTGATCTATGAGTGCCATATCGGCATGGCTCAGCAGGAAGAAAAGGTGGGCAGCTACGACGAATTCCGAACCAAAGTGCTGCCGCGTATCGCCGCCGACGGCTACAACGCCATTCAGATAATGGCTATTCAGGAGCACCCTTACTATGGTTCCTTCGGCTACCATGTGTCGAATTTCTACGCCGCTTCGAGCCGTTTCGGCACTCCCGAAGACCTCAAGAAACTTATCGACGACGCGCACAAGCTCGGCATCGCCGTGATTATGGATATCGTCCACTCCCATGCCGTGAAGAACGAGAACGAAGGCCTCGGACGTCTCGACGGCACACCTTACCAATACTTCCACGCCGATCCTTCGCGCCGCGAGCATCCGGCATGGGATTCGCTTTGTTTCGATTACGGCAAAAACGAAGTGCTCCACTTCCTTCTTTCCAACTGCAAATACTGGCTCGAGGAGTATCATTTCGACGGTTTCCGGTTCGACGGCGTGACCTCGATGCTCTACTACGACCACGGTCTTGGCAAAGCCTTCGGCAGCTATGCCGACTACTACGACGGCGGCCAGGACACCGACGCCATAGTCTACCTCACACTTGCCAACAAGCTAATCCACGAAATAAACCCCTCGGCCATCACCATCGCCGAGGAAATGAGCGGCATGCCCGGCCTGGCTATTCCGTTCCGCGACGGCGGCATAGGCTTCGACTACCGCATGGCAATGGGTATTCCCGACTACTGGATCAAGACCCTGAAGGAGAAAAGGGACGAGGACTGGCATCCCACATCGATTTTCTGGGAGCTTACCAACCGCCGAGCCGACGAAAAAACAATATCCTACGTCGAGAGCCACGACCAGGCGCTTGTGGGCGACAAGACAGTGATTTTCCGCCTCATCGACGCCAATATGTACTGGCACATGATGGATGGCGACAAGGACCCGGTGGTAGCCCGCGGTATCGCCCTGCACAAAATGATACGCCTTGTGACTCTCGCCACTATCAACGGCGGCTATCTCAACTTCATGGGCAACGAGTTC
>CABQCA010000204.1 GCA_902462525.1 uncultured Porphyromonadaceae bacterium | reverse complement strand
TGTTTCCGTGTTTTTCAGACAGCTTAGATGGGAAACATGGGAAACATGGGAAACACGGCTGCGAGGCAGAAAATTGAAAACGTCGGTGCAGGATTTGACGGTATGAGATTTATTCGCTAACTTTGCCGCATTATCGGTCGTATGGCCGCTCAGATTTGTAGACACGTTTCCAATGAAAATTCCACTGAGAAGCAGCATAAGCACAGAAGGCCGCAGAATGGCCGGTGCCCGCGCACTCTGGCGCGCAAACGGAATGGCCGAAGAGCAGTTCGGCCGTCCGGTGATAGCTATCGTCAATTCGTTCACGCAGTTTGTGCCCGGTCATGTGCATCTGCACGAAGCGGGACAGACCGTAAAAAGAGCCATAGAGAAAGCCGGCTGTTTCGCCGCCGAGTTCAATACCATCGCCATCGACGACGGCATTGCAATGGGTCACGACGGTATGCTCTACTCTCTGCCGTCGCGCGAACTGATTGCCAATTCTGTAGAGTACATGGTCAAGGCTCACTGCGCCGACGCCATGGTGTGCATTTCGAACTGCGACAAAGTGACGCCGGGAATGCTCATGGCAGCCATGCGGCTCAATATTCCGGCTATTTTTGTTTCGGGAGGCCCGATGGAACCGGGCGACTTCCGGGGTGAAGCCGTCGATCTTGTCGATGTGATGGTGCGTGCCGCCGACGACAGCGTAAGCGACGAAGCCCTTGCCGAACTCGAACGCGGCGCCTGCCCTACATGCGGCTCATGCTCGGGAATGTTCACAGCCAACTCCATGAACTGCCTCACCGAGGCTCTGGGACTTTCGCTGCCCGGCAACGGCACAGTTCCGGCCACACACATCAACCGCAAGGCTATCTTCGAGGCTGCCGGACGACGCATTGTGGAACTCACCGAAGAATACTACGGCAAAGGGAACACCGCCGTCCTGCCACGCTCAATTGCCTCGCGGCAGGCCATGCTCAACGCCATGACAATGGACATAGCCATGGGAGGCTCAACCAACACCGTTCTCCATCTTCTCGCTGTTGCGGCTGAAGCCGGTACGGATTTTACGCTAAGCGACATCGACGCATTGTCGCGGCACACGCCTGTACTCTGCAAGGTGGCTCCCAACTCAAAGTACCACATTAGCGACGTAAACCGTGCAGGCGGTGTTCCTACGATTATGAAACAGCTTGCCGACGCCGGGCTGCTCGACACCTCTCTGCTGCGCGCCGACGGCATGACAGCGGGCGAACTCCTCGACCGCTACGCCATCGGAGGGCGGCACTACTGCGACGCTGCCGACGAACTGTGGCGTAGCGCTCCGGCCATGAGGCGCACCACGGCCATGGCCTCGCAGATGACCATGTACGGGACTCTCGACACCGACCGCGCTGCCGGCTGTATCCGCGACACCGCACACGCCTATATGGCCGACGGAGGTCTGGCCGTGCTCCGCGGCAACCTCGCGCCCGACGGCTGTGTTGTCAAGACCGCCGGCGTCGACCCGTCGGTATGGCATTTCGAGGGCACAGCGAGGGTTTTCCGCTCGCAGGACGAAGCCGTGCAAGGTATTCTCAGCGGTGCTGTCAGGCCCGGCGAGGTAGTTGTGATAAGCTACGAAGGCCCCAAAGGAGGTCCGGGAATGCAGGAAATGCTCTACCCCACGTCCTATCTCAAATCGAAACATCTCGATAAGGTTTGCGCCCTCATCACCGACGGCCGTTTCTCGGGCGGCACATCAGGGCTGTCGATAGGCCACATATCGCCCGAGGCAGCCAACGGAGGCACCATAGCTCTTGTTCGCGACGGCGACACGATAGAAATCGACATTCCGGCACGTTCCATTGTTTTGAAAGTCTGCGATGAAGAACTCGCCTCGCGACGTGCCGACGAAGAAAGCCACGGAGCTGAAGCATTCACTCCGCGCGGACGCAAACGCAGCGTAAGCCGCGCACTCAAAGCCTTTGCCGCGACAGCCGGCTCGGCCGACACCGGCGGCGTAAAATTATGACCGACATGAAAGAATCCTCAGACATATCACAGGAAAATCCGGTAACCGGCGCCGAGGCTCTGGTGCGCGACATCATCGCCGAAGGCACCGACACCGTATTCGGCTACCCCGGCGGACAGATTCTGCCCGTCTACGACGCACTTTACGACTACACCGACCGCCTCAACCATATTCTTGTACGCCACGAACAGGGTGCCGTCCATGCCGCGCAGGGCTATGCCCGCGCAACCGGCCGCACAGGCGTGGTGATAGTGACATCGGGTCCGGGAGCGGCGAACGTTGTCACCGGCCTCAGCGACGCCATGATGGACTCGACACCTCTGGTGGTGATAACGGGCCAGGTCGGAGCACAGTATCTCGGCTCCGACGCTTTTCAGGAAACCGATGTGATAGCCATCACCCAGCCTATCACCAAATGGAGCATTCAGGTGCGCCGCCCCGCCGACATTCACGAGGCCGTGGCACGGGCTTTTTTCATAGCACGCAGCGGACGTCCCGGTCCGGTGATTCTCGACATCGCCCGCGATGCACAGACGGGCCTGGTGGATCAACCCTATCGCAAAATAAACTTTATCCGCAGCTACAATCCCGCGCCTGTGCTCAGCAAGGCTGAGATCGAAGCCGCAGCAGACATCATAAAAGAGGCAAAGCGCCCCCTGCTGCTTGCCGGACAGGGAATAACCATCTCCGGCGCCGAAAAGGAGCTGAGGACGTTTGCCGAACGGACTTCGATACCGGTGGCATGCACATTGCTTGGACTGTCGGCCATGCCGTCGGACCACCCTTTGTACAAAGGTATGCTGGGAATGCACGGAAACGTGGGTCCCAACTTCAACACCAACCGCGCCGACGTTATCATCGGGGTAGGAATGCGCTTCGACGACCGTGTGACGGGCCTTGCCTCAGGTTATGCGCCGGAAGCTAAAATAATACACATCGACATCGACATTTCGGAATTCAACAAGGTTGTGCCGGCCGCGACGACAGTACATGCCGACGCCCGCGAAGCCCTTGCGGCACTCACCGAAGCCGTGGGAGAGCGCCGGAACGACGACGGCTGGCTCGAATCGTTCGACCGCTGCGCCGAAGTCGAAAACAGCATTGTCGGCACCCCCGAGCTGCGGCGCACCGGCGATGCACCCATGACAATGGGCGAAGTGGTGGCAGCCGTGAGCGAAGCCACAGGCAACAGCGCCATA
>CABQCA010000203.1 GCA_902462525.1 uncultured Porphyromonadaceae bacterium | reverse complement strand
CCCCAATAGATGAAAGCGATTGAAGTAAGGAACGATACCATCATCATGTCGCTTACCCAGCCGGCCTCGATGAAGAAGAAGCCGATGAGACACATCAGGATACCATTGATGATATTGAGCCACCAATAGCGCGGACGACGGCGTGTGCCGGCCGCAACAAAAGCGTCGAGACCCCAAAAGAGGAAGATGATAGCCAGAAAATAAGGCAGCACCATTTCGGAAAGTACAACACTGCGCACAAGCATGAAGCCGACAAACATGTCGATGACGCCGCCTGCTATCCACCAGCCCCAGCCGCGCGGCTGGTCGGGACCGGCTGCTACGCAAAGTTGTACAATGCCGGCAAGGATAAGCAGCCAGCCGAATATCTGAGAAGCGACAGCATAACCCATCTCGGGCCAGAACCAATAGGCAAAACCGGATATCACAAGCAGAATACCTACTACGAGCACTGCCCACCACCAGCGGGTCTGCCCTACAGACTGTAAATCGATAGATTTCATATAGCGGAACGTTTAGTTTGTTACTTTTATGATTTTATAACAATTGTTTTTCCGCTAATGTTCAGACAAAAGAGGCAGTTCATTTACAGCGCATCATCTTTGTTATATAGTATCTGTTGGTCAGCGGTTGCCAGTGGAGAATGCTCCCCGGGGATTTTCACAAATAGCAGTCGGTCTATAAGTTCTTCCGTAAGTGGAGAGAGGACGGTCATATTTGTTCAGATCTGATTCCAGCAAAAAAACGGGGCGCTCCGTATGGGGCGTCCCGTTTTTGGGGGTATAATCGCGGTGATTATTTCGAGAGTTTTTCCTTGAGGGCTGCCAGAGCGTCGATGTCGCCGAGGGTTGTGCGCTCCAGGGGAGTAGTTGCAGCTGCGGGTGCTTCTTCCTGCTTTTTGGGAGCTGCGGCGCGTTTGGTCTTGCGCTCTGCTGTGCGTTCGCTGCGTGCTTCGTCTTCGAAGATGCGGCTGTGCGAGAGGATGATGCGCTTGCTGTCCTTGTTGAATTCGATGACCTTGAAGTTGAGCTTTTCGTCAACTTTGGCTGTTGTGCCGTCTTCCTTAACGAGGTGCTTGGGAGTTGCGAAGCCTTCTACGCCGTAAGGCAGAGCCACGACAGCGCCCTTGTCGAGCATTTCGATGATAGTGCCTTCGTGAACGGAACCAACGGTGAAGATGGTTTCAAATACGTCCCAGGGGTTCTCTTCGAGCTGCTTGTGGCCGAGGCTGAGACGACGGTTGTCCTTGTCGATCTGAAGTACTTCGACTTCGATTTCGGCGCCCACCTGAGTGAACTCGCTGGGGTGTTTGATTTTCTTTGTCCAGCTGAGGTCGCTGATGTGGATAAGACCGTCGACGCCTTCTTCGATTTCGACGAATACGCCGAAGTTAGTGAAGTTGCGCACGCGGGCTGTGTGGCGGCTGCCGATGGGGTATTTTGTTTCGATATTTTCCCAGGGATCGCTCTTGAGCTGCTTGATGCCGAGGCTCATCTTGCGTTCGGCACGGTCGAGAGTGAGGATAACGGCTTCGATTTCGTCGCCGATCTTGAGGAATTCCTGAGCGCTGCGCAGGTGCTGGCTCCACGACATTTCGCTTACGTGGATAAGACCTTCTACGCCGGGGGCGACTTCGATGAATGCACCGTAATCAGCCATAACGACAACTTTGCCTTTGACTTTGTCGCCGACCTTGAGGTTGGGGTCGAGGGCATCCCAGGGATGGGGGTGGAGCTGCTTGAGACCGAGGGCGATGCGCTTCTTGTCGTTGTCGAAGTCAAGGATAACGACGTTGAGTTTCTCGTCGAGTTTCACCACTTCGCTGGGGTGGCTTACGCGGCCCCACGAAAGGTCGGTGATGTGGATAAGACCGTCGACGCCGCCCAGGTCGATGAATACACCGTAGGAGGTGATGTTCTTGACGGTGCCTTCGAGCACCTGGCCTTTTTCGAGCTTGCTGATGATTTCGCGTTTCTGCTGTTCGAGCTCTGCTTCGATGAGGGCTTTGTGCGAAACGACGACGTTGCGGAATTCTTCGTTGATTTTAACGACACGGAATTCCATTGTCTTGCCTACGAATACATCGTAGTCGCGGATGGGCTTGACATCGATCTGCGAGCCGGGGAGGAAAGCCTCGATGCCGAACACGTCGACAATCATGCCGCCTTTGGTGCGGCACTTGATGTAGCCCTTGATGATTTCATTGTTTTCGAGAGCGGCGTTGATGCGTTCCCAGGAGCGCGATGCGCGGGCCTTCTTGTGCGAAAGAATGAGCTGGCCTTTTTTGTCTTCCTGGTTTTCGATGAACACTTCCACTTTGTCGCCCACCTTGAGGTCGGGATTGTAGCGGAATTCGCTCATGGGGATGATGCCATCCGATTTGTAGTCGATGTTAACCACGGCTTCGCGCTTATTGAGGGCGATGATGGTACCTTCGATTACTTCTTTGTCTTTTACTGAGTTGAGAGATTCCTCATATGCCTGAGTGAGCTCGGCACGCGATTTCTCGCCGGCGGTTTCGCCGTTTTCATAAGCTTCCCAGTCGAAATCTTCAACGGGTGAATTTTTCAATTCTGCCATTAATGTGTTAATAAATAGGGTTAATTAAAAATGCGTCGGAGCATACCTCGCCCTTTAGCGCCGCAAAGTTAAGCATTTATTTTGAAACGACAAAAAAAGGAGCAGCTAACTTAGCCGTTATGGCCAAATTAGCTGCCCATGCTATGATCACTTCAGTTAGCGGACGATGCGCTTGGTTGCTTTGCCGCCTTTTTTGACGATGTAGAGGCCTGCCGAAGGCTGTGCCACGCGGATACCCTGAAGGGTATAGAACTCTTCGGGAGCGTCGGCGTCTTCGGTTTCGACACTGCCGATACCCGAAGTACTGTTGCCTTTATATTTGAGAATAAAGCTCTTGAATGCAAAGCGGTTCTGTTCGCCGGCCTTGCTTTCTTTATTAATGCTGATTGCAAGTTTGCCGTCTTTTCCAACGGTGAAGTCAGCAGTCTTGATATTGGCCTGGTCTTTGAGTGCGTCGTATGCCGAACCGTACCAAAGGTCGGAGCTTTCATATGCCGTAGCCTCGGCAGCCGTGGTGTTGAAGTTCACGGTCATGGGAGTGTTTGCCTGGTTGACAACGCGGTATTCAACGGTGTAGCTGCCTTCGGGAGCGCCTTCGACAGTCTGGCTGATTACGTCCTCTGTATCGGCGG
>CABQCA010000202.1 GCA_902462525.1 uncultured Porphyromonadaceae bacterium | reverse complement strand
TGAAAGGGAACATCGAAGAATCGCTGCGGTGGTACAAGAAAGCCGCCGAAAACGGCGACGACTACTCGAAACGCCACATCGAAAACATAGCCGAGAGCCGCAAGTCGGGCGTTTCCGACGATCTGATTGCCGAAGGCCGTCAGGGCTACAACGCCTACGACAACCGCGACTTCGCCGAAGCTTTCCGCCTGGCCCGCAGGGCAGCCGATGCCGGCGAACCTTTTGCCGCCGAAATCATGGCTTTCTGCTACGATTTCGGAAACGGAACCACTAAGGACGAAGCCAAGGCCGTGCGCTACTATCAAACGGCCATCAAAGCAGCACGGCCGGTGTCGATGCTGAATCTGGGTATTTCCTACGAATACGGTCAGGGAGGCCTGCCCACCGACAAACGCCGTGCCGCCGAGCTCTACCGTCAGGCGGCCGACCTGGGCAATGCCCACGCCCAGTGCAACCTCGGCTACTGCTACGAATACGGCATAGGCGTCGCCGCCGACGCCCGCAAGGCTTTCGAGTGGTACTCCACAAGCGCTAAACAAGGCTGGGCACGCGCACAGCTGAACCTCGGCCTGTGCTACGAATTCGGAAAGGGAGTTGACAAGGACGTCCGCCGTGCCGTCGAGTACTACCGTCTTGCCGCCGAGCAAGGCAACGCAGCCGCCCAGTGCAATCTCGGCTACTGCTACGAGGCCGGAATCGGAGTAGACAAAAGCTACGACCGGGCCGTCGAGTGGTACCGCAAGAGTGCCGACCAGGGCTGGCCGCGGGCTTGCGGCTGCCTCGGAAAATGCTACGAGGAAGGTTGGGGCGTCCGTCAGGACTACAACAAAGCCATCGAACTGCTGCGCAAAGGCGCCGACGGCGGAAACTCCTACTCCATGGCAGAACTGGGCTATCTCTACGAAACCGGCCGTGGTGTCTCCAAAAACATAAGCACGGCCATCGAATGGTACCGAAAAGCCGCCGAACTCGGCAACGACTATGCCAAAAAGCGCCTCAAGGCACTTAAATAAAAGGGGCGAGGCACGAGGAACAAGGGGCGAGGATAAAAGCCCGTCAGCCCGTCAGCCTAACCTCCTAACTTTCTAAAAATGGCCGACAACTATCTCGAACGGAAAATGGAAGAGCACGCCCGGAGCGGCGCAGCGCCCGCACTGCGCCGCTCGGCATCGCCTCAGGCAGGCAAAGCAGTCTTCAACTTTCCGCCCCGGCGCATACTCATAGCCGGCGACGACGACGCAGCCCGGGCCGTCGCCGAAACCTTCGTGCGCACAGGCTCGAAAGTTGCCGTAATGAGCGCCGAAAAGGAGCGTGGCAGTGCGCTGGCCGACAGTCTCGGTCTTCGTCTGTGCTCCGCCCTGCCGGGCCTGTACCAAAAAAACATCGGAGCCCTTCTCGAAACATGGCGCGGACTCGACATTCTCATAGTAACCGATCCGCGGCTGCCTGTCGCCGACATCATCGGAGGGTGGGAACACTACCGCTCCCGCTTCAACATTCCCGACAGCTACACCCCGCGCGTAATCATGGCCTGCGACGGCGGCATTCCGACTGTTCACGCCCCCATGACGGCAAACAGTATCGGCACCGAAGGCCTCACACCGGCTCTCACAGCCGAATTCTGCCTCTTCTTAGCCCTTCCGGCAGCATCATTCCTCAACGGAGCAAAAATCCGATAAACAAGGCAGAAAGAAGTCCGTAAAGGCACCAATACATTTCGTTCTGACATGCACAGCGGCTTCCGTCACAGAGAAGCCGCTGATTTTTTATAAAAATTTACATAAATACAAGGCCCGTTTATGAAATTTTTTGTACCTTTGTCTCCAAATAACGTTTCTACTGTTAACAACAAACAAAAGTATAAGTATACCAATTATTTATCCCTTCAATTATGAACCGTAAATTATGCTATGTCATGGGGCTGGGCCTTGCTTTGGCTCTGTCTTCCTGCGGTAAAAAGCTCGGTCAGTTCAGCGCTGACTACTTTACAGTCAACCCTAATCCCCTCGAAGCCGTAGGAGAAAAGGTGCCGGCAACTGTCAGCGCCAACATCCCCGCCAAGTTCTTCGTCAAGAACGCCGAGGTAACCGTCACCCCCACCCTCAAATTCGACGGTCAGGAAGTCAGCTCCAAGAGCTACACTTTCCAGGGTCAGAAAGTTCGTGGCAACAACCCCGTCATTTCATATGACAACGGTGGTACCGCAACCATTCCCGTAAACTTCGCTTATCAGCCCGAAATGGCCAAGAGCGAACTCTACCTCAACTTCACAGTGAACCAGGGCAACAAACAGTATGTCCTTCCCGCTCTGAAAGTTGCCGACGGTGTTATCGGTACTTACGCCCTCGCCGACGCAGGCACTGTTACTCCCGCCATCGCTCCCGATGCTTTCCAGCGTGTTATCAACGAGAAGTACGCTACCGACATCATGTTCCTCATCAATCAGGCCAACATCCGCGCCAACCAGCTCAAGACCGACGCCATGGCCGAACTGCAGAAGGAAATCATTGCCGCTAACGCTGCCGACAACCGCAAGCTTCAGGAAATCAACGTTTCGTCATACGCTTCGCCCGACGGTGGTGTGAAACTCAACACCGCTCTCGCCGAAAACCGCGAAAAGAACACCAAGGCTTATGTCAACAAAATGCTCAAAAAGGACAAAATCACTGAATTCGGCGAACTCACAGCTCAGTTCACCGCTCAGGACTGGGAAGGCTTCCAGAAACTCGTCCAGCAGAGCAACATTCAGGACAAAGACCTTATCCTGAGCGTTCTTTCCATGTACAAAGACCCCGAACAGCGCGAACGTGAAATCCGCAACCTCTCGTCGGTATTCGAAGTTCTCGCCGATCAGATTCTTCCCAAGCTCCGCTACAGCCGCATCACAGCCAGCATCGACGTTATCGGCAAGAGCGACGCCGAAATCACCAACCTTGTGAACACCGATCCCAAGCAGCTCAGCGTTGAGGAAATCCTCTATGCCGCTACTCTCACCGACAACAACGATCAGAAGATCAAAATCTACGACCAGGCCGCGCGTCTCTATCCCAACGACTACCGCACATGGAACGACCTCGGCATGGCTCAGTATGTCGACGGCGACTACAAAGCTGCAAAATCGTCCTTCGCAAAGGCTGCTTCGCTCACAAAGAACGGTGAACCCCAGATGAACCTCGGCCTCATCGAAATGCTCGACGGCAACTACGACAACGCAAACCGCTACTTCGGCTCTGCCGCCAATGTTGCCGAA
>CABQCA010000201.1 GCA_902462525.1 uncultured Porphyromonadaceae bacterium | reverse complement strand
GCATCGACATCGAATACCGCAAGGATCTGATGAACCCCACACATGCCGGCACAGCCGACAAATACTTCAACGCCTACGCCCTTATGAACGCCGAGGCCATATATGACGGCCAGCGCGGCGTCGATCCCGACAAACGCGTCTTCCTACTCACCCGCTCGGGATTCGCCGGACAGCAGCGCTACTCCACCGCCACATGGAGCGGCGACATCGCCACCCGCTGGGAGGACATGGAAGCACAGATTGCCGCCGGCCTCAACTTCGCCATGAGCGGTATCCCCTACTGGACAATGGATATCGGCGGCTTCTGCGTCGAAGACCGCTATGTGGCCGCTCAGCAACTCTTCAACGCCACCGGCCGGGAAAACGCCGACCTCCGCGAATGGCGCGAACTCAACAACCGCTGGTACCAGTTCGGTGCCTTCGCCCCTCTCTTCCGCGCCCACGGTCAGTGGCCTTTCCGTGAAGTCTTCAACATCGCACCCGAAGGACATCCCGCCTACAAGTCGATTGTCTACTACACCAGACTGCGCTACCGTCTGATGCCCTACATCTACTCGCTGGCCGGCATGACGCATTTCAACGACTATACTATCATGCGTCCTCTGGTAATGGACTTCGCCGCCGACAAAGCCGTGCGCGACATCAGCGACGAATACATGTTCGGTCCTTCGATTCTTGTCGCACCCGTATATAAATACGGCCAGCGCGAACGCAGCGTCTATCTTCCCTCCGGACACCGGTGGTACAACTTCTACACCGGCGCAGTCACCGAAGGCGGCCAGACCGTCACCGCCGACGCTCCCTACGAGCGCATACCTCTCTTCGTTCCCTCGGGCGCCATTCTGCCCATGGGCGGCGACATTCAGTCGACAAAGGAAACATCGGCCGAACCCCTCACCGTTCTCGTCTATGCCGGCAACGACGGCTCGTTCACTCTCTACGACGACGAAGGCGTGAACTACAACTACGAAAAAGGCAGTTTCGCCAGAATACCTCTGACTTTCGACAACGCCACATCGACTCTCACAATCGGCGCACGCGAAGGCTCATGTCCGGGGATGCCCGCCGAATGCACTTTCAACATCGTGCTTGTGAACGAGGGCAATCTTATTGGTGCAGACAGCCGCCCCGCCGGCAAGCTCGTGGAGTACACCGGCGCTGAGAAACAAATAAAGCTCTGACAGCCACAATTATCGAAAAAACGTCCAATGACAAGGTTTATAAGATTGGTTTTAGTTCTCGCAACGGCATTGTCGGCTTCGGCCGGCAATGCCTTGCGTGAAAATTTCAACGACGGCTGGCGCTTCGACCTCAATCCCGTCGGCGATCAGTCGGCACCGTCAGCCGACGATTCACAATGGCGGCTGCTCGATTTGCCGCACGACTGGGCCATAGAGGGCGACTTCAGCGAGGACAATCCTTCGGGCACCGGAGGAGGCGCACTGCCAGGCGGCATAGGCTGGTACCGCAAGTCATTGGAAATAAACGATATTGCAAAAGACGAACAGATATGGCTCGACTTCGACGGCGCTTATATGAACGCCTCGGTCTACGTCAATGGAAATCTCCTCGGCACGCGCCCCTACGGCTATGCCTCGTTCAGCTACGACATCACTTCCTACCTCCACAAGGGCCGTAACAGCATTGCTGTGAAGGTCGACAATTCCGACCAGCCAAACTCACGCTGGTACTCCGGTTGCGGCATCTACCGCAACGTGTGGCTGCGTCGTCTCTCACCGGTGCACATTCCCCTGTGGGGGCAGTTCATCGAGCCGCAGGACATCAGAAACGGCTCCGCGACACTGAAAATCACCACCGACATTGTCAGCGCCGCTCCCGAAAAGACAAAAGTGACACTGGCCACAAGTCTGCGCGACAAATCGGGCCGTGTGCTTGCGTCGGTGAGCACACCCGTGAGCGTGAGCGGCTCCGCCACCGTAGTCCAGAAGCTGAAAGTGAAAGGCATCGGGCTGTGGTCGCCCGAAAATCCGGTTCTCTACACCGTAATTTCCGAAGTTAAAGCCGACGGACGCACCGTCGACACCAACATCGAGACCACCGGATTCCGAAATCTCACATTCGATGCCGGGAAAGGATTCAGCCTCAACGGCATGCCGATGAAAATCAACGGAGTATGCCTGCATCACGACACCGGCGCTCTCGGAGCCGTCGTGAACCGCCGCGCCATCGAACGCCAGCTCCAGATAATGAAGGATATGGGCGCCAACGCAATCCGCAGCAGCCACAATCCGCCCGCACCCGAGCTTCTCGAGCTATGCGACAGCATGGGGCTGATGGTGATGGACGAGACTTTCGACATGTGGCGCAAGAAAAAAACCTCGAACGACTACGCCCGTCACTTCAACGAATGGCACGAGCGCGACCTCCGCGACCTCATAGTGCGCGACCGCAACCATCCGTCGATTATCATGTGGAGCATCGGCAACGAAGTTCTCGAGCAGTGGAGCCATGCCGATGCCGATACCCTATCTCTCGAACAGGCCAATCTTATCCTCAACTTCGGCCATGGAAAGGACATGCTCGCCGCCGAGAACGGCGAAATGTCGGTGAACTCACTCCTCACCCGCAAACTCGCCGACATGGTGCGCCGGCTCGACACCTCGCGCCCCGTCACCGCCGGATGCAACGAGCCTGACCCCGGAAATCATCTTTTCCGCTCTGGAGCCCTCGACATCATCGGCTACAACTACCACGACGACAATTTCAAGGATGTGCCGCGCAACTTTCCCGGCAAGCCGTTCATAGTCACAGAAAGCGTATCGGGCCTAATGACCCGCGGCTACTACCGCATGCCGTCCGACAGCATGTACGTATGGCCCGAGCGATGGGACAAGCCTTTCTACGACCCCACCTTCGCGTGTTCGGCCTACGACAACTGCCACGTGCCCTGGGGCAACACCCACGAAGGCACCATGAAGCATGTGCGCGACAACGATTTCATCATGGGACAGTTCGTGTGGACAGGTTTCGACTACCTCGGCGAACCCACACCGTTCGGCTGGCCGGCGCGAAGTTCCTATTTCGGCATCGTCGACCTTGCCGGATTCCCGAAGGACATCTACTACATGTACCAGAGCCAATGGCGTCCCGACACCGATGTGCTGCACCTCTTTCCGCACTGGAACTGGGAGCCGGGCCAGACCGTCGACATGTGGACCTACTTCAACAACGCCGACGAAGTGGAGCTGTTTGTCAACGGCCGCTCGCAGGGCGTGCGCCATGCCTCGCCCGACACCCTGCACGCCGCATGGCGAGTT
>CABQCA010000200.1 GCA_902462525.1 uncultured Porphyromonadaceae bacterium | reverse complement strand
ACTATGTCGCCGTTTGCCACGAAATCCACACCCCGGGGCTTTTTGCCGGTGAAATAGTGGTTGCGGGCCACGATGAGAAGGTCGCCGCGTGTGAGTTGTTCCTCGCGGTAGAGTACCGAGGCGCGCAGCCCGGCGTTGTACTCTGCCGCACGGCGGTTACTGCGGGTTATAAATATCGTCTGGTCGAGACCGTCGCGATCGTAGGCGCCGGTCACAATCTCGGGCAGGTCCTCGCCGTCGACTACGGTCACATCGGGTAACCCGTTCACTTTCAACTGAGGCACCGGAGCCGGTGCCCCATCAGGCAGCGAAGTTATTTTTGACATGACTTTGCGCAGACGCGTGGCATTGAAAAGTATGCCGGAGTCGGCGGCCTGACGGGCTGTTTCGGTGAGTGTCGCGCGGCTCACCTTCACGCCCATGCGCCGCAGGGTGTCGGGGTTCATGGCAGGCGAACTGTCCTGACCTACGGGCGGCAGCTGGGCGGTGTCGCCCATGAGTATCAGGCGGCAGCCTTCTCCTGAGTAGACATACTGCACCAGATCCTCCAGAAGGCTGTAGCCACGTTCGTCGGCAGTGCCTATCATAGAAGCTTCGTCGACAATGAAGACAGCGTTGCGGAGCTTGTTTTCGGCCGGTACAGGCGGTCCGGACTGCTCGCGGACGGCGCCGAAGGCATGGCTGTAGATTTTACGGTGAATGGTGAATGCGGGGTGGTTGCCGGAGTTTGCCGAAAAAACCTTTGCGGCACGGCCTGTCGGAGCCAGCAGCACGGCCTTGCGTCCATGGCTTTCGAGCACGCGTACAAGAGCGCCCGTGAGCGAGGTTTTGCCTGTGCCGGCATAGCCGTTGAGAATGAAAGCGAGCTCGGTGTGCGCCGGGGCCATGATGAAACGCGACATAGCCGCGACAACGGCCACCTGCTGGTCGTTGGCACTATAAGGAAGCGCGGTGAGCACTTCGGCGGCAAATGTTTTCGCATCCATTCCACAAAAGTACGCAAAAAAATGCTAACTTTGCGGCTTCAAACACAAATTTCATATTCATGAAGCTTTACAGATACATTTTAGCGGCCGCCACAGCAATCGCTCTTACAGGCTGCGCAGACGATCCCGAAACTCCGGGCAGCGAAGATGAGAAACCCGGCGGGAACGAGGGCGTTGTCGACGGTGTGGTCGGTTTCTACCTTCTTAACGAAGGAAACATGGGTGCCAACAAGTGCACTCTCGACTACTACGACTATGCTACAGCAACTTACCACCGCAACATCTACGCCGAAAAAAATCCCTCGCAGGTGATGGAACTCGGCGACACCGGCAACGACATAGCCGTGTGGGGCGACCGTCTCTACATCGTCGTCAACGGCAGCCACAAAGTGGAAGTGCTCGATGCAACAACAGCGAAGCGAATCGGACAGGTCGACATCAGTTCGCCCCGCTACATAGCTTTTGAGGGCGATAATGCCTATGTGAGCAGCTTCGTGGGCGGCGACGGCGACAACGGCTCGGTGGTGCGCTTCGACACACACTCTCTGCAAATCACAGGCCGCGTGTCGGCAGGCCTGCAGCCCGAAGAACTCACTGTAAGCGGGGGATACCTCTACGTGGCCAACTCCGGCCAGCTCTCGCCTGCCTACGACAAGACCATCACGGTCATCGACTATAAGACAATGGCGGTGAAGACTTCGGTAGATGTCGACATAAACATGCACC
Organism: uncultured Porphyromonadaceae bacterium; assembly: GCA_902462525.1. Classification (GTDB taxonomy): domain Bacteria; phylum Bacteroidota; class Bacteroidia; order Bacteroidales; family Muribaculaceae; genus CAG-873. The sequence continues at coordinate 1,605 of CABQCA010000200.1, read as the reverse complement.
ACCTCCGCACCGATGCATTCGGCCACATGTGGGTGACATCGCGCGGCAACTACGGCGACATTCCGGGTAATCTCTACCGGCTCGACAAAGGCGCCGACGGGATTTTCGGCTCTCCCGTGGCCACCGGCTATGCCGCATCAAACATCAACATCGACGCCGACTACATTCTCTACTACGCCACCGCCTACGACGAAAACTGGAACGCGACATACAACTACGGAAAACTCGGCCCGATTGCCGATGGCGGCACTGCCGACAACGGCTCGTTCATAACCGACGGTACTGCCGCCGACATCAAGACGCCCTACTGCATCGCCGTTCATCCCGGCAACGGCGACATCCTCATCACCGATGCCAGAAACTATGTTTCGTCGGGTGAGGTCTACTGCTATTCAGCAGCCGGCAAACTTCAGTGGCATGCCACCACCGGCGACATTCCCGGCCACATCGCATTTGTAAGGAAATCAGGAGATTAAGAAATAAGGAAATTAAGATAATCAATAATCAGGAGGTCAGGAAGCTGTGAAGACTTTCCTGACCTCCTGATTTCATATCCTCCTGACTTCCTAATATCCCATTCTCCTAATTTCCTAAATTGGAGCGGATATAGTCACCGAGAGTGAAATCGGTCTTGTAGGGTTTCTGGTTCGGCTGACGTTCCTCGACGGTAGTGATGGTGGCGCGGTTCCGGCATACGGCGCGAATGAAGTCGAGAATAGCGCCGCAGTGATTGTCCATCGGCGAAATAGCCACAGAGTGATCGGCACCGCATATCTTCCAGAATGTACAGGGATACTGCTCACTCATAAGGCTTTCAGCAATGCTCTTGGAGCCAAAAAGCCCGAAGGAGCCTACAGTGGCGCGGTCGAAGGGCACAGTGCTGTCGGCATCGCCGTGAAAAAGCATCATAGGGGCAGGCGTGCTGCGCCAGCGTGGCGTACCGTCGGAAAGCACGGCTCCCGCCATGGAGATGACACCTGCATATGCAAAATTCTGAGGCAGCGCACCGACGGCAGCATTGCGGTTGGCGCTTTCATAGGCAGTCTGAAGCACGGTGATGGCACCTGCGCTGGAACCGGCAGCAAATATGCGGGATGTGTCGACACCCCAGTCATCTGCTTTCGACAGAGTGAAGGCAGTAGCGCGGGTAAAGTCGAGCACCGCTACCTGAATGGCTCCTGAGAGGGCTTCGGCAAAATCCTCGACATCGGCAAGGTCAGCGGGATTTGCCTTGGCGAGCATGGTGCGGTAGTCGGCGGAGACAACAGCTACACCGTTGTCGGCCAAGAAATTGAACATCGGCTGATACCGCACGTCATCACGCGAACCATGGGTAAAGCCGCCTCCGAAGGCAAAAATAACGGCTGGAGCATTTGCCGGCATGGATTCGCCTCGGTAGAGGTCGACACACAGAGTATCGGTACCGGCAATATCGTAGACAAAAGTCTGCCGTTCCACAGCAGAAGCCTGAACCGTCATGGCGGCAGCAAGTATAGCGCCTGAAATAATCTGCTTCATTGTATATTTCTTAGAGTATGTTTACTTTTGGCTTATGTTAAGATTTAGATAGATTTTTAGAGTATGTTTTGAGATTGAATGAAGGAG
>CABQCA010000199.1 GCA_902462525.1 uncultured Porphyromonadaceae bacterium | reverse complement strand
TGGCGGGCATTGTCTGGTGGAAAGCGGTGTCGAAGACTGCTACCTGAGGCACATCGGGCATAAGTGCCGTGATGGCGTCGATGCCGGTCATGTTGGCGGGATTGTGGAGGGGAGCGATGTCGTAGCACTCGCGGATTTTTTCCTTAACACTGTCGTCGATGAGTACACTGGCACTGAATTTCTCACCGCCGTGAACCACGCGGTGTCCGACGGCCTCGATTTCATCGAAACTCCTGATGACACCTTCCTTAGGGTCGGTGAGAAGATTGAGAATGGCCTTTACAGAGCCCTGATGGTCGGTGAGACCGAGATCGACAGTGGCCTTGGAGCCGTCGTTTTTCTTGTACTTGAGAAAACCGCCGGGCAGACCGATTTTTTCCACACCGCCTTCGGCAAGCACCTTGGCGTCGCGGCCCATGAGGTCGATGAGTTTATATTTTACCGAGCTTGAGCCCGAGTTGAGAACGAGGATTTTCATTTCTTAAGTCCTATAGCCTGATTGCAGGTGATGATTATTGTTTTGTAGATGTCTTCGGGGAAGCAGCCGCGCGAAAGGTCGTTGACAGGAGCGGCGAGGCCTTGCAGAACGGGACCCACGGCCTGCACGCCGCCCAGACGCTGCACCAGCTTGTAGGCGATGTTGCCCACTTCGAGGTTGGGGAACACGAGGACGTTTGCCCGTCCGCTCAGAGGACTGTTCGGAGCCTTGCTGCTGGCTACCGATGGCACGATGGCGGCATCGGCCTGCAGCTCGCCGTCGAGGATAAGCTCGGGAGCTATCCGGCGTGCTATTTCGGTAGCCTCGATAACCTTGTCGACACGCTCGCTCTTCGCCGAGCCCTTGGTCGAGAACGACAGAATGGCCACACGCGGTTCGATGCCGGCGATGTCGCGGGCTGTACGGGCAGCGGCAACAGCGATTTCAGCAAGTTCGGCGGCCGTAGGCTCGGGAACGACGGCGCAGTCGGCGAACACCAGAATATCGTTGGTGCCGAACTTCGAGCCCTTGGGCAGAAGCATGATGAAAGCGCCCGATACGACGCTGATACCCGGCACAGTCTTGATGACCTGGAAAGCGGCGCGGAGCACATTGCCGGTAGTGTTCATGGCACCGGCCACCTGGCCGTCGGCATCGCCGGCCTTCACCATCAGGCAGCCCAGATATAGCGGATTGGCCGTAGTCAGGCGCGCTTCCTCCATTGTGATGCCCTTCTTCTTGCGCAGTTCGTAGAAAAGCGGAGCGTAGCGGTCGATGACAGCTTCGTCGGCAGGATCGACGATGGTGGCTTTGTGAATATTGTCGAGTTTGAGTTCCTTGGCCATGCCGAGAATATCGGCCGGATTGCCGATGAGTATGATTCGGGCAAGACCGTCGGCGATGATGCGGTCGGCAGCCGTAAGGGTGCGCGGCTCAAGACCTTCGGGAAGCACTATCCGCTGTGGCTGAGCCTTGGCAGCGGCAATGAGCTGTTCGAAAAGTTCCATGTTCTATGTTTTGGTTATTCTACCGCAAAGTTAGCAAAATTTCACTCTTCCCACAAATCATAATCGGTATAGTTCAACGGCTTGTGCAATTAAAATAATTCTATTATTTTTGCAGGCAAAGACATAGACCAATGAAAGCCTTTATCCTTACCGCCATATCGCTGGTCATTGCGACCGCACAGGCCTTTGCCGGCACCATAGGAATTGTCGACACGGGCATCTACAACGTTTGCATCAACAAACGCGTGATGAGAATCAACGACAATGTCGTCGCCGCCGAGCTTTCGGGCATCGGACTCGAAGTGTCGGTCGACATAGCGACCAAAAACATGAAAGGTCAGCGGCTTCTGTGCATCGTGACGCCACTCAACGACGACGGCAGCCCCTGCACCGACCGCTACGGCGAACTGACATCGGCCGTCGCCATCGACATCGCCGACAACGACTACAGCGACTGCCTCAAGGTTCCTCTGCCGGGCCACTGGCTGCCCGGTCAGCAGGGGCAGACGCTCACATCGGCCCGGCTGAAAGTAACATTGAAAAGTGTGTACGACAATACGCCGGCAGCCACAAAAAAGTACAGTCTCGACCAGTCGAAAATACGGATTGACACGCAGAACATAGGCCGCAAATTCATGAGCGACATTTTTTCGAGTCCGGGAATGTCGGCCGGCATCGGCTCGTTGTTCTACGACCAGACGGCACAGATGGAGTGCCGCTCGTGCGACGGCACCATGATATGCCCATCATGCGACGGCTACGGATTCATCGACCCGCGCAGCTGCCGCAAATGCAGCCGCGATCCGGGCATATGCCGCCGCTGCAAAGGCCTCGGACAGGAAATGATAAACATCGACTGACGCTCCCCGGGCACAATAAACGGCCGTGCGCTGCCGTTTTAGAAGACAGACACGGTTCCGTTCACTTCCGTGTCGGCATCACATGCTCAACGATTGTATGTCTTCAGCAAATCACACACGCGGTCTGCTGGCCATATCGCCGGCCATCGTGTTTCTTGTTCTCTACCTCGGCACCTCGCTGGTCACCGGCGATTTCTATGCCATGCCCGTAGCTGTGGCTCTTGCGGCTGCATCGGCCTGGAGTTTTTTCGTGTACCGCGGTGGATCGCTGCCGGAACGGGTGAAAATATTCTCGGCAGCCGCCGGAAAGGAGAACATCCTCTACATGGTGTGGATTTTTATCCTCGCCGGCGCATTTGCCGCCCTGGCCAAAGGCATGGGCGCCGTCGACGCCACCGTGCGTCTGACTATGCAGTTTTTTCCCGCCGGCTTCGTGCTCCCGGCAATCTTCATCGCGGCATGTCTGATAAGCATGTCGATAGGCACCTCTGTCGGCACCGTTGTGGCTCTGACGCCGCTTGCGGTGAGTCTCGCAGAGAGTTCGGGCGCCTCGGCAGGCATCTACGTTGCCGCCGTGCTCGGAGGCGCATTTTTCGGCGACAACCTCTCGTTTATTTCCGACACCACCATTGCCGCCACCCGCTCGCAAGGCTGCCGGATGGCCGATAAATTTCACGCCAACCTGCGCATTGCCCTGCCCGCGGCACTGGCGACACTCGCAGTCTACACCTGGCTGGGCCTCGGCATCGAAGCGGAGCATGTGGCACAGCCCTTCGCATGGGCCGACCTGCCGCTCGTGGCTCCCTACCTGCTGGTGATAGTTCTTGCCGCCGCCGGTGTCAGCGTGATTCTCGTACTTGTCAGCGGCATCGCCCTCGCCCTGATCTGTTCGCTGGCCGCCGGAATGAGCCTCACACAATCGGCATCGCTCATGGGCAGCGGCATAGCCGGAATGAGCGAACTCATAGTCATCACACTGCTGGCCGCCGGTATGCTGGGCATG
>CABQCA010000198.1 GCA_902462525.1 uncultured Porphyromonadaceae bacterium | reverse complement strand
GTCTCGAAACGGCGGTATTCATTAGAACCTTCGAAGATGAGCTGCGGCGAATGTTCGAAAAACACTGTGCGGCCCGACGATCTCAGAGGGCGCGAAATGGCTCGCTCGTTGTCGTAGCGTCCGTTCTGCTGCACAATCACCCGTAAATCGTTATACATATCCTCGACCTGAGCCCGCTCGGTATCCACACTGATTTCGAGCTGCTGATGTGCGGCGTTATAATCGACATCTGTACGGGAAGTCACAAACGCACCTACCGGCGCTGTTTGCTCGCTCACCATGAAACGACACTGCAACAAGGGCGTCTCGGGGTCGTCTTCGCGGTACACTGTGAGCAGATAGTTGCCCGAGAGCTTTGGAGCCACCTGCTCGTTGGGTATCGTGAGCCTATAGTGCACATAGTGAACGGCGGTAGCCTGCGAAAAGTCATAGTCGTCGATGGTTCCTTCGTTGAAGCCGTCGAGAAACTCGCTGTCGACCAACCCCGACGGCTGCCACTGCGCGTTGCAGTGCTGAAGACTGTAGCGGAAATAGTCGCGGTCATCCGAAAGACAGTCGAAATCGATGCGGATACGGTCGTCGGTGCCCATTATGACAATCGGTGCGGCGAAATCGTCGCCGTCGAGCCTCACCTGCAGCGATTTTATTTTTTCGTCGAATATGCCCGTACGGGTATCAGCCGCTTTCAGCGTCAGCAGCGCAAACAGGCCGGACAGCATCAGAAGCAGCCGCCTTACAGCCATCGCACCGGCTCCTTACCGTGCTCAGCAAGGTAGGCGTTCGCACGGCTGAAATGATGATTCCCGAAAAAACCGCGGTGTGCCGACAGGGGCGAGGGGTGCGGCGAAGTAAGCACAAGGTGCTTCGAACGGTCGATGAGAGCGCCCTTTCGGATAGCATACGACCCCCAGAGCAGAAACACGATGTGCTCACGGCCTCGGTTCAGAGCCTCGATGACGGCGTCGGTGAATGTTTCCCAGCCATGGCCCTGATGCGAGCCGGCGCGGTGGGCGTCGACGGTAAGAGTGGCGTTGAGCAGCAGCACGCCCTGGTCGGCGAGATACGACAGATCGCCCGAGGACGGAAGCATCTGACCGGGCGCCCCGACATCACTGAGCATTTCCTTGAAAATATTCAGCAGCGAGGGCGGCATCTGCACTCCGTCGTTCACCGAAAAACAAAAACCGTTTGCCTGACCGGGACCATGGTAAGGATCCTGCCCGATTATCACCACCTTGACTTTATCGAAAGGACAACCGTCGAGTGCCGCAAAGATGCGCGATGGCGGCGGATAGACCGGCCCGGCGGCATAGCGTGCGTGCACAAAGGCCGACAGTCTGGCAAAATAGGGCTTCTCCCATTCGGCGGCAAGAGCCTCTTTCCAAGTCTGTTCTATTCTCACATTCATGCCACAAAAATACAGAAAAAATTGCTCTTTTACAAATATTAAAAAGAGTCCGGACGTGTGCCGGACTCTACAGCACCATGCGGCAACACCCCCGTCCTGCTGCAGGGCACCGTGTTGGGTCAGTCGGCTTTCAGGATACCGCTGCTGATGTTGCGGTCTACCGATGTCGCATCATGCTTTATTTTTTTGCCGAAATCGACCGACCATGCCACTTTCAAATATGCCGACCGGCGGTCGGCGACCGAATAAGTCTGCTTGTCAAAACGATAGACCGGTGCTGACAGAGAAAATCTGCTGACAGGATGACGGGAAAAAGGATTGTCTGTACCGGTTTCGATGCGCAACGCTCCTCTGCTCCACGACACACTTGCGCCGTAGAGCCACGGCGTTCGCACTACCTGCAGATTATAACCGGCGATTTTCTGCGGCGTGGCGACACGCAAATTAAGAGCAAAGTCGCCCGCATACCACGCCGCCTGAGCCGTACCTTTCCAGCACGCCGACTTCACATCGGCATCTTTGAAATAACCGTTGTAGATCCATCCGCCCGAAATCTGAAGGTTGAATGCGGCGACAGGGGTCCATGTGGCCGAAATGTTCGCGTCGATCTGATGCCATTCACCGTCGGGCGCATAGGATTCTACGAGAATATCCCGGTCGAAATAATACTATCTTAAGAAACCGTTCAAAATGCGCGAACTGATAGTACGCATCCGTGCTCTTCTGCGCCGGAGAGGCCGGAACACACCGGCTCCCGACAAAGTAACATCAATCGGAAACTACACATTCGACAGTACTGCCAATACACTCACTGTCGCCGGACGGACCATCCCTCTTACGCACATCGAATCGAAACTCCTGGGTTTTCTTGCTGAACATAGAGGCGAGACAGTGACGTCAGCCGAACTGATGGAGCATATATGGCACCACGACGACTACTACAACCGAAATTCACTCCACGGTTTCATCTACAAGCTGCGCCGGCACCTGCGCCACGATCCGGCTGTCAGCCTTCTTAATCTCCGTGGAATTGGCTACCGCCTGGTAATCCACACCAGCTGCAAAGCCTGAGAAAGATTTGTGTATATAAAAATATTTTAGTATCTTTGAAAAACATTTGAATTATACATACTTACAGAACTATCATGAACAAACTACCCCTTATTCTCATATCGGCCGCGGCCCTGACACCTTTCGTGGCAGGTGCATCACGTCCGCTCAGTCCTAAAGGCGAAGTGATTCTCCACGCATGGTCGTGGAGCCTCGACACCATTGCCGACAATATGAAAACTATAGCCGACGCCGGCTACGACTACGTACAGACCTCACCCGTACAGCGCTGCTACGTAGGTGATAACGGCGGCCCGGCGCTATTCTCCGAACCGGGCGACAGTGTGACGGGCAAATGGTACTATTACTACCAGCCCACCGACTGGCAGATCGGCAACTACATGCTCGGCGACCGCGACGATTTCAAAGCAATGTGCGACAGCGCGGCGAAATATGGGGTGAAGGTGCTTGTCGACGTACTGCCGAACCATACTGCAGTCGACCATAAGTCCGTGCTGCCATCGCTCGACGCTGCCGTCGGCGGACACGAAAACCTCTTTCATGCCAACGGTTTCAAGCCCATCACAAAATGGAACAACCGCCTCGAGTGCACCACCGGCGAAATGGGCGGCCTGCCCGACGTCAACACTGAAAATCCCGACTTCCAGTACTACTACCTGCAGTATGTGAACGACCTCATTAACCTCGGAGCACGTGGTTTCCGCTACGACACGGCCAAACACATCGGGCTGCCATCCGACCCGCTCGACCCCAAAGCCGAACGCAATAATTTCTGGGACGTCGCCACAGGCCGTGAAGCCGCCAAAGGGCTGTCGCTGCTGATGCCCGACAGCCTCTACATCTACGGCGAAGTACTTCAGGACAAAAACGTTAAGGAAGCCGAGTATGCCGAATATATCGACGTAACGGCAAGCAACTACGGCCACGCACTGCGCG
>CABQCA010000197.1 GCA_902462525.1 uncultured Porphyromonadaceae bacterium | reverse complement strand
GCGCTATTGCCTCGGGCGCCGAAGCCGCCATCATTCCTGAAATTTCGACCGAAGTCGACCAGCTTGCCGAACTTATCCAGAACGGTTTCCGCAAGAGCAAGAACTCGTCGATAGTGCTTGTCGCCGAAAGTCCCGTCACCGGGGGCGCCATGGGTCTGGCCGAACGTGTGAAGAACGAGTATCCCGGCTACGATGTGCGCGTGTCGATTCTCGGCCACTTGCAGCGCGGTGGCTCGCCTACGGCCCACGACCGCATTCTGGCCTCGCGAATGGGTGCCGCAGCCATCGACGCCCTCATGGAGGACCAGCGCAATGTGATGATAGGCATCAAGAACGATGAAATCGTGTACGTTCCTTTCTCAAAGGCTATCAAGAACGACAAGCCCATCAACAGAGAGCTTCTCAACACTCTGCGCCGCTTGTCGATTTAATTGTTATTATACAGACTATAATTTATAGGTGCGCCGGGCTGATGCTCAGCGCACTTTTTCGTAGATGTACAGTTCGTGGACCTCGCCTGTGTAGCCTTCGGCGGTGATCGGCCCCTGACTCATGCCAAGCACGATGGTGGTGCCGCGGTTGTTGAGCACCACGAGGTTGTCGTTGACAGGATCGATGGCGAGGCCTTCAATTTCGCCGGCACGGCGAAAATCGGTCATGGCACGCAGAGGTTTCACATCGCCACGCATGGCACCTCCGGCTATCATTCCGCGACGTGTGACAGGCTTGCCGTCGTCGCCTATTTTCACGCTGAACGGCGTGTCTTTCACCACTTCCTCACCCTCGACAAGGCCTGTGTAGGGCACCTCGCCGAGTTCGGCCGTATAGATGTTGTCGGGCAGACCATAGGCAGCCTCGCCGTCGTCGGCTGAAAAAAGTATTTTCCCGTCGGCTATGAAAATGCCCTGACACCAATAAGGCGTGGGCACACACTGCATCTTGGTGTGATAGCGCCCTGTGGCAAGATCGTAGCAATAGGCATAACGGCTGTCGACCCAGTCGGACATCCACACCATGCCGCGGTCGCGGTCGACGGCGATACCCGACACTTCCACCTGTCCGCTTTCGGGCGCCCACGGAAAGTCGCGCTTCCACTCGAGGGTTTCGGCATCGTAGACCGAAACCGCTATGTTGTAGCCGCGGCCGTACTCGAAACGCTCGATGCCGCAGTAAATCTCGCCGTCGTGCACGTCGATGTCGCCGAAATGGTTGGCTATTTCAGGGTGTCGGAACGGTGCATCGTTTTTCTGCAAGAGTTTTCCCGATTTGTCGTATTTGTAAAGTGCCCGGGTATCCGATACATAGTAGAAGGAACTGTCGATGGCAATGCCCTGCCGTCCATCGACTGGCAGAACGGTCTTCAGACGATAGTCAGAACCGACATGCTGTGCCACAGCCGACAGTGCGCCGACAAGCGCGGCAAAAAAGAGTGTGTTTCTCATCAGTCTTGAGTGATATCGCGAAAAATTTTACGGTCCTCGCGATTGGTGATATAAGTGTTATAGTAGGCAATCAGAAGAGTTGTCAGCGGCAAAGCTATGATAAGGCCAATGAAACCCAGCACCGTGCCCCACAGCGACAGCGAGAAGAGGATTATGGCCGGATTGAGACCCATGGTCTTACCCATGATTTTCGGCGTGAGCACAAGGTCCTGAATGCACTGCACAATAATATATACAGCCATGCACGACCACCACACATGCCAGAAATCGGCCCCGGTGTCGGCCGAATAGACAAGGCATATCAGTGTTGCCGGCACAAGCGATATGAGCTGGAGATAGGGCACAAGGTTGAGCACACCGATAAAAAGGCCCAACACGATGGCCATGGGCAGACCTATGATGCTGAAACCGATGCAGAACAGCACGCCGACAAGAAAGGCTATCAGCGCCTGACCTCGGAAATAGAGGTTCATCGAGTTTTTGACATCGTTGAAGATCGTGAAGGTGACATCGCGGTATTTCGGAGGCACCAGACGCTTGAAACCCCTGAGCAGATGCTCGTAGTCAAGCATTATGAAAACCACATAGAGCAGCACAAGGAACCAGTTGAAAATACCCATCACTATATTGTAGCCTCCCATGATGAACGAGCCCGCGGTTTCCATGATAGTGCGGATGTCCTGTGTGGTCATTTCACGTGCCAGCCTCTCGAAGTCGATGTTGTCGCGAAGGTAGTCGTGCAGCCAACCGGGAATAAACGATATTTCAGCACCGTTGCTGGCATACGCTCCTATAAACGAAGCCACCTGCCGCATCTCGCCCATCATCGACGGCACGATGAAAACACCTATCGCCAACATCAGCAGCACACTTTCGAAAAGCGTCATCACAATCGGCAGCCAGCGTTTTTTCACACGCAGCAACCGCTTGTTGTACTGCACGAAAGGTTCGAGGATATAAGCTATCAGCCATGCCACGAAGAAAGGCAGCAGCACCGATTTCAGATAGCCGATGAGCCATACGGCGCCAAGAAGGGCGCCGACAGTAAGAAGCATGCGCACAACGCGGTCGAAAGTGAAAGGCCGCGTCGGCGAAGACTGACCGGAAATTTTAGTTTCTGACATTATACGATTGACTTGCACCATTTTTTTGCAAAGTTATGCAATTATCTGTACTTTTGTGGCAAAATTTGGAAAAAGTAAATAATATGACAGAAACAATTCAACAAACCCTCGCCGACAAAAAGTGGGCTCGCTGGACAGCATTGATTCTTATAGCGTCGATGATGTTCTTCGCCTATATGTTTGTCGACGTCATGGCTCCCCTCAAGAGCCTCCTCGATCCACAGCTGGGCTGGAACTCGACAGCCTACGGCACTTACCGCTCGGCTGAGTATATTCTCAACGTCTGCGGCTTCCTGATTATTGCCGGTTTTATCCTCGACAAGATGGGAATACGCTTCACAGGCTTGCTCTCGGCATCGCTGATGGTTGTCGGAGCATGCATAAAGCTATATGGCATCAGCGACTACTTCGTCGGCACAAGCCTTGAAACATGGCTCAACTCATGGTGGACAGCCCTCCCTGCCAGCGCAAAGATGGCCTCTCTCGGTTTCATGATATTCGGCTGCGGATGCGAAATGGCCGGAACGACCGTCTCCAAAGCAATTGCCAAATGGTTCAAAGGCAAGGAAATGGCCCTCGCAATGGGTCTCGAGATGGCTATCGCACGTATCGGCGTGTTTGCCATCTTCTCCATTTCGCCGCTCATCGCCGACGCCATGGGGTCGGTAGTAGCTCCGGTGGCATTCTGCACCGCTCTGCTCTTCGTGGGTCTTATATGTTACTGTGTGTTCTGTGTTCTCGACACCCGCTACGATCGTCAGATCGGCACTGCTGAAAAAGAAACGTCGCCCGAAGATGAATTCAGAGTCGCCGACATAGGCCGCATATTCTCCAGCAAAGTATTCTGGATCGTAGCTCTTCTCTGCGTGCTCTACTACTC
>CABQCA010000196.1 GCA_902462525.1 uncultured Porphyromonadaceae bacterium | reverse complement strand
GGCAGCTACAAGGCACCTCCCGGTCAGACCGAGGACTACTTCGACCGCACCGGCACATTCAAATTCGAGGCTAACGTCGAATACCGGTTCCCGCTGATGGGTCCCCTCCACGGCGCACTATTCATCGATTCGGGCAACGTATGGCTCCTCAAGGACGACCCCATGCGCCCCGGCGGCACACTGCGCGCTTCCTCATTCCTGCGCGATCTCGCCCTCGGCACCGGATTCGGACTGCGCTTCGACATATCCATGCTCGTAGTCCGCGCTGACCTCGGCATAGGAATCCATGCTCCCTACGACACCGGCCGCAGCGGCTACTACAACATGCGCAACTTCGGCAGCTCGCTCGCCTTCCATCTCGCCATCGGATATCCTTTCTAAAAATGAAAGGTGAACGGGGAAGAGAGAAAGATAAAAAGGACACAGCGCAAAAAAATCGCCGGCAAAGGCATCTGTAGCGATGTCTTTGCCGGCGACCGGCATATAGCTGTCAAAAACCTGTTCAGAAGGGGTACTTGCCGGCGGCTGCGCCGTCGAACACACCGTCGATCACGTAGGTACGGCGGATAGTGCCGTTCAGACGGTTGATGTCCTCACTGATTTCCCAGAAGAAAGGAGCCAGACCGGCGTTCTTGGCTTCGCGGGTAACGGCGATGTTCCAGTCGCGGACCGAAGCGCACCATTTGTCGCGGTCGATATCAGAGTAATTATAACGAACTGCGCATACTGCATATTCACCGAGAATACCGGGTATGCCCTTGTCGACGAAAGCAGCTTTCACTTTCTGCATCTGTGTGCGGACGTCGTTCTCGCTGTGTGTAGAGTTGCGGTCGCTGCCGCTGACGAGGTTGTTGGCGCCCCAGTAGTAGTGCATCTTGCCCCAGGTTGCGTCCTCGGTCATCATGTTGAACTGATAGGGATCGTAGTAGTGAACCTCGACGGCGAGGCGGTCGGCGATATTGTCGTTCGGCATCTTGAAGTGACCGGCTGTTGTGGCATCGATATTGGTCAGAGGGCCCTGAATCACGATGACGCGGTCGGCATTGTTTCCGCCTGTGGCACGCACTACGTCGATCATAGTCTGGTGATACTGCATCATGATGTCAATAGCGGCATTGTTCGAAGCATCGGGCTCATTCATCGAGGCGAAAAGCAGGTGCTGGTCGTAGTGGTTGAGCTGCTCGGCGATCTGCTTCCAGTAGTCGTGCTGTTTCTTATTGACTTCCTCGCTGTAGCCGTTTACAAACGACTTCTCGAGCCAGCCGTTGTCCCAGTGACTGTTGAGAACGGCGTACATGCCGTTGCCCACGATATAGCCCACCACTTCGTCGACACGTGCGAGCCAAGCGGGGTCGATGGTGTTGCTGGCGGCGTCACTCACATGGCTGTCCCAGGCGCAGGGTATGCGCACGGCGTTGAAGCCGAGCTGCTTAAGACCACGGATATAGTCCTGGTTGATAAGAGTCTTCACCCATCCGGTCTCGCTGCCGGGAGCCTCGAGGGTGTTGCCGATGTTAATGCCGGCATACATGTCGGCGACAATCTGCGCGGCGGTTCTGCCAGCGAGTATTTCGGCTTTGGCCTGTCTTACAGTCAGTGTGGCCTTCACCTGTTCGTTGATGGCAAGGACAATCTCGCCGGTGCGGTCTTCGTCGCCGTTGGCAAGATAGGTGACGGTGACAACCGAAGCCTCGGCGTCGTCAGCAGCCGACATCCACGCCGGCACGGTGACTGTGACGGGCGATGTCGACGAATATTTAATAGATATGCTGCCACCGTTGGGATTGAGAATGCGGCCGCCGTCGGGGTAGAGATCGCCTTCGGGGTCTACCGAAAGAATGCTCACTACTTCGCCGGAGTTGTGGGTAACCTTCACGACGGCAGTCTCATTGCCGGCAACGACGGTGATGTTTGCCGTACGTGGTTCGGCGTTCGGGTTGAGATCGGCCTGCACAATGGCGCTGTAGGTGTTGTTTGTGCCGGCATAGAGCACAGCGGGCGAAACATGCAGCCAGTCGGCGTCGGTGCTGAGTGTGGGAGCCGACGAGCAGCGTATGTTGAGGGTGTAGGCATTGTCGGCCGACAGGGCGATGTTTTCGCGGACTGTCAGTTTGTCGCCGAGCCCCTCGGGCACATAGTCGTCGTCGCTACAGGCGGTGAAACCCACGGCTACGGCAAGTGCTATAAGAATATTGCGAAATTTCATTGTCAAGAAATCAGGATATTAAGAAATTAAGATATTATGAGATTAGGAGCGCCTATTGTATCACCGCGGGAGTGATTACACTGTTCACTTTCACATTCAGGAGCGACGGATCTTTCAGACCGGCCCAGAGACCGACGATGTCGATGCACCATACGACGGTGCCCGTCGCATCGGCTTCGAGGTAGGCGGGGAAGTTGTAGGTGCCGTCACCCATGATAGTCATGTCGGTAGCGCCGCCGCCCCACCAGCCGGGCCACCAGCCTGCGCCTGCCAGGCTCATTGCACCGACATAGGTCGAAGGCATGCCGCCCTTGAGGTTTCCGGTGATGCCGGAGATAGTGACATTGGCCACGGTGGTGCCCTTGCCGAAAGTTACGCCGGCGAAGGGATCGCCGCTGACATTGCTGGGTCCGTATTCGTTGTAGAACTCGATGCGGACGTCGTTGTGTTTGTCTTCCTTGTCGCCGTACCAGAGGTTTGCAACGCTGAAATCGACGTCGTTGTAGTAAGACACGGGAGAATCGAAGATAACTTTCAGCTCGCTGACAGAAACCTTGGAGATGTCGACGCAGTCGGCTCCGAGATCCTGAATGTCGACACAGAACACCACGGCGCCTTCAGCGTGGGCAGGAGCGTTCATGTACACACGGTATGTGCCGTCGCCGACCACGATGCAGTCCTGGGCATTACCGTCGTAAGAGCTCCAGTACGAAGGATACCAACCGTTGGCGGCGTACTGCAGGCCTGCGCGGTAGCTGCCCTTGGCGCCTTCCTTAAGGTTGCCGTTTATGCCGGCAATGGTGAATTCAACAACCATCTGCTTGTCGAAAGAAATCTGCGAAAGAGCGATTCCGGGGTTGTCCTTTGTGCTGCCGAAATCGTTGTAGATTTCGATGCGGATACGACCGTTTGTTTCGAGGTCGCCGATGGCAAGACGGTCGACAGGTACATTAACCTCGTTCTTGTAAGGTTTGCGGACAGGACGTACACAGGCACCCGACGCACGCTGGGCCGAAGCCTTGACAGCGCCGTTCATCATGTAGGCATAGTCGGAGTTGGTGGGGTCGGCGGTGCCCGTCCAGTAAGCGGCCATAACGCCGGCGTTATTCACTTCATCGCCCATGCGTATACCGCCCATAGGCAGCACGATGGTGTTGCCGGTGCGTCGGCTGGTAAGTTTGAGACAGCCATCCTCGGCGACGGCATCGCACACAGCGAAGAGTTCCTCCCAGTCGGAGGCGG
>CABQCA010000195.1 GCA_902462525.1 uncultured Porphyromonadaceae bacterium | reverse complement strand
ATAGGATTGGATACAACAGGAAGTTTCGACCATATCAGCAGAGCCACAGCCGCCGGAATCCATGCTGTTTTCCAACCGATACCGGCCGAACGCGCCGAAGTGATGACCGGAGCCACGATAAGAGCTACAACAGCCGGGCGAATACCCTTGAAAACAGCGGTGAGTATGGGGTTTTCGGTTATCATTTCAGGAGTCAGAAACATGGCTATAGCCAGAATTATGAGAAAACAAGGAGTAATCGTGCCTGCAGCAGCGGCCACACTGCCTTTCAGTCCGCGGAGTTTGTCGCCTACCACCACCGAAATATTCACAGCCAGAATTCCAGGCAGCGACTGGGCTACGGCAAGAAGATCGAGAAATTCACTCTTGCCAAGCCATTTGTGTTTATCAACCACCTCACGCTCGATAATCGAAATCATGGCCCAGCCGCCTCCGAAGGTGAAGGCTCCTATTTTGGCAAAAGTAAGAAAAAGATTACGCAGCATACTAAAATTCCACAACAGTGATACCAGGACCTCCGAAACGGACATCCTCATCGTGATAGTTTTTTACGGCCGGAACAGTACCGAGATACTGACGTATCGACTGACGGAGAGCACCGGTACCGGTACCGTGAAGAATGCGCACGCG
Source organism: uncultured Porphyromonadaceae bacterium (assembly GCA_902462525.1). Lineage (GTDB taxonomy): Bacteria > Bacteroidota > Bacteroidia > Bacteroidales > Muribaculaceae > CAG-873. The sequence goes on along the minus strand of CABQCA010000195.1, from coordinate 2,828 downwards.
GCCACTGTTGAACTGCACAGCATCGTCGATATAGTACATCACGGCTTGCACGGCCTCATCGGCACGCATGCCGCGCACATCGAGCTGCTGACTGAAAGCGAGCTGCCGTTCGCGGCTTGCCTCCGACGTCTGCGCCGACAGATATCCGCCGTCGCTCACAAGGCCGCCCTTTCCGGCGCCACTGGCTGCGCTGCGGATTGTACGCTTCAGTCTGTCGAGCTTCACGCGGGTCTTAATCTGGCCGAAGACCACAGTGGCCACTCTGCCATTGATTTCGGAAACAGTACCGACAGTCGAGGCACCGTCGGCCATCACCACATTGTCGCCAACGGCTATCGGACGGTCATCGGAAGGCTTCGGCGCCGTCTTCGGCTGTTTCTTTTTGCCGGGCAGTTTCTTTTTAAGCAGAGGATGAGCGGAGTCTTCGGCGGCTTCGATTCCATGACGCTCCTTCTCGAGTTTCTCACGTGCCTGACGAGTCTGTTCCTTTTCAGCCTGAGCCTCGCGTATTTCCCTGATAGTACGTTCGATAGCCGCATTACTTCCTTCAAGAATACGTTTTGCCTCGGTGCGTGCTTCTCCTAAAATTTCGCGCCTCTTCTGACGCAGATTCTCCATTTCAGCCTCATAGCGCGCAAGGGTTTCTTCCAGTTGCTTTTCTTTGAGACGGATAGAATCGCGTTTCCTCTCCCAGTAGCGCCTGTCACGGCCTATATCGAGGAGATATTTGTCCATATCGACATAATCGCTGCCGACAATTTCCTTCGCATCGCTGATAATATCCTCAGGCAAGCCGGTCTTACGCGCTATCTCGATTGCAAACGAGCTTCCGGGCTGCCCGATAGCGAGTCTGAACATAGGCCGCATGCGATTTCTGTCGTAGAGCATCGATCCGTTCACCAGGCCGGGAGTTTCCTCGGCAAACTGCTTGAGATTGTGATAGTGTGTGGTAATGACTCCCCACATACCCTTGTCGTTGAATCGTCGGAGGACAGCCTGAGCTATTGCGCCGCCGATCTGAGGCTCAGTGCCGCCGCCGAATTCGTCGATGAGCACGAGGGAGCGGCTGTCGCCCAACTGCAGGAACCTCTTCATATTCCGCAGATGCGAGGAATATGTACTGAGGTCGTCCTCTATCGACTGGTCATCACCGATATCAAGAAAAATACGGTCGAAAACGCCGATATGCGAATTGGAATAGACCGGCGGCAGCAATCCGCACTGAATCATATACTGAACAATAGCGACGGTCTTGAGCGTCACCGATTTGCCACCGGCATTAGGGCCGGAAATAATCAGCAGTCTCTGCTGCGGGGTCAGGCGGATATCGAGAGGCACTATCTCTTTGCCCTGACGTTCAAGAGCCGACCTGAGAGCCGGATGACAGGCATGATACCATTCGATTTCCGGACCGTCGGTCATCGGCGGCAGAGTACTTTCAGTCTCGCGGGCGTAGCGGGCTTTGGCATAGATGAAATCGAATTCGCCGAGAATATCGAAAGCTCCGAGAATCTCCTCGATCGACGGACGGATAATGTCGGCAAGAGCCGTGAGAATACGCACAATCTCGCGGCGCTCGTCACCGGTGAGTTCGCGAAGCCTGTTGTTGGCCTCAACAACTTCGGCCGGCTCGATAAAATATGTTTTACCCGAAGCCGACTCGCCCTGTACAATACCTGAAATCTTACGTTTATACATCGGTGCGACCGGAATAACGAGACGTCCGTCGCGCACCGAAGGAGTAGTATCGGCTTCAAGATAGCCGTCTCTGACGGCTGAAGATATCACCCGTCGCATGGCCGAATTTATCGATGCGGCGGCCGCGGCCATAGCCCGGCGTATCTCTGCAAGTTCCGGCGACGCACTATCCTTGATTTCGCCGTTCTTATCCATTATGCGGTCGATTGCCGCAACAATCGCCGGGAAAGTGAAAAGGTCGCGGGCGATGGCATCGAGGGCCGGATAGGGCGACTTCATGCCGTCGTCGGAGCGCAGTTTCGCAAAAAAGGAGGCTATGGCGGACATAGCTCCGAGCGAAGCCCTCAGTCCCGGCAGTTCACTTTCGGAAGGAAACGAGCCCGGCACTTTCAGCGACATCACCGTAGTGCGCCGGTCGTGGATTGCCTCGGCAGGAAAACCGCTGTCGGAATTGAGCACGGCAAGCATCTGGGCCGTCTCTTCGAGCCGCATACGCACCACCGCCGGCGAACTCTCGAAAGCCATGCCGGCGCAACGGTCGCGGCCAAGCTGCGACACGCACAGCGACGCAACATGCCCGCGGACTGCATCGAAACCTATCTTTTTCTCAAATTCCATAGACATCAGCGCTTGTACATCATTCGGGCAAGGGCACGCTTGTCTTCGCGTTCCTTGATGGACTGGCGTTTATCGTACTCTTTTTTGCCTCGGGCCACCCCTATCACAAGTTTTGCCAGCCCACGCTCGTTTATAAACAGCCGCAGAGGCACAATGGTGTAGCCGGTGTCCTTGCTCAGTTTCGAAATCCTGGCTATTTCCTTGCGGTTGAGAAGCAATTTTCGGTCGCGGCGTGCTTCATGGTTGTTATAGGTTCCGTAGAAATATTCGGCGATATTCATGTTCTTCACCCACACCTCGCCGGCCGACGAAATGTAGCAGAAAGTATCGACCAGCGAGGCATGGCCTTCGCGGATCGATTTTATTTCAGTTCCCGTGAGCACCAGCCCGGCAGTGAAAGTCTCGAGAATTTCATAGTCGAAGGTCGCACGACGGTTTTTAATATTTATTTCCTTGGGTTTCATTATATTATGAAATAGAGAAGATAGTAGATCACAAGCGGCACTGCCACC
>CABQCA010000194.1 GCA_902462525.1 uncultured Porphyromonadaceae bacterium | reverse complement strand
CAATAATCTAAAATACGCATTAGATGATTTACCTCAAGACACCGGAAGAAATCGAAACCATGCGTTCGTCGGCGCTGCTGATATCGCAGACGCTTGGAGAGATCGCACGGCATATAGAGCCCGGAGTCACCACACGCAAGCTTGATACCATTGCCCGGGAGTTTATCCTGGACAATGGGGGCAAGCCTGCCTGTCTCGGATACGAAGGTTTTCCGGCCACACTCTGCATAGAGGTCAACGAAACGGTGGTGCACGGCTTCCCCTCGGAACGCGTGCTCATGGACGGCGACATTGTCGGCATCGACAATGTAGTCGAAAAGGACGGTTTCATGGCCGACATGTGCTTCACCTTCCCCGTAGGCACTGTAAGCCCGGAGAAGATGGCACTTCTGCGGACAACCTACGAGTCGCTCTACGTCGGCATCGAGGCTGCCCGTCCGGGTGCCCGTATCGGCGACATATCGAACGCCGTGCAGACCTACTGCGAGCGCCGCGGCTATTCGCTGGTGCGCGAGATGTGCGGCCACGGCATAGGCCGGAGGATGCACGAATCGCCCGAGGTCCCCAACTACGGACGCCGCGGCATCGGTCCGCGTCTTGTCGACGGCATGGTGATATGCATAGAGCCTATGGTGAACATGGGCAGCCGCAATATCGTCATCGGCAGCGACGGCTGGACATGCCGCACCCGCGACGGCAAACCGTCGGCGCACTTCGAGCATACTGTCGCCATTGTCGGCGGCCGTACCGAAGTGCTCACTACCTTCGATTATATTCCTTCCGGGATAATGGAAAAATTCATTTAAGCACCAACCCCTATATGGCAAAACAATCAGCAATCGAACAGGACGGCACCATCGTCGAAGCTCTCTCGAACGCCATGTTCCGCGTAGAGCTTGAGAACGGCCACGAAATCACGGCCCACATCTCCGGGAAAATGCGCATGCACTACATCAAAATCCTTCCCGGCGACAAGGTCCGCGTAGAAATGACGCCCTACGACCTCAGCCGAGGCCGGATTGCTTTCCGCTATAAATAAACTGAAAAAAACACAGATATGAAAGTAAGAGCAAGCGTTAAGAAACGCACTCCGGACAGCAAGATCGTTCGCCGAAAAGGACGTCTGTACGTCATCAACAAAAAGAACCCCAAGTATAAACAGCGTCAAGGATAAGTAATATGGCAGTTAGAATCGTGGGAGTTGACCTCCCCCAGAACAAAAGAGGTGAGATCGCCTTGACTTACATCTACGGCATCGGCCGGAGCGCTGCGAAAAGCATCCTCAGCAAAGCCGGTATCGACGTAAACATCAAAGTAAAGGACTGGACCGACGACCAGGCCGCCAAAGTCCGCGAAGTAATCGGTCAGGACTATAAGGTAGAGGGCGACCTCCGCAGCGAAATCCAGCTCAACATCAAGCGTCTGATGGATATCGGCTGCTACCGCGGCATCCGTCACCGTAACGGACTTCCCGTACGCGGCCAGTCGACCAAGAACAACGCCCGTACCCGCAAGGGCCGCAAGAAAACCGTTGCAAACAAGAAGAAAGCTACTAAATAATAGAACCACATGGCAAAGAAAACAGTCGCAGCAAAGAAACGCAACGTCAAGGTTGGCGCAGAAGGCCAGCTTCACGTTCATTCTTCGTTCAACAATATCATCGTGTGCCTTGCCAACAGCGAAGGTCAGGTCATCTCCTGGTCGTCGGCCGGCAAGATGGGCTTCCGCGGCAGCAAGAAGAATACTCCTTACGCTGCACAGATGGCCGCACAGGACTGCGCAAAGGTTGCTTATGACCTCGGCCTGCGCAAAGTAAAAGCATATCTCAAAGGCCCGGGCAACGGTCGCGAATCGGCTGTCCGCACTGTCCACGGCGCCGGCATCGCCGTAACCGAGATCATCGACGTTACTCCGCTGCCCCACAACGGCTGCCGTCCTCCCAAGAGAAGAAGAGTTTAAATCAGTTCCAAGGCCGGTGTTCCGCCTCTCTGGCGGAAGCCGCGCCATGCTCTGCTTTCAATTTCAGTAAAATACTCTCTTAAAACACTAACACTCGCACTTTCCCTCTTTCACCGCCATATCACCGGCCTGCCATGGGCCGGAGCGTGAGCCTCAGAACACCAGCGGAACGCGTACAGGGCGAATAGACCATATTTAAATCACCTCTCTATGGTCGCGGCTGCGCCCTCGCCTGCCGCAGCAAAGGCAAGAAGAGAGCGGGAAAAGACGAACAACTGATTTCAAACAAATGGCAAGATACACAGGTCCCAAGACCAAAATAGCCCGCAAATTCGGCGAACCCATCTTCGGCGAAGACAAGGTCCTCGCCCGTCGCAACTTCCCCCCGGGCCAGCACGGCCAGAACAAGCGCCGCAAAACATCGGAATATGGCGTTCAGCTCCGCGAAAAGCAGAAAGCCAAATACACCTACGGACTTCTGGAACGTCAGTTCCGCAACCTTTTCGAGGAAGCTTCGCGTCTGAAAGGTATTACCGGTGAAATCCTCCTCCAGCTTCTGGAAAGCCGTCTCGACAACGTGGTTTACCGTCTGGGCATCGCTCCCACACGTGCCGCCGCCCGTCAGCTCGTGCTCCATAAGCACATCACTGTCAACGGCGAGGTGGTGAACATTCCTTCGTTCAAGGTTCTTCCCGGCGCCGTGGTAGGTGTGCGCGAACGCAGCAAATCGCTTGAAGTCATCGCCGACTGTCTGGCCGGCTTCAACCACAGCAAATATCCCTGGATTGAATGGGACGAAGCTACCAAGAGCGGCAAATATCTGCACGTTCCAGCCCGCGAAGACATCCCCGAAAACATCAAGGAACAGCTCATCGTCGAGCTCTACTCCAAATAATAAAACCTGATCCATGGCCATATTAGCATTCCAGAAACCTGAAGAGGTGATTATGGTAGAAGCCACAAACTTCTACGGTAAGTTCGAATTCAAGCCTTTGGAACCCGGCTATGGCATCACCGTCGGCAACGCCCTCCGTCGCGTTCTCCTTTCGTCGCTGGAAGGATATGCGATATCGTCGATAAAAATCGACGGCGTTAAAAACGAATTCGATGCCGTGCCCGGCGTGAAGGAAGATGTGACCAACATCATCCTCAACCTCAAGCAAGTCGATCTCAAGCAGAAGGTGGAAGACACCGAGAATGAGAAACTCACCATCACCGTTTCAGGCAAAGAAGTGTTCACAGCCGGCGACATTGCCAAGCAGCTTTCGGGCTTCGAGGTGATGAACCCCGACCTGGTAATCTGTCATCTGGATCCCGAGGCAAGTTTCACCATCACCCTGACCATCAACAAGGGCCGCGGCTGGGTACCGGCCGAAGAAAACGTGACTCCGCAGGACGACATCGAGACCATAGCTATCGACTCGATCTATACTCCGATCAAAAATGTGAAGTACACGGTTGAAAACTACCGCGTGGACCAGAAGACCGACTACGACAAACTGACACTCGAAATCACCACCAACGGCTCGATACTGCCGAA
>CABQCA010000193.1 GCA_902462525.1 uncultured Porphyromonadaceae bacterium | reverse complement strand
GCTACGACAATATTTCGGACCGCGACGCTTACGAAGGCTGGAGCAACTACTTCGCCCGCGAGAGTTCCGGTGCGGCATTGCTCGGAGGCGCCACAACCAAAGGCGCATGGCTCGGTACTCCGCGTCTGAAAGCCCTCGGCGAAACGCCTGCCGACATCACCTTCACCACGCACACCTGCGCATACATGGAGTCGTACCACTCCTGGGGCACTGACGCTCTCTATCACTATATCATCGTCGATGGTCCCGGCACCATTGTCGATGCGGGAGCTACTGCCGCAACCGACGAGGAAATCGAGGCAATCGCTGCCGAACCGAACACCGACAAGCAGGTACTCGTAAAGATGAATTCCAACATGGCAGCCGATAAAACTCCTCTCAACGACTGGAATCTGACTACCGAACACGTTGTTAAGATCGAAGGCGCCACACAGGATACGCGCATAAAGATTATGAACCTCAAAGATCTGTCCAAGCTGCCCCATGCACGGCTTTGCGTCGATGATGTTCTCGTGACTAAAGACTGATAACCAACCGAATATATTTCTGAGGGCGTCGGGAGATCCGATATTTTGTTTTTCCCATCGCATTGCCGGATCTCCCGATGCCTTCTTCTCAAATTTCTTAACAAATCTATGAAACTCAGCAAGTTTTTATTCATTCTTTCACTCCCCCTTGTTTTCATCGCCTGCGGCGGAGGAAGCAACGACGAGCCCGACGGTCCTGACAAGCCTGACAAGCCCGGAGGCAGCGACAAAGTTTCGACAGCAGGTTTCGACAAATATACCGAAGCCAATATCTACAGCCGCAACGTGCAGCTGTCGCAGAACATTCCCATGCAGGGTTTCAGCCTCGACAGCGACGGCAACATATGGTACACTCTTGTAAGCCACGGCAACAAAGAGGAAATACACGTTACCAAAGGAATGCCCAACAAAGGTACAGCTATCGCCAATGCATCGTCGAACGACATGACACTCAAATACTTCGGCCACGGCACCAACACTGCTATCGAAGAGGATGGTGCCGACCGCTACATATGGGCCGGATGTTATGGCTCGGCGAACGCCAAGGGCGAATACTGGACTGAAAAACTTATAGGACGTGTCAAGTATGTCAAAGGAGCTAAGGTTGCCACTAACGAGTGCAATGATTACTATTATATCGGCGACTACACCGACATGCACCCGTCGATTGATGCCGAGCACGGGCTTCTGACCATCAATTATGGCGATGCGTCGCAGTCGCTTTACCGTTGTTTCGTTGTCTATAAGCTTGAAGATGCTAAGAAAGCACCGCTGACAACTGTCGAGATAACCTGTACCGACGGCTTCCGCACGGGCAAACCTTCGTCTACGACCAAGACCAGTGTCATGGTGCGCGCGCACGACCTTACCACGCTTACCCCTGTGGCGAGGCCCAAGTTCATGAAAACGGGCTATGCGGCCACAAACAAATATTACGCCTGGCAGGGTTTCGATGTCAACGGCGACCGCCTCTACTATGCAGAGGGTGAGGACAACAACGGTCTTACCGGCAGCCTTCATACCGGAACATCATATGCCTACATCACTGTATTCGATATGGAAGGCAAAGTTATCGAAGAACGCACTCAGATTATGGCGATAGCCGATAAAGACTGGACCGGAAAAATGGGTATGTCGATTTACGGCACTTTCGAAAGCGAAGGCGTTAAGGTTAAAGGCGACAAGATCTACCTTGGTTTCGGCGCCCGCGGTGTCAGCGACAACGATACAAAATACTATCAGGACATTCTTGTTTACGACAAACCATCAAAATGAATCAATTCAGACTATCGGCGGTTTTTGCCTTCTGCGGTATCCTTTTCTATAATGCGGTAGCCGGAACACCGGCATCGACTACCGGTGTCGATACTTTCGACGAATCGGTCAATATTTTCAGCCGCAACACCGAATTGCCGGCAAAGATTCCGATGCAGGGTTTCTCTATCGACAGCGACGGCAGTGTATGGTACACTCAGGTGAGTCATGCCGACCCGCATCATTTATACGTATGCCATGCGCAGCCGAATCCGGGCCGCGACAAGGTGATTGCCGACGACTACATGACTCTTACTTACTTCGGTCACGGCACCAACACTGCTATCGAGGAAGACGGCGATGACCGATGGGTGTGGGCCGGATGCTACGGGTCGGCAAACAATAAAGCGGCATATTGGACCGAACGGCTTGTCGGACGTGTGAAATATCGTACGGCTACTACCGTAAATACTGATGCCTGCGACGAATACTACTATATCGGCGACTATACCAACATGCACCCGTCGATAGACGCTGAAAACGGTCTGCTCACAATCAACTATGCCGATGAGACAAACGGAGCGTTCCGTTGTTTTGTTGTCTATAAACTCGATGAGGCCAAAAAAGCTCCGCTACGCGATATCACTTTCACTTGTACCGACGGTTTTCGTACCGGCGACTACAAATCTACCGATAAAACACAGGTCACTGTAAAGGCACGCGACCTGACAGCCATCAGGCCTGTGGCCCGTCCGAAATTTCTCAAGTCGGGCTACGGAAAAAAGGGCGACAGGTATTATGCCTGGCAAGGCTTCGACGTGAACGGCGATCGCTTGTACTACGCCGACGGTGAGGCAAGTATAGGACGCAAGGACCACGACTGGGACAAATGCTCCTCGCGGGCCTTTGTCACGGTTTTCGACCTCGAAGGCAATGTAGTGGAACCGCGTACGGAAGTGGCAATAATCGGCGATGCCGCCGGTCTTGCCGATGCCGCTCTTTCCGGCTGCTGGAGCATTGAGAGCGAGGGTGTCAAGGTTTACGGTGACAGTCTTTATCTTGGTTTTGGCAGCCGGGGGCACAATGCCGATTCTCCACGTGAATTCACACAGTGCATACTGCGGTTTAAGAAAGCAGCCAACTGAACTTCATGTTCAGTTGGCCGCCCTTGCAATCATATTCAGCCTGAACACGTAAAATTCGGTGTAGCATCGCATCAAAAATTTTGAAAAGTTTGTCTGGCTATTACGAATAATTCAGTAATTTTGTCTCATTGAACTCACGTCAAGAAAGCAACCAACTATTTAATAATACACAATAGCTATGAAATCATTATCAATCATCTCGCTGGCGGCTTTGCTCACGGCTTGCTCCACGGGGCAGCCAAAAGAAGAGACTGTCGCCGAACAGCATTTCTACACCGACATTCAGAACTTCGACGATCTCCGCAACTATTTCGCTTATCGCGGCGACAGTTCGGTCATCATCAGCGGGCACCGCGGCGGCATGGACGACGGGTATCCCGAAAACTGCATCGAATCGTTCGAGCACACTCTGACCATGATGCCTTCGTTCTTCGAAATCGACCCGCGTCTTACCTCCGACAGCGTTATCGTGCTTATGCACGACAAGAATATCGACCGTACTACCACCGGCAAAGGCAATGTCGGCGACTACACCTATGCCGAACTTCAGGAAATGAAGCTCGTGGACCGCAAAGGCAACATCACTGAAGCCCGCATACCCACTCTCGACCAGTGCAGTTCAAAATC
>CABQCA010000192.1 GCA_902462525.1 uncultured Porphyromonadaceae bacterium | reverse complement strand
TCTACACATGGTTCGACCGCCCGCTTTCGCTGGCCGGACGGGTGGCCCTCCGCAGCGAAAATCCTCTTCGGCCCGAAATGCGCCTAATGCGCATCGACGCTCCGCTGCTCACCATTCCGCACCTCGCCATCCATTTCAACCGCGCCGTCAACGAAGGCAACAAGCTGTCGAAACAGAAAGATATGCTGCCTGTAATAGCCCTCAGCTGTCCTCAGCCAAAAGGCCTTATCAACGCCCTGATATCGGAAACTCTCGACATCGACCCCGACACCATTCTCGACTACGACCTCTCGCTCTACGACACCGAACGCGCCGGCACAGTAGGCCTCGAGGACGAAATGATATGCTCGGGCCGCATCGACGACCTGAGCATGGTCCATGCCGCCGTGAGCGCTCTTATCGACAACATCGACACCCCATCGAAACAGACCCGCATCGCCGCCATCTTCGACAATGAAGAGACCGGTTCAGGCACCAAGCAGGGAGCAGGATCGCCGATTCTCGAGCACATCATGCGACGCATATCGGCATGTACGGGCGGCAATGTGCAGGACTTCATGCGCGCTGTGGCGAATTCATTCATGATTTCAGCCGACAACGCCCATGGTCTTCACCCCAACTATGCCGAAAAGCAGGACCCGACGAACCACCCCGTGCTCGGCGGAGGTCCGTGCGTGAAAATCAACGCCAACTGCAAGTATATGACCGATGCCGACTCCGCAGCCGTGTTCCGCGCCCTTTGCGAGACAGCCGGTGTTCCGTGCCAGTACTTCGTGAACCACAGCGACTCGCCGGGCGGTTCTACCCTCGGCAACATACTGACAGGCAACATACCGATGCGCGGCGTCGACATGGGCGCTCCGCTCTGGGCCATGCACTCAGTGCGCGAAACTGCCTCTACCGCCGACCACGTCGCCACAATCAAGGTTTTCGACACCTTCTTCGCCTTATAGGAGATCAGGATATTAGGAGGTTAGGATATTAGGAAAGCCGGAAGTCAGGATAGCCGTTGCTATTATCTTAACTTCTTCGACTTTTTCGACTTCTTCGACTTTTTAAACTCTTTAAGGATTTGAAGGCCGGCTATGTCGGCCTTTTTGCGTACCTTTGTCCGCAATGTTAGACTCGATAGGACAATTCATTATCAATGCCGCCGAAATACTATGCGGTTATCCACTCTTCTTCCTGCTGATAGGCGGCGGTTTATACCTCTTTCTGTCGTCGGGAGCGGTGTCGCTGCGCCGTCTGCCGGCCGCAGTTCGCGAACTGCGCCGCAAACCCGACTCCAATGCCGAAAACGGCCAGATATCGTCGGTTCAGGCTTTGGCATCGGTAGTGGCCGCCACAGTAGGTCTGGGCAACATCGCCGGTGTGGCCATAGCTCTGGTGATGGGCGGCCCCGGAGCTATCTTCTGGATGTGGGTCAGTGCTATAGTGGGCATGGCTACAAAATACCACGAAGGAGTGCTTGCCATAATGTACAAAGGCAAGGATGACAGCGGACGTCCGCAAGGCGGCCCAATGCACATCATCGAACAGGGGCTTGGACCGAAATGGAAGCCGCTTGCCCGTTTCTTCGCCATAGCCGGGCTATTCGGCACCCTGTGCATAATGAACGCCAACCAGCTCACCGAAGCCTTCATGACAACTTTCACCACACCCGAAGGAATCGCTTCGAACAGCTTCATCACCTCGGTCGGCGGTTTTCTTGGTCTTGAAAACGATAGAACCTACCGTCTGCTTTTCGGCTGTGCCATAGCACTGATTGTAGGCGTGGTAATCCTCGGCGGCATCACCCGAATAGCGCGTGTGGCAACGATATTGGTGCCCTTTATGGTGGGACTCTACTTCGTGATGGTGCTTTTCATCATAGTGACTAACATCGAAGGCGTTCCCGAAGTCTTCCGCCGCATCTTCTCCGAAGCTTTCAACCTCCGGGCCGGCTTCGGCGCCCTTGCCGGAATCGCCATTATCGGCGCCCGCCGTGCCGCCCTTGTCAACGACGCCGGCATAGGCACAGCCTCGATAATGCACGGCGCCTCGCGCAACAACGAGCCCGTGCGCGAAGGCCTCGTGGCCATGCTCGGTCCGAGCATCGACTCCGGTCTGGTGTGCACCCTCACCGCTGTGGCCATTCTGCTATGCGGAAACATCGATGTCGAAGGCGTCAAAGGCCTTGAAGTGGCCATGCAGGCTTTCAGCAACGCCATTCCTGCCGGCGACATTCTGCTGATGTGCGTGGTCATATGCTTTGCAATGTCGTCGATGTTCTCTTACTCGTTCTACGGCACCACATGCGCCAACTACCTTTTCGGCACCCGACGCGGCAAATACTACGCATGGGCCTTCCTTGCCTCGCTCGTGGTGTTCGCCATCGTTCCTATCGAAGCGGCTGTCGGCGCCTGCGACCTCTTCTATGCCCTCATGGCCATTCCCACCATGACTGCGATAATCTTCCTCAGCCCGAAAGTACGGAAGGCTACAAACCAATATTTCAATAAAAAGAAATCATGCTAAGTTTCATCACCTGGGAGGTAAACCCGGTTCTCATCGACAGTTTCGTCACCATACGCTGGTACGGTCTGATGTTCGCAATCGGCTTCTGGATTGGCTACAACGTTGTGGCTAAAATGTTCAAACGAGAAGGTGCGCCCGAAAACTGGATGGGCATACTGCTCATCTATGTCGGAGTGGCCACTGTGGTGGGCGCGCGTCTGGGGCACGTTTTCTTCTATCAGTGGGACTACTATTCGGCACACCCATGGAAAATTCTCGCCACCTGGGAAGGCGGCCTCGCCAGTCACGGAGGTGCCATCGGCATTATTATCGCAGTGATAATATACTCTTTGATAACCACAAAGCGCTCGCCGATGTGGACATTCGACCGTCTTACCGTGGCTATTGCCCTTGTGGGCTGTCTTATTCGCATCGGCAATCTGATGAACTCCGAAATTTTCGGTCATGCCACAGATCTGCCGTGGGGGTTCATGTTCGTTCGCTCCGAGGAATGGCACCGCGAGTACTTCGGACAAGCCTGCCACCCGACGCAGCTCTATGAGGCTTTCACCTATCTTGCTCTGTTCGGACTGATGATGTGGATGTACTGGAAACGCAACCTCGGCGAACGTCCCGGTTTGCTTTTCGGCACCTTCCTCGTAGGCACTTTCGCCTCACGGTTTCTCATCGAATTCATAAAGAATGATCAGGTGGAATTCGAAGCCGCAATGACACTCAACATGGGCCAGTGGCTCAGCATACCGTTTGTAGCCCTCGGCATCTTCCTGATAGTAAGAGCTATGATACGTCCGCGGCTGAAAATAGCCTATCCGAATGAGTGGGCTCCCGAACCGAAGAAAAAGAAATGAGACCGCACGTTGCCGCTCTCCTCGCGCTGCTTGCGCTGCCGCTCTGCGCACAGAACCCCGAGCCGACCGTTCCGGCCGACGAGGAAGACCCCTATGTCCTTTTGGCCGGTCAGGCCGACAAGGCCGTTGCCGACGGCGACTTCGAAGCCGCCGCACAGCGTCTGCTCGAAGCCATGGCTCTCCGGCCCGAAGCT
>CABQCA010000191.1 GCA_902462525.1 uncultured Porphyromonadaceae bacterium | reverse complement strand
GATATACCCCCGGTAGAAGACGCTCCGCTCTATACCCGGTTTGTAGTACGACGCATTCTGGCCTACTTTGTCAAAATGTCCTAAAATGTCGAAACCACCGGCCGAAATCATTGCTTCCGACTGACGGTAGAATGTGTCGACAACATACTCGATGTCGTTGCGGAAGTATTTTTCCATGCGGTGTCTGAAATTCTCATAGCGCCCGTCGATGTCTACCAATTCGCCCTCGGGTGTCGGTATGAAATGTACCGAACCAATGATAAAATCAAGGGGTATGGTCGAAAAGAAAGCGTGCGACGGTCCCCATTCATCACCGAGATAGTCCACCTCCATACCGGCGAAAAACCGGCAGGAAGCCAGAGCGGGGTCCGAGGATATGGCACGGTACTCGGCAAAATACTCGTCGACAGCCTCGAAACTCATGTTGCACGGCGATTCAAAAGGGATCGGCGAATGGGGCGTGAAGCCGTAGTTGGTAAAACCGGAAGCCACAGCCGCTTCCGCCATGACGCGCATAGGTGCGCGGCCGTCGCAGAATTGGGTGTGGCTATGAAATGTATAGAGAGGCTGGTTTTCTACAAGAGATCGGAAATCAAGCATAAAAAAATCATTCAACAGGAACTTCCATGCGGCTCAGACCGCGGAAATAGCGTACGAACAGTCCGACACCGACTGCTGCAAGCAACACACCGCTGCCGACAGAAATACTGATCGGCAGACCGAAGCCTTCCGGCGACGGCGCGAAGAGAATGTATGTCGTCACTACGACGGTCATGAACACCGCCGGTACAAGACATATCACATAGGCTTTGCCATGACGCGCCAGATAGACCGTGCACGCCCATAGCGTGATAGCGGCAAGTGTCTGATTGATCCATGCAAAGTAGCGCCACAGCACGTTGAAGTCGATGAGCATAAGACCGAAAGCGACCGCAAAAAGAGGCAGCGACACCAGAATGCGCCTGACTATTGGTTGCTGGTCGACACCCAGAAAGTCGGCTACTATGAGGCGCGCCGAACGAAGCGCCGTGTCGCCGGTAGTGATTGGCGCCGCTACGACACCGAGAATGGCAAGTATTCCGCCGAAGGTGCCGAGCCAGCCGACAGAGATGTCATGGACGAGGTCGCCGGCGGTATGACCTGCACCGAAGTATTCACCGAGTTCAGCATAGCCGCCGGTGAAAGTGATGGCAGCGGCCGCCCAGATAAGGGCTACTATGCCCTCGGCAACCATGGCGCCGTAGAACACCGGTCGCGCAAGTTTTTCGTTCTTGAGACACCGGGCCATCATCGGCGACTGTGTGGCGTGAAAGCCCGAAATAGCGCCGCAGGCTATGCTTACGAACATCATGGGGAATACAGGGTGACTGTCGGCATCGGCATATCGGGTGGAAAGACCGTCGCCGAAACCTGTCGGTATGTCATATCCTCCGAAAAGAAGAACCCACAGCAGCCCGCAGGCCATGAAAAGCAGGGCAAAACCGAAAACGGGATAGAAACGGCCTATCAGTTTATCGATAGGCAACAATGTGGCAATTATATAATAAATAAAAATGACTGCGATCCAGAAATTAACTCCGGCCCACGCAGGGGTCATACCATCGAGCAGACCTGCCGGAGTGAGCACAAACACAGCACCCACAAGCACTAACAGAAGCACCGACACCACACGCATGATCTGGCGTGCCACCGGCCCGAGTTCGTGACCGACAAGTTCCGGAAGCGACATGCCGCCGGAACGCACCGACATCATGGCCGATATGAAATCGTGGACAGACCCCCCGAAAATAGTGCCAAGCACTATCCACAGAAAAGCCGCCGGTCCGAACATCACACCCATGATGGCTCCGAAGATTGGCCCCAGTCCCGCTATATTGAGAAACTGAATGAGAAAAACCTTCCACGTAGGCATCGGAGTGAAATCCACTCCGTCGGCTTTCTCTATGGCCGGAGTCGGGCGCGACGGCTCGACTCCGAACACCCGCTCGGCTATGGCACCGTACACAAAGTAACCGCCGATAAGCACGGCAAGCGCTATTACAAACGACGTCATTCTTTTATTTCGGGCACTGAACCCGGATTATGACCGAGGCTTTCGCGCATACTGGTGTCTGCCTCCATATTCTTCATTCTGTAATAGTCCATTATGCCGAGATTGCCGTTGAGGAAGGCCTGGGCCATGGCCTTCGGCAGCTCACACTCCGCTTCGATAACCTTGGCGCGCGCTTCCTGCGCGAGGGCTTTCATTTCCTGTTCGCGGGCAATGGCCATGGCGCGGCGTTCCTCGGCCTTGGCCTGGGCGATATTCTTGTCGGCCTGAGCCTGGTCGATCTGCAATGCGGCGCCGATGTTGCGGCCTATGTCGATATCGGCAATGTCGATCGACAGTATCTCGAATGCCGTACCCGAGTCAAGGCCCTTGCTGAGCACGAGTTTCGATATCGAATCGGGATTCTCGAGCACCTGCTTGTGATTTTCCGAAGAACCGATAGACGATACTATACCCTCGCCCACACGGGCCAGAACGGTGTCTTCGCCGGCGCCGCCGACGAGCTGCCGAATATTGGCACGGACAGTCACACGGGCCTTCGCGATCAGCTGAATACCATCCTTGGCAACTGCAGTCACAGGCGGTGTGTCGATTACTTTGGGATTAACGCTCATCTGCACTGCCTGGAACACATCGCGGCCCGCAAGATCGATGGCTGTCGCCATTTTGAATGTAAGATCGATATTGGCCTTCGATGCCGACACAAGAGCATGAACCACACGCTCCACATTACCGCCGGCAAGATAGTGGGCCTCGAGATCGTCGCGGGTCACATCCTTAAGACCGGCTTTGTGGGCCTCGATGAGTGCACGGACGATGACACTCGCCGGCACCTGACGGATACGCATCAGCACAAGCTGCAGAAGCGATATACGGACACCGCTGACACGGGCCGATATCCACAGAAAAAACGGGCAATAGTAAAAAAATACTATCAGAAATACTATCGCCAGCGCAATGATTAGAATAACTACCAAATCCATAGCCGTTTAATGATTGATTCAATTATTCGGAACAGCACTTCCGTTCCGCACCTACAAATGTACAAAATAACTGCCATTCCCGCAAATCATTGGCAAACATTCACGGAAACAGCAGTAAAAATTGACAGAGAGCTACAGTCCGGCGGGAATGTCGATGGTTGCCGGCTTCAGGCCTTTGGCTGTGGCGCGGAGGGTGACGGTGCCGGGCTTGTCGGAACTTTGCACTATGGCCGTGCATTTGCCGCTGAAGAGGTGCATCTGAGGCAGATGGAATAGGTCGAGCGAGGTTGCGTCGCCGTTGGCGGCAGCCCGGTAGCTGCCCGCGCCCTTGACATCGAAACGCACGAGACGGCTCTCGTCGGGGCAAACATTTCCGTCCTTGTCGACCACCGAAACGGTGATGTAAGCGAGGTCGTCGCCGTCGGCCTGCAGGGCCCTGCAGTCGGTGTCGAGACGTAGCGCATAGGGCTTGCCGGCTGTGCGGACGCTCTCGGAAGCGACTGCTCGGCCATTGTCATCGTATGCCG
>CABQCA010000190.1 GCA_902462525.1 uncultured Porphyromonadaceae bacterium | reverse complement strand
CGTCGGATCCCTACACTCTGACTCCCGAAGAACAGGAGCTTGTCGATAAACTCATGCATTCCTTCCACATGAGCACACGACTGCGCAAGCACGTGAACTGTCTTCTCTCAAACGGCTGTCTATACAATATCACCAACAATAACCTTCTCTTCCATGCCTCAATGCCCCTCAATGCCGACGGATCGCTCAAAGAGGTGGAGCTGCCCGGAGGACGATACAGCGGACGCGAACTGTTCGCCCGCACCGGACTGCTGATGCGCGAAGCATTCAACGACGATACTCCCGAGGCCGAACGCCGTTATGCCATCGACTACTACTGGTACCTGTGGTGCGGCCCCGATTCGCTGCTCTTCGACAAAAGCAAAATGGCGACCTTCGAACGCTATTTTCTCACCGATTCCGAAACACACAAGGAGGAAAAAGGCTACTACTACCAGCTTCGCGACAACGAAGCTATTGTCGACGGAATTCTCGACGCTTTCGGCGTCGAAGGCCCTCACCGACACATAATCAACGGCCACGTGCCTGTGAAAACCGGAAAAGGCGAGTCGCCCATCAAAGCCGGCGGCAAGCTGATGGTCATCGACGGCGGCTTCTCCAAAGCCTACCACAAGACTACCGGCATCGCCGGCTACACCCTTGTGTTCCACAGCCGCGGTTTCCAGCTCGTTCAGCACGAGCCTTTTACATCAGCCGAAGACGCCGTTGTCAACGGCACTGACATCGTGAGCACCACCCAGATCGTTGAACTCAGCCAGCGCCGAATGCGCGTACGCGACACCGACAAAGGCAAGGAACTCCAGTCGCAGATCGCCGAACTCATGCAGCTTCTCACAGCATTCCGCCACGGAAATATCAAGGAGCATCACAGCAACCGCTGAAAACCGCACATCATGTGCGGCCCGATTTGATTACTTTTGCAGCAAAAACGACAATACATGAAAGCAAGACATATACTCACACTGGTCCTCTCGGCAGCGCTCTGCGGGTGCCACGGAGGCGAAGGTCATGAAGGCCACGAGAGCCATGACCATGAAGCGCATCACCACGAAGAAGAAACAGAGACCGCCTCTACGGCCGATGACCACGGCGACGAAATAGACCTCCACGACGAAGTGGCGGAGCGGTTCGGCGTGCGCTTCGACACCATACGGCCAGGCGACTTCCACGAAGTGGTGCGTGTGAGCGGACGTGCCGATGCATCGGTGTCGAGTGCAGGCGTAGTGTCGGCACCCGTCGCCGGCACAGTGAAATTCGCACCCGGCATCAACGCCTGTTCCGATGTCGCAAAAGGCACGCTCATTGCCACTGTCGATGCCTCGTCGACAGCCGGCGGCGACATCAATGCGGCAGCAAAATCAGCCATGGACGCCGCCAAGCGTGAGCTCGACCGCATAACCCCCCTCTACAACGACCGCCTTGTTACCGCCACCGAGTACAACAACGCCCGCGCCGCCTACGAGCAGGCGGCGGCAGCCTATAGCCCCCGTGCAAGCGGCGGACGTGTCTACGCCCCCATCACAGGCTGCATAACCGCACTCAACGTTGCCGAAGGTCAGTATGTCGACGCCGGTCAGGAGATAGCAAGCATAACTTCCGATCGTGAAATTACTCTGCGTGTAGAACTCCCCCGCCGCTATCTGCCGATGGCATCGACATTTACCGAAGCTGTCATCGAGCAGCCCTACAGCGAACCGCGACGGCTGCAGCTTTCGCACGCCCATTCGCCCATGGGTCAGCCCGGCTCCGCATCGGCTTTCGTGCCGCTTTTCTTCACAATTCCTCACGAACACGGCCTCACCCCAGGCGCCACATTCACTGCATATCTCACCGGTAGAAAACGCGATAACGTGATCACAGTGCCCCTTTCGGGTATCTCCGAACAGCAGGGAAGCTACTTCGTCTACGAGCGTGTCCACCCCGAAGCGTATGTCAAACGTCGGGTGTCGCTCGGCGTATCCGACGGCGAACGTGTCGAAATCACCGGCGGCATCGCTCCGGGCGCCGTCGTGGTCACCGAAGGCGCTACTGCTGTCCGTCTGGCCGAAACAGGCTCCGCTATCCCCGAAGGCCACACTCACAACCACTAAAAAACAAGGGGAAAAATGCTCAACAGAATAATACGTCTTTCGCTCGACAACCGCATAGCCGTAGTCATTATATCGGTTCTTATCCTCATTGCCGGCACACTCACTCTCATGCGCATGGAGGTCGACATCTTTCCCGACCTCAACGCGCCCACCGTCGTTGTCATGACCGAGGCGCCCGGCATGGCGCCGGAAGAAGTCGAAACCGTTGTCACCTATCCTGTCGAGACAGCTGTCAACGGCTCGACGGGCGTACGCCGCATCCGTTCGTCGTCGACAACGGGCTTTTCGGTAGTGTGGGTCGAATTCGACTGGGACACCGACATCTACCGGGCCCGACAGGTGGTGTCGGAGCGCCTTGCCGAAGTTGCGGACGCCCTTCCGCCCAGTGTAGGTAAACCAATTCTCGGTCCGCAGTCGTCGATTATGGGCGAAATCATGATTATAGGTCTCACTGCCGACAGTACTTCGATGCTGGAGCTGCGCCGCATTGCCGAAAAGACTATCCGCCCGCGTATTCTGGCCCTTGGCGGTGTGTCGCAAGTGAGTGTCATAGGCGGCGATGCTCCCGAGTACCGCATAAATCTCGACCCAGAGATGATGAAAATCTACGATGTGAGCCTCGATGATGTCATGGCCGCCACCGACGGTTTCAACGCCAACACCGGCGGCGGCGTACTCTACGACTACGGCAACGAGTACATTGTCAAAGCCGCTCTCAACACCACCGACCTCGAATCGCTCGGCACGGCCGTGGTGAAAGCCGACACCGACGGCAATATCGTCACTCTCGCCGACATTGCCACCGTCGACATCGGTCCGCGCACGCCCCGCATAGGCCTCGCTTCGGTAAAGACACGCCCTGCCGTGCTTCTCACCGTCAATAAGCAGCCAGGCGCCGGTACCATTCAGCTCTCCGACGCCATCGACGAATCGCTTGCTTCGCTGCGCCCGGCTCTTCCCGCCGACGTAAATATCGAGACCGACATTTTCCGTCAGTCGGAGTTCATTTCAAATGCAATATCGAATCTTCAGGAAACGCTGCTCGAGGGCGCCTTCTTCGTCATCATCGTGCTGTTTTTCTTTCTGATGAATCTGCGCACGACGCTCATTTCGATAGTGGCATTACCGCTGTCGATAATCGTGACGGTGCTCATTCTCAACGCCATGGGTTACACCGTCAACACCATGAGCCTCGGCGGCATCGCCATCGCCATAGGCTGCCTCGTCGACGATGCCATCGTCGATGTCGAAAACGTGTACAAACGCATACGCCAGAACGCCGCCCTTCAGCCCGACGAGCGACGTCCGTTGCTGCAGGTTGTCTATCAGGCCTCGGCTGAGGTGCGTATGCCCATTTTCAACTCCACTCTGATCATCGCAGCCGCTTTCCTGCCTCTTTTCTTTCTCACCGGCATGGAGGGCCGCATGCTGAAACCGCTCGGCGTATCCTTCCTTGTTGCTCTTGTGGCTTCGAC
>CABQCA010000189.1 GCA_902462525.1 uncultured Porphyromonadaceae bacterium | reverse complement strand
AAACGAAGACCGGCACCGGAGCCTACGGCACACGTTTCAAGGCTTTCCCCTCCTCGCTGCAGAAACGCATGGCCGAGCTTGCCGGGAAAGGCACCGACTTCTTTGTCAGCGGCTCCTATGTTGCCACCGACATATGGGACAACCCCTACTCTACCGCTGAAGTCGCCGAGGCCGATAAAGCTTTTGCCCGCAGCGTGCTCGGCTTTAACTGGCGTGTGGGCCAGGCTTCGGTGACAGGCGAAGCCTATCAGGTAGGCTCGCGATTCAAAGCCTTCGGCAAGGGTGACTACGATTTCTACAACAGCTATAACCCCGATTTCTACGCCATAGAATCGCCCGACTCATTCTACCCGGCCGACAAGGCCACCGGCGCCACAATAATGCGCTACAGCGAAAACAATCTTGTGGCAGGTACAGCCATGGCCGATGCCACCCACCGTGCCGTCGTCATAGGCTTTCCTTTCGAGACCATCAGATCGGCCGACGGCCGCCGGCACCTGATGGCCCAGATTCTCGACTTCTTCTCAAACAAATAAATCCGACACAAAAACAACTACCGACATGATACACTGCTTTCTACCATTTTCAAGCGACACGCAGGCCGTTCCGACGATTGCCGGACTGCTCAGCGAAGACGACGTATGCGAAGTGACACTTCTTGCCACCGACGCCAACGCCACAACCGAAACCGGCTGTCCGATAATCCACATCGACAGCCTCAAGTCGACCGCCACAATGCGTGCCATTGCAAAGGCCTCGGGCGATTCGGAGTTCATACTCCTCTACACCGGCACAAACACTCTCGACATGGGCGAAAATGCCCTGCACCGAATGGCGCGTATAGCCCGCGACAGCGGCGCCTCCATGCTCTATGCCGACCACTACACCGTAGTCGACGGCAAACGCTCGAACGCTCCTGTAATCGATTATCAGGAAGGCTCGCTGCGCGACGATTTCGACTTCGGGTCGGTACTTTTCTTCAACGGAGCCGATTTCCGCAAGGCCGCCGAAGGCATGGATGCCGACTACACCGCAGCAGGTCTCTACGATCTGCGTCTGCGCCTTAGCCGAATCGCTCCTGTCGTGCATATCAACGAATATCTTTACAACGATGTCACTCTCGACAGCCGCGCTTCGGGCAAAAAGATTTTCGACTACGTCGACCCCAAAAACCGCGGCGTGCAGATAGAAATGGAAAAAGCATGCACCGAGCACCTCAAAGCCATCGGCGCATATCTCGAACCCGTTTTCGAGCCTATCGAATTCAACCGCGGCAGCTTCCCCGTCGAGGCTTCAGTAATAATACCGGTGCGCAACCGCGTGCGCACTATCCGCGATGCCATCCGCAGCGTCCTCTCCCAGAAAGCAGACTTCGACTTCAACGTCATTATAATCGACAATCATTCGACCGACGGGACAACCGAAGCTATCGACGAATTTGCCGCTGACCCACGTGTTATACACATAATTCCCGAACGCGAAGACCTCGGTATAGGCGGCTGCTGGAATGAAGGCGCAAACCATGAAATGGCCGGAAAATTCTGCATTCAGCTCGATTCCGACGACGTATACTCCGGCAACGACACCCTCGCCAAGATGGTGAAGGCATTCTACGACAACAACGCAGGCATGGTGGTGGGCACCTACGAACTCACCGACATCAACATGCAGCCCATTCCTCCGGGCGTAATCGACCACAAGGAATGGACGCCCGAAAACGGCCGGAACAATGCTCTGCGCATCAACGGCCTCGGTGCCCCACGAGGATTCTACACTCCCATGCTGCGCGACATCATGGTGCCAAATACCTCCTACGGCGAGGACTATGCGCTGGGCCTGATGTTCTCGCGCCACCATCAGATAGGTCGAGTCTACGATGTTCTCTACTACTGCCGCCGCTGGGAGGACAACTCAGATGCCGCTCTCGACATCAACAAGATGAATGCCAACAACCTCTATAAGGACCGCATACGTACATGGGAGGTTTCGGCCCGCAAGAAACTCAATGCCGGAAAGAAATGAACATAGCCGGTTTCATCGAATCGCAACTTGCCGCGTGGCCTATGGCTCGCGGCAACTTCGAGGCTCTGAAAGATGTGGAAGTCAAAGAACTCGACGTCGACGGAATGTCCGTCAAGGTTCAGTTCAACCCTGCGCGCATAGTATCGTCGGGGGCTAAGGTCGACGCAGGCTCCCTTGCGGCGCGCCCATGCTTCCTGTGCGAGGAAAACCGTCCCGACCCTCAGACCGGCATCGGGTGGAACGACTACACAGTGCTCATCAACCCCTTCCCTATCTTTCCGCGCCATCTCACCATTCCGGCAAACGAACATACTCCGCAGAAGATCGAAGGACGCATTGCCCACATGACAGCGCTCGCACGCGAACTCGACGGCTACACCGTGTTCTACAACGGTCCCCGCTGCGGAGCCTCTGCGCCCGACCACATGCACTTTCAGGCCGGCAACACCGACTTCCTGACCCTGCCGCAGGCACTTGAGGACGCCGCGCAGAAAGTGATAGCAACCGACGGCGAAAGTGTGCTATCGCTCGTCGACTCCCTGCCTCTCAAGCTCTTCGTAATAGATGCAGCCGACGATGCCGGGGGCGCCAGTCTGTTCGGACGCCTATGCCTGGCACTTCCGGTGCAGGAAGGCGACTACGAGCCTATGATGAACATTCTGGCATGGACCACGCCGGCCGGTGTACGCATAGCCGTGGTGCCCCGTAAGCGCCACCGCCCGTCGTTCTACGGAACCGAGGGCGACAGCTGCATGCTCATCAGCCCGGCCTCGGTTGACATGGGAGGTGTCTACATCACTCCCCGGCCCGAGGACTTCCGGCGCTTCGATGCAGATACGGTACACCGCCTTATCGACGAATTATGCCTCTCCGAATCTGAAATAAACGAAATCGCAGCCAATGTTTGAACAACAGCCATCGGTATCGGTAGGAATTATGTCGGCACCGACGATAAACTTCTGTCTCAACGGAGTCTACCGCGTCAACGGTGCTCACATTTCCGGTCCTCAGAAGGTGTCGGCCACAGCCGACGGTCATGTGGAGTGGAACGGCGTCAGCGCCGGCAGTCTTCTCTTCGAAGCCACCTCGCCGGAATGCTCCTTCACTCTCAAGGGAGTGACAATAGGAGTCAACTTCCATTGGGAACGCAAAGAGGACCAGACTTTCCGCGGCGACCTCCGGATCATTGTCAGCGAAGGCATCACGGCGGTCAACATTGTCCCTGTAGAATCATACCTCGAAAGTGTGATTTCATCGGAGATGAGTGCCACGGCGTCGGCCGAGCTTCTCAAGGCTCACGCCGTGATTTCGCGAAGCTGGCTGCTCGCTCAGATCGGAGAGAAAAAATCGGCTTCCGACACCGGCATGATTCATACCGACGATGAGATAGTGAAGTGGTACGACCGCGACAACCACACTCTCTTCGACGTCTGCGCCGACGACCACTGCCAGCGCTATCAGGGTATCACGCGGCAGACCACACCTACTGTGGCCGAAGCCGTGCGGGCCACCGCTGGCCTGGTGCTGACCGACGACAACGGCGAACTCTGCGACGCCCGCTTCTCCAAATGCTGCGGCGGCGTTTTCGAGGAGTTTGAAAACTGCTGGCAACC
>CABQCA010000188.1 GCA_902462525.1 uncultured Porphyromonadaceae bacterium | reverse complement strand
AGAGCGTCTGCCTTACAAGCAGAGGGTCGGGGGTTCGAATCCCTCAGCGCCCACAACCAACTTCTTTCTTGTTAACAGCAACCCGAAAGGGCGCTTAGCTCAGCTGGTTCAGAGCGTCTGCCTTACAAGCAGAGGGTCGGGGGTTCGAATCCCTCAGCGCCCACATAGAAGCCGACAGTTTTTACCGTCGGCTTTTTTCATATACCAACGGAATCCGACAAATCACAAATTTTATTAATTTTGAGGGCGCAAGGCTTTGCAGTTCCGAATTTTATAGTATCTTTGTGCGTTTGAATTCACCGATAAATCGATTCACTTATTATATTTCATGAAAAAAACACTCCTTTCCCTTCTTTGTCTGTCGGCGGTCGCTATTCCCGACCTTACAGCACAGACCACGGCATCGTCGGCTTATGGCTCAACCACCTCCGCCGACCGCGATGTATTTTTTGACTACAATGATGAAGGCAAGAGTCTGCCCATACTCTGGGGCATGGACACCGCCTGGCTTCACGAAGGCAACATGCGCAAGGGCATACGCTACATCGGCGCCGACAATCTGTCGGTGGCACGCGTGTCGTTCCAGCCGGCCTTCGACTTCCTCGGCACATCGACAACCCTAACCGACAACCTCGAGAACCGTCTTGTGAACCGTCTCAAGGCTGTAAGTATGGCCCACGGCGACGATACCAAGAACAAAATCAAACTTGTGCTCAACAACGACGCCGTCGACGACGCATCCTACCGCAAGGAATATGCCAACGCCGGAAGCAATCCCGCCGCAGCCGAGGCTTACGCGAACCTTATCTACGCCACGATGAAGTCGTGTCAGGACAAGGGCTGGGAAGTGATAACAGTATCGCCCCTCAACGAGCCCGACTACCAGTGGAACAACCAGGGTTCCAAGGCCGATTTCAAGGCCATAAACAAAAGCCTGCAGCGCTTTCCTGAATTTGCCAGCGGCACCGTACGCATCAGCGGCGGCAACACCCTCAACTGCGACGAAGCCGCCTCGTGGTACGATTTCCTCAAGGAAGACCTCGCCGAAGGCAACACCCATCAGCTTGCCGGCGACTTCGACCACTACGCCGCATTCTTCACCAAGGTACGCGAGGACGGCAAATGGGCTACGGGCGACGAGCTACACAACATTATGGAAGCCATGGTAGGCGCCGAGTACGGCATGCAGACCGGCATCTGGTGGGGTGCGGCAGAACTCGCCCGCGGCGAATTCTGCAAGGCCAGCACACCAGACGGACGGCGCCTGGCTTACGCCGAAAACCGCAAGGCATGGTCGGCGGCATCAGTCTACCGCAATCCCGAAGGCAAGGTTCAGGCCTTCCTGAGCGCTTCGGAACGTCAGGCAGCCCCGTCGACCTACCGCCTCGTTTCGACAACCGAAGATGTATATTTCGACGGGCACGGCCCGCTGCGTGAATATGTGGTCGACGTAGCCGGCGGCAACGGCTATCAGGTGAACCAGCCCAACCCCGAATGCGTGGTGCAAATCACCCGCGGCGAGGATGTGATGCCGCTCATCGACGGCGACTATGTAATCATCAACAAGAAAAGTAAGCGGGCCATCGAAGCAAAAGGTGCTTCCAAAGGTCAGGCCGTGCAGCAGGCCACTTACTCGAAAGATAAAAAGACACAGATCTGGACCATCAAAAAGCTGCCCAGCGACAATCATGGTGACTACAGCTACTACTCGATAGTACTTGGCGGCAATAAAGACCTTCGTCTATATGTGCCCAACTACTCACATGACCCCAACACTGATCTGCAGCTCAACGTTCACACCGAAGCCAGCTGGGAAGTAGCGGCCGATAAATTCAATTCTCAGGAATCGTGGTATCTCCGCTATGCCGGCGACGGGTATTTCTACATCACCAACCGTGAAAGCAACCTCTACCTTCAGCCGAAACGCAACTCAAACAGCACAGGTGTCAATATCACTCAGGCCGAATTCGAAGAAGGCAACGAAGGTCTTCTCTGGCGCATAATCCCTGCCGGAACAGCCAATGCCAACAACGACCGCACCGCTCCCGCGGCTCCTGCCGATCTAAAGGCTACTCCGCGCCCGGCTTCGGTACTTCTCGAATGGAATGCCGTTGCCGACAATGACCTTGCCGGATACGTTGTACTCCGCTCCATTGAAGGCAAAAACGACTTCAACACCATAGCCCGCGGCCTCACCGAAACTTCGTTCCTCGACAATACCGTTGCACCCGGCGTAAAGTACACATATAAAATAAAGGCAACCGACAATTGCCTCAACACCTCGGCGGCAAGCAACGAAGTCAGCGCCGAAACCGACGGTACTCGCGGCATCATAGCCCAGTACCTTTTCGACGGCAACTTCACCGACGAACAGACCAACACATTCACGGCCACAGGCAAATCGGTAGATTTCGTCGACGGTCATCAGGGCAATGCCGCCCGTGTTCGCTCCAACGAATACATCCAGCTGCCCTACGCTCTGGCGAACAACGAGGAAATGACAGTCTGCACATGGGTTCAGGGAGGCAACAACACCTCCGATGCCCGTATCTTCGACTTCGGCAACGGTGAAAACTGCCACATGTATCTGGCGCCCAATGAGAACGGATCGATGGTATTCGCTATCCGCAAAGGCGACCGCGAGGACCGCGTAACCGCCGACGCCATCACCGACCGCAACTGGAACCACGTTGCCGTCACAATCGCCAACGGCTATGCCAGCCTCTATGTCAACGGAACAAAAGTGGCTTCGGGCAGCATCGGCATACAACCCTCAGAGCTGAATGCCACCCTCAACTACATCGGCCGTCCGCAGGATGCTTCGAAGCCTTACTTCACCGGCGCCATCGATGATTTCCGCGTGTACAACGCCTGGATAACTTCCGACAACGTTGCCGCTGCCATGAACGGCTCCACCGGCATAGGCGATGTTTCTGTAAGCGACCCGCTGGTAGTAGCCACCGAGTACTATAACCTTCAGGGTATGCTTGTCAATGAACCTGCCAACGGTGTTTTCATCAAACGAGAAATTCACGCCGACGGCACCTCGACAACCACCAAGGTAGTCCTCCGATGATAATTCTCCGAAACACAGATAAAATCCCGGCAGTCGCCGGGATTTTTTTTACAAAATAATCCAAGAGCATTGTATAATCGCATGATGTAGAATATCTTTGCAGGATAAACATCACCTGAACCTATCAATGAAACCGCACACCATCATGGCAATAGCCATCGCAACAGCGTCGCTGACAGCGCAAGCGCAGAAAATCGGACCATCCATAATACCGGAACCGGTGGAGACAGCCGTCGCCGGCGACGATACACTCCGCATATTCCGTGATATGCCGGTGATTGCGTCATCGCCTGACATAGCCTTCGAAGCCGAATACTTTGCCGAGTATATGGACAAGACCCTCGGCCTGCCGGTGAAAGTGACCGATAAAACAGCCTCCGGAGTGCCATGTATACGGCTGACAAACCTTGCCAACGGCGGCATACCCGGCGGATATACCCTCACTGTGTCAGCGAATGGCACAGAAATCGAAGGAAACGATGCTGCCGGAGTATTCTACGGTGTACAGACACTGATTCAGCTCATGCCCGTGCGAGCGGGAGTAGTTCCGTTGTTGCCGACGATGACAAT
>CABQCA010000187.1 GCA_902462525.1 uncultured Porphyromonadaceae bacterium | reverse complement strand
CTCGGGGTTCTTGTAGTAGCCTTTCATCACGTTGAGACCACGGACGAGAATCTCGCCCTGTCCGGCGGCAATGCCTGTTTTCGATTCGTCGACAAGAATACGGGCTTCCATGATGTTTTTGAGAGTGCGTCCGGCCGAGCCGGGCACAAACCGCCGCCAGGGAGTGTAGCTTATCAGCGGAGCGCATTCGGTCATGCCGTAGCCTACGGTGAAGGGGAAGCGTATTTTGTGAAGGAAGTCCTCGACCTCGCGGTTGAGAGGTGCGCCGCCCACAATAACCTCTTCGAAGTTGCCCCCGAAAGCGTCGACGAGCTTTGCGCGGATTATGGCATAGACGGCTTTGTCGAGACCCGGCACTGCCAGAACCCATCGCATGGGGTTCTTGGTTATCATAGGCACGATTAGCTTGCGGTAGATTTTTTCGAGAATCAGAGGCACGCATACCACCAGCGACGGCTTCACCTGATGCATGGCCTTGACAAGAAGCGACGGTGTGGGTGTTTTACCGAGCAGCGTCACATGTGTTCCGACAGCGAGCGGCACCAGCATGTCGAACGCGCAGCCGTAGGCATGGGCCAGCGGTAGGAACGACAGTGCCCGTGAGCCGCGGTAATGCAGATTGGAGCGAATACCGAACACCACATTTCCGCGCAGGTTGTCGAGACTGAGCATCACGCCTTTGGAAAAACCGGTGGTGCCCGATGTGTAGTTGATTATTGCTGTCGAAGCACCGTCGAAGCGCCGGTATCTGATGTCGGAAGGTTTGAAACCATCGGGATAGATCTTTCTGAACCTCCGCGTGAGGCCGTTGATGATCAGTTCGTGCGTCGTGCCGGCTTTGTGCTTGCCCAGAGGAGCGCGCTCGGCAATCACTTTTCGCGAGTCGAGCGACACCACAGCCCTCAGCTGCGGCATGGCGTCGAAGTCGAGCGGCTGAAAGAGGCTGTCGGCTGTGAAAAGCATCACAGCATCGGAGTGGTTGATGATGTGCTGAGTGTCGGCCGGGCTGAAATCCTGAAGCACAGGTACTATCACGGCGCCGTAAGTAACTGCAGCCATGAAGGTTATCACCCAGTTTGGTGTGTTTTTGCCCAAAAGGGCTATTTTGTCGCCTGGTTTAATTTCGGTCAGATCGAAGAAGTGGTGCAGCCGTGCTATGCGCCGGGCCATGTCGCCGTAAGTGCTTGTGCGGCCGGTGCCATAGTCGGTGAGAGCCGGAAGTGAGAAGTTTTCGGCAAAGCTGTTCTGATAGATAGCGAGCAGGTCGTCGAAAGGCGCGCTGCAGAAAGGTTCTTCGAACTGGTAATCCTTCATTTGCTGCAAGTTTGTAGTGTAGTGGGCTCAGCTGTTGCTGCCGGCGATTATTTGCCGAGAATATTCTTGATGTCGGAGAAAATCTCGTCGACGGTCTTGTCGCCTTTTACGGGATTGTATTTTCCCTTCACTTTATAGTATTCGCGCAGAGGCGATGTCTGCCGGTGGTAGACATTGAGTCGTTTTTTGATTGTGTCGAGATTGTCGTCGCTGCGTCCGCTGAGTTTTCCGCGTTCTATCATGCGGCGTATCAGCTCGTTTTCGTCTACTTCAAGACCCAATACTGCATGAATGTCGGCGCCGTACTGTGCCAGAAGCTTCTCAAGAGCTTCGGCCTGGGGTATGGTGCGCGGAAAACCGTCGAAAATCACGCCTTTGCGCAGTTTTTCGGGGTCGTGTTTGAAAATTTCGTCGAGGACGTCGATCATCAGCTCGTCGGGGATAAGTTGTCCGTTCGAGATATAGGTGTCGGCAAGTTTGCCGAGAGCCGTACCGCGGGCAATGTGGTCGCGCAGCAGTTCACCGGTCGAGATATGGTGCAGACCATACTCGCCGATCATTTTTTCGCTCTGTGTGCCCTTGCCGCTGCCGGGGGCTCCGAATATTATTATGTTCACTTTTCCCTGTTTATTATTATGTTAACGTTTAAGCCTGTGTTTTTGTTCCGGGAGTCTCGTTTATGGGGCCGGAAAAGCACAGCGACGCCAACCGCGTAGAGAGGGAGGCGTCGCTGTGTTGAAATGTTATGCTTCTTTGAGAATGTAAATGTCGTTGAGGTTACGCGCCTTTTCGTTGAGGTCGAGTCCGTAGCCGATTATGAATTTTGTGGGAATGTTGAAGCCCACGTAGTCGGGTTTCACGGGCCGGACCAAGGCATCGGGCTTGAAGAGCAGTGTCGCCACTTTTATCTCGGCCGGTTCTTTCTTTTCGAGGTCTTTGATAAGACGGTAGATGGTGTTTCCGGTGTCGACGATGTCTTCGACAATAATCACCGTGCGGCCTTTGATGTCCTCGTGGAGGCCTATCACTTCCTTGACAGCGCCGCTGCTCTGTGTGCCTTCATAACTTTTTAGGCGAATGAAAGTTATTTCGGCATCGATGCTCTCGGCGGCACGGAACAGATCGCTGGCAAAAGGAAAAGCGCCGTTCAGCACGCAGATGAACAGGGGCGATTTGCCGGCGCAGTCGTGCTCTATCTGGCGGCCGAGTTCGGACACACGGGCGTCAATTCTGTCTTTGGTGATATAGGGCTCGAAAGTCAGACCTTCGTATGACACTTCTTTCATCATCAGTTTGGATTATATTTGTGCAAAGGTACAAATTTTCAATTATTCGGCAAAAAGAAATTCCGGTACCGCAGACGTTCCTTCTGTCAATATGCCTGCCAGGGGGTTATTGCGATAGAGTCGAGCGGACGGTTGGTGAAGGCCTTTATGAATGCCAGAGCCAGGCGCGCGTTTGTGAGCAGCGGCGTGTTGTGGTCGATTGCCGCGCGGCGTATGCGGTAGCCGTTGGTGAGTTCGCGTTTGGTGTGGTTCTTGGGTATGTTTATCACCAGATCGACGGTGTGGTCGCCTATGATGTCGAGCACCGAGGTACCTTCTTCGTCAGGCCAGCATACCTGGGTGGCCTTCACGCCGTTGTCGGCGAGGAAAGCAGCGGTGCCTGCGGTGGCGTAGATGGTGTAGCCCAGGCTGTCGAGCAGGCGGCAGCCTTCGAGCATGTCCACTTTGCCGCGCACGTCGCCCGAACTTACCAGCACGCCTTTTTGAGGCACGTGGTGGCCGACGGAAATCATGGCGTTGAGCAGAGCTTCGTCGAAGTCGCGTCCCAGACAACCCACTTCACCTGTGGAGGCCATGTCGACACCAAGCACGGGGTCGGCTTTGTGAAGGCGTGCAAAAGAGAACTGCGAGGCCTTGACACCGATGTAGTCGATGTCGAACGTCGAAGTGTCGACGGGGTCGGGATTCTCACCGAGCATGATGCGCGTGGCGGTTTCGATGAAGTTCTTTTTCAATACCTTGCTTACGAAGGGGAACGAACGCGAGGCGCGGAGGTTACATTCGATTACCTTCACATAGTTGTCCTTGGCAAGATACTGGATATTGAAGGGGCCGGAGATGTTGAGGGCCTCGGCGATGCGGGCACTGATGCGCTTGATGCGGCGTGCCGTGGCCATATATATTTTCTGAGCGGGGAACACCAGAGTGGCGTCGCCGGAGTGCACACCGGCGTACTCCACATGTTCGGAGATGGCATATTCCACGATTTTACCGTTGCGTGCCACGGCGTCGAACTCGATTTCCTTGGCGTTCTGCAGGCATTCCGACACT
>CABQCA010000186.1 GCA_902462525.1 uncultured Porphyromonadaceae bacterium | reverse complement strand
AGTCGTTGTAGTTGCCGAAACGCAGCATCAGGCCGACATTGTAGTACATTTTGGTGGCATCGATGCGGTCTTCGCCGTCGTAGCCTCTGAATTTTCCGAAACCCCAGTCGGTGAATTCGAGGCCGAACTGTACGGCACCGCCGTTTTCCTCGCGTTCCCATGCCTTGAGCTGGCTCTGCCATTCGCTGCGCTGATGCTTGCTGCGTTCGATGTTTGAATTGACGGATGCTCTGGTAGCGGAATTACCGGCATATGATAGTGCCCGGTCATAGTCGGAGTCGGTCGATGTCTTATCGAATTGTTTTGCCAATGCTACGGCATAATAGTTCCTGACATCGTTCATGTAGGGACTATTGGGATATTTATTCATGAAGTTTTCAAGAATATCTGTTCTCGAATCATTGCTGAGCCGGCTGAACCAGTTGTATTCTTCGGCGGCACGGAATGCGGGCATGTACTCTGTCCGGATAGCGACAGACTTGACGGAGGTGAATTTGTCGTATGCCTCGGCCAGTTTGCCGTTTTTGTAGAGTTCGTTGGCTTCCCATTCGGTGACACGTTCGCCGGCCGGAATGGCCTCGTCGGTATCGGGATAGGCGGCAATGAAAGCGCGGTACTGTTCGATGGTTCCTGTCCCGGCGATGAGGGGCCATTCTTCTTTGGCCTTGAGGACGCGGATGGCATGTTCGGCATCGGCACGGTAAGGGGTGCCGGGATTTTTCTTAAGGTAGCTGTTGTAGGCGTCGAGAGTGTTGACGGCAGCAACTTTTTCCCAGGCTTTTTTCTCGGCAATGCGGCGGAGTTCGGTGATGCCGGCGTTTGCCTCGGTGTCGAACCAGTTGTACTTCGTGTTTCTGAGATATTTCTCGTAGGCCGGAATGGTGTTTGTGGCTTTAGCCGAGTTCCACGATTTTATTTCGTTTGCCCGGTTCCGGATTTCATCGGTTTTGGAACTGAACGGGTAGTCGGCAATGTACTTTTCGTAAATTTCGAGATTTCGCGAATCGATAGCTTCGCTGTAGCGGCTTTCTTCCTGAGCTTTTAACTCTTTGCTTTGTTCACGGCTCTGTCGGGCCCGGTCGCGGAGGCTTTGTGCGTAAGAGTCGGGAGCTGAGAATGTCAGGGCAAGGATTGCGATTAAGGCAGACAGAATATATTTCATGTGAAATTTGTTGTTATCGGTTTATTATTGATATGAATAGTATTTCGAGGCTCTGTCGATGGCCGCGACAGCCCGGTTTTCGAGCTCTTTAGCCTTGGCATCGTGGTCATTGCCATAATTTTGAGCGTTTTTGTATTCAGCAAGCTTAGTGTCGACGTCGGCCACGAGGTTGTCGTAGTAGTAATTTTCGGAATAGGAACGGAATCGGTCGAGTTTGTCGCTTATCTGTTTGTCGATGAAGTCGTAGTGGGCCTTGGCGAGCCGGGCGGGCAGTTCGGAGAGCGCTTTGGCGAGTTCGGTGTTGTTTCGCAGATATTTGTTCTGAGCATATGAGCGTGATCGGCTGATTTTACTCTGGATGTCGGCAGGGGTTGTGTAGTATGTCTGACCGACAATCGATTTTGCGCCCAGGTAGTCGTTGTAGATACCGCGCAATTCGGCGGCTTTGGCGCCGAAGCCGGCCGGTACGGCCGATGCTCCTCCGGGAAGCTTTTCGGCCTTGAGCTCTTCGGCCCATTCAAGCATCTGCTCTATTGTAGCGCCGTTCCATGTCGGTGCATTGTAGAGGCGGTATCCGTAGTCCGACAGGGCTTCGGCATAGATTGCGTTGACATTCAGCTCATAGTTGTTGGCGTCTCTGCTTTCGAGAAGCCCTTCCTCCCTGAAGCGCTTCACTTTGTCGTTGAGTTCGACAAAGACGGGCCGCATGGCAATGCACGACGGTGCATTCTTCAGCGAGTCGGTGTGCGCTTCGATGACCTCGCAGAACTGGTCGACGGCCTCGATTGCCATCGGAGGCGCCACGCGGGTTTTGACGAAGAACAGCACACCTCCGATTGCCGCGAGGATCAGCACGGCAAGCAGCAGGGTCTTATAGGTCTGTTTCATATGTTACTTTACAATGATTGAGTCTGTCGGCGTCTCAGTGATTGTTCTGGCGACCGAGTCGGTCTGTGCATTTGTTGAAACAGAGTCGTCTGTCGCTGTCTCCGGCCCGGGTGCGGTCTCGGGTTTGGTCCCGTTGGCAGCCTGAGGGTCGGTCTGCTCCGTCGCAGGCTTTTGGATGAGGTGATTCCACAGAGCCATACCGCCCCACGCGGCTCCTGTTAGTGCGGCTCCGGCGATAAAGCCGTAGAGCATGCGGCGCAGTGCGGCGAGGCTGTCGAACTCGAGGTTCCCGCTGCGGACCACGTAGCCGATGAGAGGTGTTTTGTTTTCGTCCAGAGGCAGGTATTTGCTTTCGATGGTGATTTTGCCGTCGCGGCCCTTGCCGAAGTCAATGTCGTATGTGCGTCGGCGTACGGCGCGGTGCAGCCTGATGGTGTAGCACATGGTGTTTAGCAGGTCGATGGTTTCTTCGGCTGCCTCGTAGCCGTCGGCGCTTACTTTCACGTTGGCGGCCCGGGCGTCGCTCTCGCTGATTTCGAGGCCGGCGAAGCCGAGTTCCTTGCCGTTGACGGTGATGCGGGGGTCTTTGATTTTCACCGATGCCTTGTGGGCGGCTATGACATTGAATTTATCGGGGGTGATGGTGAAGCGCCATGTCCATTCGCGGGGAATGTCGCAAATCTGGTTGTTTTCTTCCACCGAAGTGGTGAGGTGTATGTCGCTGAAGCCTTTACGCTCGAACAGGACCTTCACTGCGGTGCCTTTGGCGAGGCGCAGGGGGGTGTCGAAGACATCTTTGGTCTCATTGTCGAAACGCACGGTCACGCCGTCGGGAATGTCGGTTGGGCGTGGCGGACAGAACACAAATAGCTCCGAGAACTTACGCACGTCGAGCGTGGTAGTGCTTTCGGGCTTAACCGACATGCTGTCGGGGAGGCCGCTGTCTACGATGATTGCCTTGAAGCGGTCGTAGCCGTTCTGGTAGCGGTATTTGCCCACAAGGTCGTCGAAGGACACTCTGCCGGCCTTTATAAGGGCGAAAACGTCGTCATTGCCCGATGGCGCATAGTCGACGGTCTCCACGGTGTCATATTTCCTTTCGGCAAGCGATGTCAGCAGATGGCTGTCGATTTCCGGACTGAAAATCTGAGCTTTGACAGTGCTGATGATGCCGACGAGTTCGCTGCCGGCGATGTCGATGTCGCAGGGAACGAAAATCCATGCAGCTATGTAGTCGCCCACCCGACCCGAAATGCCGTGGGCCACGACGATGTAAGCGCCTTTGGCGCTGAAGCGCATGAAGATGGCGGCTTTGTCGGGGCTTGCGCTGTAGACAGCCGAGAGGATAGTGCGGATGTCGGTGACTTCTGTAGTCCAGCCACATTCGTCGGCGGTGGTGAAAAGGCGCTGTAGGCCGTTGCTGGTGCGCTCGATGCAGATTCCTATTGTATTCATTTTCTCAAAGCGTTCGAAATATTAGCCCAGAAGCCTTTTTTTCTGAAGCCTTTGGTGCGGTTGATGAGTATTTTCACGATGTTGGCGGCTGCAGTTTCGTCGAAAAGACAGTAGTCCTGGAAACATACCTGACCGATGTAGAAAGCCTTGCGCTCCACTATGCCGCCGTTGATTTCATTTTCGCGGCATATGCGCTGCAGACCGTTGTAGAAACTCTGGTAGTTCCGTTCGATGTAGCTGCTGAG
>CABQCA010000185.1 GCA_902462525.1 uncultured Porphyromonadaceae bacterium | reverse complement strand
CCGGCAAGCGTACACTCGTAACTTTCGAGGGCACCGACGGTGTGTCGCACGACATTGTAGTGCGGCCTGTGAGCGCCGGACGTCAGAACGCGCTTCTCTACGACCGCTGGGTGAAAAACCGTGCCGCCGATGTCGACCGTCTTTCCAAGGGCCGTCTCGGCTATGTACACATCGAATCGATGGACGACGATTCTTTCCGTAAGGTCTATTCCGACCTTCTCGGCAAGTACAACGACCGCGAAGGTGTGGTTATCGACATTCGCTGGAATGGCGGCGGCCGTCTGCACGAGGACATCGAGGTGCTTCTCAGCGGCGAAAAATACTTCACTCAGGAAATCCGCGGCGAGGCTACATGCGACATGCCGTCGCGCCGCTGGAACAAGCCTTCAATCATGGTGATGGCCGAGGCCTGCTATTCCAATGCCCACGGCACTCCCTGGGTCTACAGCCACC
This sequence comes from uncultured Porphyromonadaceae bacterium, assembly GCA_902462525.1. GTDB lineage: Bacteria > Bacteroidota > Bacteroidia > Bacteroidales > Muribaculaceae > CAG-873. Next base: position 3,334 of record CABQCA010000185.1, on the reverse strand, counting down.
GCGGTCTCGGAAAGACCGTCGGAATGCCTGTGCCCGGCACCATGACGTCGGTCAACTGGGTGCGCATGCAGGACCCCTCCATGGTATTCGGTATTCCCGTGGTGGGCTACCGTCTGGCCGACGGCACCTTCCTCGAGAATCAGCAGCTCGAACCCGACATCAGGGTTGAAAACACTCCCGAAGGGCTTACAGCAGGCGAGGACGCCCAGCTTGCCGCCGCCGTCGAGGCTCTTCTCAAAGAAATAGACTCTAAAAAGAAATGAAAATAATAGCCGAAAGCAGCAGCACACGTACTGAATGGGCCTTGGTGGACGGTACTGAGATAGTGGAACACGCCTTCACCACCGGCCTCAATCCCTACTTTCAGTCGCGCCGCGAAATATCGCATGCTATCCGTCTGGAGCTGCCCGAGGCTTTCTTCCGGCGCCGGTGGGACCACGTGTACTACTACGGCGCCGGCTGCTCCAACACGGAGAAAAACAAGATAATGGAGTCGTCGCTTGTGGCGCAGTTCAAGACCCCGGTCACTGTCGAGAGCGATCTTCTTGGCGCGGCACGCGGACTGCTGGTGCGTCGTGCCGGTCTGGCGTGCATCATGGGCACGGGGTCGAACTCGTGCCTCTACAACGGTGAGGAAATAGTGAAGAATGTGGCGCCGCTGGGCTTCGTCCTCGGCGACGAAGGCTCAGGCGCCTATATTGGCAAGAGTTTCATTGCCGACATGCTCAAGGGGCTGGCCCCTAAGGAGCTGACACGTCTTTTCTTCGAGCAGTACGAACTGACGCCCAATATGCTCATGGACGCTGTCTACACCAATCCCCTGCCGAGCCGTACTCTCTCGCACTATTCTCGTTTCCTTGTCGGGCATGCGGACGAACCCTATGTCCACAAGCTTGTCTACGATGGCTTCATGCTTTTCTTCCGGCGTAATATGTGGGCTTATCCCTACAAGGAAAACCCGATATGCTTCGTCGGCACCACCGCCGTCCTTTTCAAGGATATCCTCACGCAGGCCGCCACCGACTACGGTGCCGTCATAGCGAAGATTGTCCGCTACTCCATGCCCGGCCTCATCGAATTCCATGCCGCCGACTGAGCCATGCAGACGCAGTCTGCATGAGAAGATAAATGAAATAACGGGCGCGACGAATCGCGCCCGTTATTTTGTTTTTAAGGGAACTGCTCAGAGGCCGCGGCCGTGGCAGTTTTTGTATTTCTTGCCGGAACCGCAGGGGCAAGGGTCGTTGCGGCCGATGCGCGGGGCGGCTTTGGCAGGCATCGGCTTCTGCTGCTCGCCCTGCGGAGCCGATGCTGCGGCACGCTGTGCGGGGTCGCCGGGAAGCTCGGCCTTTGATGTCTTATAGTTGTAGCGTGTGGGAGCCGGAGCCTGTGTTTCCTTCACGTCGGGCTCGCGCTGCGGTTTTGTCATGCCCTGTTCGGGAGCAGCGGTATGCTCAGGCTCGGGCGAGCGCTGGCGCATGTGGATCTGTCCGCGCATAAGGGCTGCGACAGCCTTGGAGTTGAGTTCGCTGAGCATGTTCTCGAAGAGGTGGAACGACTCCACCTTGTAGATTACCAGCGGGTCTTTCTGCTCGTAGGCGGCGTTCTGCACACTCTGACGAAGCTGGTCGAGCTCGCGGAGGTGTTCTTTCCAGAGTTCGTCGATAGTGACGAGCATCAGCGCCTTGTGCCATTCTTTTATAATGGTGCGGCACTCGCTTTCGATGGCTTTGCGGAGGTCGGCGCGGATGTTGAACACTCGTTTGCCGTCGGTTATGGGCACAAGAATAAGACCGTCGTAGTCGGGATTGGCGGCAGCCATGTTCTGGAGCACCGGCATGGCGATTTCGCGTATGTAGTCGCTCTTGCGGTCGAGGGCGGCGACAGCGGCGTCGTGCAGACGGTTGATTTTTTCCTCGCGGTCGAGGTCGGCGTATTCTTTTTCGGTGAACGGTGCCTCGATGGCGAGTACGCGGAAAATTTCGGTGCAGAGGTCGGGATACTGAGTTGGCGCCTCGTAGTTGGCGATTATGTTCTCGACAGTATCGTAGAGCATGTTCACGATGTCGACGCCGATTCGTTCGCCGAGCACGGCGTGGCGGCGCCGCTCGTAGATGTAGGTACGCTGCTTGTTCATAACGTCGTCGAACTCAAGCAGACGCTTGCGGATGCCGAAGTTGTTTTCCTCGACACGTTTCTGTGCTTTCTCGATGGCATTGTTCACCATGCTGTGCTCAATCATTTCGTCCTCTTTGAGACCGAGACGGTCGAGCATGCGCACGACGCCGTCGGTAGCGAACATACGCATCAGCGGGTCCTCGAACGAAACGAAGAATACCGACGAACCCGGGTCGCCCTGACGGCCGGAACGGCCTCGCAGCTGGCGGTCGACGCGACGGCTTTCGTGGCGTTCGGTGCCGATGATGGCAAGACCGCCGGCGTCCTTTACTTCGGGGGTGAGCTTGATGTCGGTACCGCGGCCCGCCATGTTGGTGGCGATAGTCACGCAGCCCTTGCGTCCGGCCAGGGCCACGACTTCGGCTTCGCGCTGGTGGAGCTTGGCGTTGAGCACCTGATGTGGTATTTTCTGAATGTCGAGCATGCGGCTCAGAAGTTCGGAAATCTCAACCGATGTCGTGCCCACGAGCACCGGGCGTCCTTCGGCTACCAGACGGACTATTTCGGCTATCACGGCCTTGTATTTCTCCTTCTTGGTGCGGTAAACCCGGTCGTTCATGTCGATGCGCGCAATGGGCTTGTTAGTGGGAATGGTCACCACATCGAGCTTGTAGATGTCCCAGAATTCGCCGGCTTCGGTCTCTGCGGTACCTGTCATGCCGGCCAGTTTGTGGTACATTCGGAAGTAGTTCTGCAGCGTGATTGTGGCGAAGGTCTGTGTGGCGGCTTCGACTTTCACGCCTTCCTTGGCCTCGATGGCCTGGTGCAGACCGTCGCTGTAGCGGCGGCCTTCCATGATACGGCCGGTCTGTTCGTCGACGATTTTCACCTTGTTGTCGTCGACAACATATTCGATATCCCGCTGGAAAAGGGTGTAGGCTTTCAGAAGCTGGTTCACGGTGTGGACACGCTCGGCTTTCACCGCATAGTCGGCCATGAGTTCGTCCTTGCGCTGCTGGCGCTCGGCGGGGTCGGCCACATGCTCGAGTTCCGAAAGCTGTGCGGCGATGTCGGGGAGCACGAAGAACTGCGGGTCCTGTGTGTTACCGGTCAGTTCGTCGAGACCCTTGTCGGTAAGCTCGACCGAACGGTTTTTCTCGTCGATGACGAAATAGAGCGGATCGGTCGCTTCGGGCATGAGGCGTGCGTTGTCCTC
>CABQCA010000184.1 GCA_902462525.1 uncultured Porphyromonadaceae bacterium | reverse complement strand
TGCTTTTCCGAACACCCACACCAGTGACACCGCCGCGCGGGTAGGGCCGAACCATGAGCGCTTTTTTGTGTAGAGCCATACATCATGGTCGTCGACAGGTGTGTGACGCATGTATTTGCCCCACATATACCCGACTCCTATGGTGAAGGCGATGTCGAAGTGCCGCGACAGCGGATGCGAATATGTGTACGTTATTCCGGCGGCGTAGTTGTACTTCGCCGACATATAGCCTCTGTGGTTCCGGCCTCTCTGGATATCGTAGTACACTATCGAGGCATAGGCGCCCACATGATGGCCCGAAAAAGGATTAGTAACCCTGCCGGCCCCGCCGAGACGGTATGTCAGGTCGAGGTCACCACCGTAGATTCTGTAATAATGATGCTTGCTGTCGTTGAGCCATGTGCCCATCCAGCCGGCGCCGACTGTGATACGGTCGCCTATGACAGTCGACAACCCGATGTTGGGAAGCAGGATGGCATCGTAGAGAAGATTTGTCCTAACCGCCAGTGGGACAGAGAGTTGCAAACAGGGGGGGGGTAGAGCTTTCAGTCGTCTTCACAGGCAACTCGCCGATCCACCAATTGCGCCAGCGCTCCTGCCGGGTTATGCCACGGCTTATGTTGGTCCGTGAACTCTTCAGCCCGGACACATGCGCGGAATCAGCTCCCGGCACATACAATGCCCGGTCATCCGACGCTGAAGGTGTCACAGCGAAACAAAACTCGGACAACAGAATGAAAACAAAGACTATGTAAAACTGATTCTTCATAAAAAAAACAATCAGACTACATTGTTTCAGTACTTTATCGTGGAATATCAGTTCATTGCAAGATTGTGCAAAATTAAATAAAAACACGAATCCGAGAATGTCTTATTAATAGTTTTAACATTAATTTTTGCATAATTTAACACTGATAAACTAAAAAATCCCTGCAAGGTCCGAACTACTCGTTTAAACGAACCTTACAGGGTGATATTCCATAGATATGCTGCCGGAGAAGCTGTCAGCGCCGGGCTATGACGAGAGCGTTGAGGTGACCTTCGGCAGCTGTGCCGGTGTCGATGCCGGTAACCTCGATGGTAACAGAGCCGTTGGCATCGGGCTGCACGCCGCTGAATACCACGGCATACTCCTCGAAGGGAACGTCGTCGAACTTTGCGAAAGCACCCGCACCTATCTTCAGTCCCGGCCTGATTTCCTTGGTCTCGCTGACTGCGGCACCCTTGATGCAGTATGCGGTGCGGCGGGCATCGCGGCTGCCGTTGAAACGCACTGCAAGGAGGGTGAACTCATAGTCCGAACCGGGAGTCAGTCCGCTGATTTCCACTATGCCGGGGCCGACATCGCCGCCGCCTTTTGTACCGGCCACAAGGAGTCCGTCCTTCCAGGCCGAAATCGGGAATTCGATGCCGTTGGCCGTGATGGGTTTCTGGTTGCCTTCATTGCCGACACCAAGATATGATCCGGTGAAACCGCCTGCCACGCGGAGCTTTACGCTCACAAAGTCGCCGTCGGTATCGCGCAGCCATGTATAATCGTCGGAAGCCTTGCTGACGGTAATATTGTTCCACGGCGACTGCGAGGGCGAATTGGGCCCGAAGTCTATGCAGACTGGAGCCTTGAGGTCGCCTTCCTTGATGTCGGGAACGGCATACTTCGTGAGAACCGTCACTTCGTCGGGCTTTGCGACGGCGGCATGTGCTGCGGCACGGGCTATAGCGGCCATCTCGGCCGAGACGGTTGCGGGAGCATAGCTCACATTCTCGGCATTGAGGCCGAAAATGGCCTCGAACCATGTGCAGGCAGCGGTGTAGCGCCCGTAGTTCACTTCGAGGTGGTAGCCGTCGCGGTTGAAGACATCGCCGACATAAGTGGTGCGGGCGTTCTGTATGGCAGTGCCCGACGGCACCATAAGCTTAAGTTCGGGATGATCGGTCATGGCCCGGCGTGCCGACGATACTATGGCACTATACATCGTCATCTGGTCTTTATCGTAGGCAGGGAAACTTTCGTGAGTCGACGAAGCGGCGTAGGCCCATGTCTGGTGCCATATCATTTTAGCCTGCGGTGAGCTTGCGGCGATGCCGCTTATCAGCTCGCCCAGACCGGCATAGGTATCGTATTTTCCCGACTTGCCGCTGGCCTGCTGAAGGCTTATGTAGTTCCATTTCTCGTCGGAAAGGACTTCGGATAGCTTGGCCGATTCGCGGCTTGTTTTCTGACCTTTCACGATTTTGCGGTAGCTGTAGGCCGCAGCATCGTTCTTAAAATTGGAAAGGTGCTTGTCGATATCGCAGCCGCCGATGTACATGTTGCCTATCACCACTTCGATACCGGCATCGGCTGCAAGTTCGTAGAGATACTGCTCCACGGCATCCTGCGAGAAGCTGTTGCCGATGGCAAGTATCTTGATCACACCGGCTTCGACAGTCACTTTTATATTTTTCGTGAACTTTGCGTCGGAAACACTGCAGGCTACAGAGATGTCGGCCTGACCGGCGGCCACGCCGCTGATTTTGAGTTGCGAATCCGATATTTTGTCCGCTGTCGCCACCGACGGGTTGCTCGACGAGCAAGTCCACACGGGTGTTTCGCTGTAGTTGCCCGACAGACTCACATTGGCCGTTGTTTCGGCGAACTGCTCCACCGTAACCGCTTCAGGCACGGTGATAATGACCTCGATTTTCGGCTGTTCGGGTTCCGGTTCCGGCTCGGGTTCCGGCTTCAGAGGTTCATCGGGGCTGTCGGAGCATGCCGACGCCAGCATAAATACGAAAGCAAAAAGAAAGTAGAATATCGGTTTCATGATAGTGATAAAGAGGTTCTACTATCTAAGACGCACCGTTTTCAGAAATCTATAGGATTTCTTAGGAGAAGGTTAGGAATTCAGGAAGTCAGGACGTTAGGAGGAGAAGAGATAAGCTAAGCCTGAACCACCAGCCATGCGACGTAGCCGATATAGACAGCGGTGAGGACAGCACCCTCTGCCCGGGTGAAGATGCGGTCGCGGAAAAACCAGCCGAACACCCAGAAAAGTACCGACGCCAGAGTGAGAACGCCCAGATCAACGATGCCAATCGAGCCGAAAGCCAGCGGACGTATGGCGGCCGATGTGCCCAGCACAAAGAAAATGTTGAAGATATTGCTGCCTATGACATTGCCCACCGCAAGATCCTGCTTGCCTTTGAGAGCCGCAGTTATCGATGTGGCCAGTTCGGGCAGAGAGGTTCCCACCGACACTATCGTAAGGCCTATCACGGCATCGCTCACACCCATTACACGCGCTATGCCCGATGCACCGTCGACAAAACGGTCGCCGCCGTACACAAGCCCCCCGAGCCCGAGCGCCACCCACAGCCAGGCCTTCCAGGCCGGCATAGGCTCTGTGGCAGAGGACGCACTGAGCTCATCGGGATTCGCGTCCCTGGCGCGCGAGAAGGTGTAGCGCATGAAAATGGCGAAGAACAACAGCAGCACAAGACCGTCGGAGCGCCACAGCGTGCGCCCGACTCCGTCGCCTATCATCCATGCCGACCCGAAAATAAGAATCGTCAGCGACGACACCAGCACAAGCGGTATGTCGGAGGTCAGAGTGCCCCGCTCCACCTTTATAGGTCTCACAAGAGCCGTTATGCCTATGATTCCCAGTATGTTGAAGATATTCGAGCCTACGGCGTTGCCTATGGCGAGCTCACCCTGGCCCTTGACCGACGAAACCACACTGATGACAAGTTCGGGCGCCGACGTGCCGAAGGCCACAACCGTCAGACCGACAACCATATCGCTCACGCCCCAGCGGCGCGCTACGGCCGAAGCTCCGTCCGTAAGCATATTGGCTCCCGCCAGTATCA
>CABQCA010000183.1 GCA_902462525.1 uncultured Porphyromonadaceae bacterium | reverse complement strand
TTCTATTGCAGGAAGGCTTTCGGGCAGTGTGACGGTGAAGTCTTCGGGAGGGGGGAATGTTTCGCTGAGACGCCGCAGACGTGCGAGGGCATGAGGCACACTGGTTTCGTCGCCGTTTCTGGGGAGGAGCCCCAACGGTGCCGTATCCCAGAAGAATGAGGCCAGTCCGAGGTCTTTCAGCCTTTTGAAGATTACGAGTTCGGCTGTTGAGAGGTCGTTGAAACCCACGAACACGAAGTGACAGCTGGGATCGGCATCGGCCGGTGACAGTCTGCCGAAATAATCGGCTGCCTGACGGTACTGTGCTCCGACCGATGCCAGTTTCATGGCTTCAAGGTCGGAGTGGAAGCGGCGGTAGAGGCTTCCGAGTATTTCCCAGAGCGTCACGAATTTTCCGGCCAGCGATTCAGGGTCGTTGTGTCCCTGATGGTCGATATGCAGCCAGAAATCATCGTTGCTGTTTGTGTACGAGCTGTTTCCCCATATCCGGCGTACAAGCTCTTTCTGTTCGTCGTCAAGGAAATTAGCTTGTATTTCTTTCAGATTCTTCAGATTCCTGAACAGTTCGTCGGCATTTGCGAGCGAGCGGTCGAGGTCGTCGAAGTCCGAAAGAATGATGTCGGCCCAGAAGATGAAACTGTCGAATTCGGCAGGCTCGTCATTGCTCGATTCTTTGAGAACCTTGCAGTAGGAATTGTAGAGAATGAACAGCAGTTCGCGGTCGTGAGCTTCGGGAAAATGCGAGTGAATGCTCATGAAAGTGCGCATGGTCATGAAGCGCGGCATCACGGTGACACGGCTCAGATTGTCGTGTATATGTTTTTTCAGGAACAGGACACTGCGCTTGTTCGGGAGCACGAAGCACATCGACGACAGAGGCGGTGCTCCCTCCGGTCTGCCGGTGTAGTAGCCGGCTATGTCGGCGAGAAAGGACGATTGGTGCGCTTTCATTTGCGGCGTATGAGCATGATAGTGCGTACGGCCATGTCGAAGAAAACTATCTTGGCGTTTCCGTTTCCGGCAATGTCGCGTCGGGAGCGGTCGAAGAGTTCAATGAGTCCGAGGACATTCTTTTCGTTGATGAACGGGAAGAATTTAGCCGTGAATTCGCGCTCGGCCGAGTTGAGTGTCTGCAGCTCGGCTACCTGAAGATGAAGGAGGAAGCTTTCGCGGAACAGCCGGCAGCAGTAGTCGAGGAATGTCATGGCCGGTTCACGTCCGAGAGCGGCCACTTCCTGCGACCATTCGCGGAGCTTGCCCACTTGTCTGGCATAGGCTGCGCGCATCAGCTGTTTGAAGAGCTCGAGGAGTTTGAGGCGTTCGTCGCCGGCTTCGGCGAGGGCTATGGCATGATTGACATCGCCTTCGGCTACGATGGCGGCATCGGCAGCCGTCGCCGGGTCCACACCCCGCTGTTCAAGAATGCCGGCGACTTCATTGTCGGAGTACCGGAGCACGCTGATGCGCTGTGTGCGCGAGTAGATTGTAGGAAGAATCTGCCGCGGATCGTTGCTCACCATTATGAATTTTGTGTCGGCATAAGGCTCCTCGACAAGTTTCAGCAGTTTGTTGGCGGTTTCGGTTTTGAGACGCTCGGGAAGCCACAGGATTGCGATTTTGTACTTCGACCGGCGTGCCATGAATGTGAGGCGGCGCAGCAGCTCATTGCCTTCTTCCACGTAAATCTGTGGCTGAGCGTTGATATTGTCGAGGACAAGCAGCCATTTGTCGAAGTCCATGAAGGGGCTGGCGGTCATGAACTCGCGGAAATCGGAGGCATAGTCGTCGGACACCGTCGGTTTGCTGTTTTTTTTCACCACGGGGAAGGAGTACACCGTGTCGATGTGGTTGAACGACTGGTGCTGCAGGCAGGCGGCACATCTGCCGCAACTGTCGCCGTCGGCCGTGCGGTCGGTGCAGTGAATATACTGGGCGAAAGCCCTTGCCAGCATGAATTTTCCGGCTCCGGAAGGGCCTTCGAGCAGCAGTGCGTGCGGTATGCGGTCGTTGTCGGCCATTTCGCGCAGCAGGGCTTTCTCGCGTTGGTGGCCCGGAATGTCGCTGAATCTCATCGCTAATCCTTTATCGTTCCGTTGTGGGCCACATATTCGCGGACTTTCTGGAACAGCCGTGTGGCGAAGACAAAATCGTTGAGGGCCTCGTTGGAGGTGTTGTAGATTTTGCTCATGTCGCCCACCCATTCGCGGTGTCCTTTGTTGATGAAGATTATGTTCTCACCGATGCCGAGCACGCTGTTCATGTCGTGAGTGTTGATTACGGTGGTGATGTTGTATTCGTGTGTGATGTCGTGCAGAAGTTCGTCGATAAGGATCGAAGTCTTGGGGTCGAGGCCCGAGTTCGGTTCGTCGCAGAACAGATATTTCGGGTTCAGTGCTATGGCACGTGCTATGGCCACGCGCTTCTGCATGCCGCCCGATATTTCAGCCGGATATTTGTTTTCGGCGCCTTTCAGATTCACTCGCTCGAGACAGAAAAGGGCACGTTCGGTCATCTCTTCGCGGCTCATGCCGGTGAACATTACCAGCGGGAACATGACGTTTCCGAGCACAGTCTCCGAGTCGAACAGGGCCGAGCCCTGAAAGAGCATGCCTATCTCTTTGCGAAGCTCCTTGACTTCGCTGTGGTTCATTGTCAGAAGATTGCGGCCGTCGAACAGGATTTCGCCCTCGTCGGGCCGGAGAAGTCCCACGAGCGACTTCATGAGCACCGTTTTGCCCGAACCGCTCTGGCCTATGATGAGATTGGTTTTGCCGGTCTCGAAAGTGGCGTCGATGCCATGGAGGACGGTGCGGCCGTCGAAGGCTTTCACTATGTGTTTTACCTCTATCATTGCAGCAGAAGTTTGGTGAGAATGACGTCGAACAACAGAATGAATATGCTGCTGCACACCACGCCGTCGGTGCTGGCCTTGCCCACCTGCAGGGCGCCGCCTTTCACATAGTAGCCGTAGAACGACGAGGCCGACGCTATGATGAATGCGAAGAAGAGCGATTTGATGAGGCCGTACCACACGTACCATTCCTGGAAGAGGGCCTGCAGGCCGTAGACATACCGCGACACGGTGATGAGATCGGTGAATACGGCCACCATGTAGCCGCCCATCAGCGATGTTCCCATACACAGCACCACGAGCACGGGCATGAACAGAACGAAGGCCACGATCTTGGGAAGTACCAGGTAGTTGGCCGAGTTGACGCCCATGATTTCGAGGGCGTCGATCTGTTCGGTCACACGCATGGTGCCTATTTCCGAAGCAATGTTCGAACCGACCTTACCCGCGAGGATAAGGCACAGGATAGAGTTCGAGAATTCGAGAAGCACTATGTCGCGTGTGGCGAGGCCGACGGAATAAGCCGGAATCAGCGGCGAGGCAATGTTCAGCTGCATCTGTATGGCGATTACCGCGCCTATAAACACAGATATAATCATTACCAGCGGTATCGAATCGACGCCGAGCTTGCTCACTTCGGCAATGGTGCGGCGCAGAAACACTCCCCAGCGGTCGGGAAGTGAGAAAACACGCCTGATGAAAATGCAGTAGCGCCCGAAGGTGCCTATGGCAGATGTCAGTATCATTACGTTTCTTTGCTTTGTCGGAGCTTTATATGTGCCCGAAGTGCAAAGATACTAATTTTCGCCAAATAATTGAACCGATAGTCCGACGTGATTCCACATTTCCCAGTTTTCGGTCCTTTTTGGTCAATGAGCTGCCCCTTGCGCGGCGACGGCTGCCTGACGGCGGGCTATCTCGTCGGCATTGCCGAGGAAGTAGTCGGCTGTGGGACGGAGGCTGCTGTCGAATTCGAAAACGTAGGGGGTGGCTGTGGGGATATTGAAGCCC
>CABQCA010000182.1 GCA_902462525.1 uncultured Porphyromonadaceae bacterium | reverse complement strand
CGTTACGGTAATTTCTCCCGGTTCGTAGCGCACATCGTCCCATATAAGACGGTAGCGGCGAAGCAGCGCCAGCGAATCGCCTTCGGCGGAGGCACGGTCGGCCTCGGCGGCGCTAAGACGACGCCTGCGGCCCATGCTGCGGCCGTTGACTGTCAGTTCGGCCTCGGGCAACGATGTATAGACCATCACCGGTGTCACCTCTCCTTCACGTCCTGGCCACGTCCAGTGCGGCACGATGTGGAGCGTGGTGTCGGCAGTATTCCATACGCTGCGGTAGAGCCAGTAGCGGTCTTTGGGAATCGAAGCGAGGTCGATTATGCCGAAGAGCGAGCTGTGGCTGGGCCACGAATCGGTGCTGTAAGGCGACGGTTCGCCAAGGTAGTCGAAGCCTGTCCACACAAACTGCCCCATGGTCCAGGGATAGTCATCTGCAAGCGAGAAATCGAGGTCGGGAATATTTGACCATGGACAACTCTCGGTGTCGTAGCCGCTCATCTGATGGTCGGGATAAGTGGAATTGGCCGTCACACGTACCGGGAATTTATATACTCCGCGCGAACTTACGGTCGACGCCGTTTCCGAACCGAGCACCACCTTCTGGGGCGTCTTTTCGTATGTTTCCACATAGCGGTTGTCGCGGTAGTTCAGTCCCGGAATGTCGAGCACGGCAGCGAAACCGTTTTCAAGCACACATGTCACCTGATCCATGCCGCAGGTCACCGGGCGAGTCGGGTCCTCGCGATGGCATATATCCTGCAGAAAACGAGCCACCTCGCGGCCTTCGGGCGCACACTGTGTGGGCACTTCGTTGCCCACCGACCACATCACCACCGACGGATTGTTGCGGTAGTTATGCAGCATGTTCACCATGTCGCGCTCGGCCCACTCTTCGAAAAATCGATGGTAACCGTTCTGACACTTGGCGATGTCCCACTCGTCGAAAGGCTCAACCATGACCATGAAACCCATTTCGTCGCACAGTTCGATAAGCTGCGGATCGGGCATGTTGTGTGTGGTGCGGATAGCGTCGCAGCCCATGTTCCTGAGCAGTTCGAGCTGATGGCGGAGCGCCGACCGGTTGACAGCGGCGCCGAGCGGCCCGAGGTCGTGATGATTGCACACGCCCTTGAATTTACGCAGCTTGCCGTTGAGATAGAATCCGCGTTCGGGTATGACCTCTATCGTACGGATGCCGAAACGGGTGCTGTAGCGGTCGAGTTCGGTGCCGTCGGCACCGAGCACTCGCGTAGTGGCATTGTAAAGCGCCGGACTCTCGGGAGACCACAACGACGGCTGCGGCACTTCGAGGTTCTGCACCACAGCCTCGCCGGGAATGACCGTGACATCGCTGCGGCGGGTCGCCACCACAGAGCCGTCAGGGCCGGTGATGTCGGTGACAAGGCAGAGATTGCGGCCGTCAGCGTTGGCCAGTCCTGTTTCGAGGCGAACGGTGGCGAAATCGGCTTCTACATGCGGAGTGGTGAGATGCGTGCCCCAGACAGGCACGTGAACCGAATCGGTGCTGATGAGGTGCACATTCCGGTAAAGACCTGCTCCGGGATACCAACGCGACGAAAACGGTTTGTTTTCTATTCTCACGACCACCTCGTTGTCCTTGCCGTCGACTTTGAGGAAGGGCGTGACATCGATATGGAATGAATTATAGCCCAGTTTCCACTCCCCTGCCTTCCGGCCGTTGATCCAAACTGTCGGCTCGCTCATGGCACCGTCGAAAAGCAGCTCGACGCATTTGCCGGGGGCGGCGTCGAAGGTAGTGCGGTACCATCCGGTGCCCATGTACGGCAATCCGCCCGAGCGTCCGGTTTTCAGTGTCGCTTTCTTCTCGCCGTCCTGCGTCACGGCCACTTTCTGAAGGTCGTTGTTGCGGTCGAAAGGTCCGTAGATAGCCCAGTCGTGCGGCACACGCACATTCTCCCAGACGCCAGCACTGTCACCCCGTGCAAACTGCCAGTCGCGGAGCAGCGTCTCACGGCGTTCTGCCGCTACTGCCTGAAAGACAACGGCCACCATTAAGGCCGATATCGACAAAAATCTCTCCATCACAATATTTTCAAAGCTTTACAGATGCCGTCAAAGGCAGATTTACCGATGAATTTCCGACAGAAATTACAAACTCTCCAGGCTCGACGGTAAACCTATGATTGTCGAGGTCGTAGTAACTGAAAGCTTCTTCGTCGAGTACCACCTTCACGCGGCGGCTCTCGCCCGGAGCAAGATTTACTTTCTCGAAACCTTTCAGTTCTTTCACCGGACGGGGCACGGAACACTCAGAGTCGCCCACATAAACCTGAGCTACCTCTGCAGCGGCCTTTTTCCCTGTGTTCGTGACCGTAAACGATACCTCGACTTCGGTATCGCCCGTTTTTTTAACATCAAGGTCGGAAAAGCCGAATGTCGAGTAACTCAGTCCGAAACCGAAAGGAAACATAGGTTCAATGCCACTGCGATTGTACCCGCGATAGCCGCCGAAAACGCCCTCGCGGTACTCCACATGGGCACACTCGCGTTCTTTCGGCTCGGCATTCCTGTAGTAATTACCGGCAGAAGGATTGTCTTCTGCCTTGCGTTCTATTGAAATCGGCAGCTTGCCGCTCGGCGACAGTCGGCCGGTGAGGATTTCGGCAATTGCCGTACCTCCTTCCTGACCCGGATACCAGGCCATGACAACAGCGCGCACCGAGTCGATCCACTTTGAAAAATCGACACCGCCCCCGGCGTTGAGCACCACAGCTATATTGGGATTGACCTCGGCAATTCGCGTGATGAAACGCTCCTGATACGCCGGGAGGGCAAAACTGCGGTCAAAGCCTTCACCCTCGACATCGCTGTAGAAACCGGTGCAGAACACCACATTATCAGCCCGACGCAACTCTTTTTCGAGCAGCTCACCGTCGAGAGCCGCAAGCGAAAGACTGATACCTGCGTCGGAGGTATTGTCGAAATATTCCACATGAATTTCATATGGTTTGCCTTTCTCGACATCGTACTCCACTTCGCGCTGCGACCAGGCGTGGCCGCCCCAGTCGCCGGCAAGGACCTTGCCGTTTATCGAGATGCGGTAGCCGTCGTCACCCCCTATGCGTATTTTCAGCTGAGCGTCCTGAGAGGGACACATAAAGCCGTTCCACTCGGCTGCAAAGTAGTCGGTGGGAAAACCGGCGAAAGGTGCCGCGCTTTTCCACTCGAATTTCACATCCCGATCGACACGGACAACCGAAGGTTCACCCTCTCGCTTCACATTTTTGTAGTATCGCCCGACAAACCCCCTTTCGGTCATAGTCGAATCGGTGTAGACCTCGCTCCCAAAATCCTTGTAGAGAATGTCGTCGGTCAGTGCCACTGTTTTGCGGGCTGCCTTTTTCATGGCCGCGGCGGTTGTAGTGCTTGAGAAAGGCGACACAAAGCCGCTGCCGCCGCCGGTGGTCACGCGGTCGGCATTGGGACCGAGTACAAGCGTGCGCCCTTTCAGAGGCAGCATGGCACCGTCGTTTTTCAACAGCACTATTCCCTGACGCGCCACTTCGAGGGCTGTCTGACGCGAAGGAGCGTAATCCTCTGATATACTGTCGAGTTTCTGCACACGGTCGAGAAGTCCGAAGGCTATGAATGTCGATAGCATATGCTCCACTTTCCTGTCGATGGCAGCCTCGGTCACGCGACCGTTGGCCATGGCCTCCTTCAGACGCGGTTTTGTGAAATAGACGCCTTTAGGCATCTCGAGATCAAGACCGTTGTTGGCAGCATTGACTGTGGAATACACCGACGTCCAGTCACTCATCAGAATGCCGTCGAAGCCCCACATATCGCGGAGCACATCGATGTTCAGCCATCGGTTTTCGGTGGAATGTACGCCGTTAATCAGATTGTAACTATCCATCACAGCCCCTACTCC
>CABQCA010000181.1 GCA_902462525.1 uncultured Porphyromonadaceae bacterium | reverse complement strand
GGCCATCGATCAGCTGTTCCCGATAGTGCCTGTGAGCCGTCTCGACGAGAAGCCCACACGCACATGCACCATTCAGGACATGACCTGCGACTCCGACGGCAAAATCGCGAACTTCATCATAGCCGGCGGAACCTCGGCTTCGCTGCCGGTGCATGCGCTCCGGCCCGGCGAGCACTACTATCTGGCGGTGTTCCTTGTGGGCGCCTATCAGGAGATTCTCGGCGACATGCACAATCTCTTCGGCGATACCAATGTGGCCCATATCAGCGTCTATAAGGACCGCTACGAGATAGAGCAGATAATAGAGGGCGAGACCGTCGACGAGGTGCTCGACTACGTGCAGTACAACCCCAAGAAGCTCGTGCGCAACCTCGAGACGTGGGTCACCGCTTCGATGAAAGCCGGCACCATAACCCCTGAGGAGGGCCGCGATTTCATAAGCACTTACCGCTCGGGCCTCTTCGGATACACCTATCTCGAATGAGGTGGTTCATGCGGCTGAGCTACCGTGGCGCTTCCTACCACGGTTGGCAGGTGCAACCGGGCGATGTGACGGTGCAGGGCACTGTTGAGGCTGCCATTGCCACGCTGCTCCGCCGTCCTGTGGCTGTCACCGGTGCCGGCCGGACCGACGCCGGCGTCAATGCGCGCCTTATGGTGGCGCATCTCGACCTCCCCGACGGTTTCGACCCGCGTACAGGCACTTTCATTCGTTCTCTCAACAGCATATGCGGGTCCGACATCGCCATTGCCTCATTCGAGCCGGTGGCGTCCGACGCCCACGCACGTTTCGATGCCACAGCACGCACCTACCGCTACTTCGTGCACACCGTCAAGGATCCATTTGCCGGCGAACTGTCGTGGCAGGCCCCTCCGACACTCGATTTCGACGCCATGAACTGCGCCGCAGCTCTTCTCGTGGGGCGCCGCGACTTTACCTCGTTCTCGAAGCTGCATACCGACGTGAAAACAAACATCTGCGACCTTCGCCGTGCTGTATGGGTGGAAGAACGCCCTGCCCGCTGGTACTTCGAAATCACCGCCGACCGCTTTCTGCGCAACATGGTTCGCGCCGTCGTCGGTACTCTCGTTGATGTCGGCCGTCGAAAAATGCCTCCCGAAGCCGTAATCGACATTCTCGACCTACGCAACCGCTGTGCTGCCGGTACTTCCATGCCTGCAGGACCCCTTTTCCTATGGAACATCGAATATTAATGGAGAGGCGGTTTCCAACCGCCGCCCTTCCTTCGCCCCTAAAATGAATGCCCATCTTTTTTTTCCTGAAAACGACCTTGCGCTGGCGCTCGACCTTGAGCACTACACCGCGCCCCCGGCTGCTGTCCGTCTGCGCCGGGCCGGTCAGCCCCTGCCCCTGTGGTACGGAGCCGACGGCGACTGCTTCGTGGCTTCAGGAGTCAATGCTTCGTGGCTCGACGGTGTCAGGAATACTTTCGGAATCGACATCGATGTTTTCGACTATCGTCCCGGCGCATGGGCTCCGGCGCCATGGGGCTGGTCGAAGGCCTCGCGGCTCGTTTTCAGGAATCTCGGCTTCAGCGCCGACCGGCTGCCGGACGATGATGCACTCGATGCTGTCCGCTTGCTGTCGCACCGCCGCACCGCCGCCCGTGTGGCCGAAGAACTGAAAGCCCGTACGGGTATCGGAACGGCTGCCGTCGAGATTTTCAGTATTTCAGAACTTCTGGATTACCTCAGCACTACGCCCGATGCCGTGGTGAAACTTCCCTGGTCGTCGAGCGGGAGAGGTCTTGTAGCCTTGCGCTGTGAACCGGCCGAAGGCCAGATTTCTCAAATCGAGGGCATGATTCGGCGTCAGGGGAGTGTGATGGCCGAGCCCCGCTACGATAAGACACTCGATTTCGCCATGCTTTTCACCATGGAGGGTGGGCGTTGCCGCCCGGCGGGGCTGTCGGTGTTCGAAACATCGGGCATTGGCATCTATACCGCCAACATTCTGGTGCCGCAACAGGAACTCGCCGACATGGTAGCTCAGAAAACAGGCAGGGAAGCCTTTGATACTGTAGCGGCCGCCCTGCCCGGAATACTCGAAGATGTGATAGGCACCGCCTATGACGGCCCTCTCGGTGTGGATATGCTCGCCACATCCGACGGTGAAATCGTGCCTGTGGTGGAGCTGAATCTGCGCATGACAATGGGTCATCTCTGCGCGCGCTTTTACGACCGTTTTGTATCGCCGGGGGCAGTCGGTCGTTTTGCTGTCGGCGCCGGACGCGCCGACGACAGCTTCGAGGCACGCAACTGCCGCATCAGTGCAGGCCATCTCAACCTCGTGCCCCCCGGCGGAGCGTTCACCTTCGCTGTCGACCTACGCTGAACGCTCTATTCGCTTCGGCAGCGACCCGGCCGATGCTTTGACCAGCGAGGAATACCATTGCGCCAGATCAATATTTATTGCAGCCGACACCTGCGCCAGTACGCTGCACACGATGTTTGCCTCGATGTTGGTGCGAAGGCACACGGCCTCGGCTTCGTGGTGTCCTACGGCGTAATCGAAACTTATCAGTTCGTCACTTTCGCTGATGTTTTCCACGCCGTTGCCCAGCGAGGCGATGGTTTCAAGCGCCTTGTCGGCTATGAGGCGGTGGAGGGCCGCCTTGTTGCGGCGTGTAAGTGCCGCCGGTACGTCGATGCCTCGGGTTGCGGCGTCGAGCGCCGACCGTGCGTAGATGCTTTCGGCTATTCGCCGGATAGAAAGAGAAATAGTCATTTAAGGAGGTTAGGATATTAGGAGGTTAGGATATTAGGGGGTGTGTAATCACCCCAGCATATACATCACCCGTATGTGCGGGCGGAGAATGCGGGCTGCCCGGATGGGGTCGATGTAGAAGCGCGATGGGCGGCGGAACGACAGCACGAACGACAGCGCTTTGTCGAAGGTCAGCCGGCGGGGCCCGTCGATGGTTTCGCGTACCTGATTGTAGAGTTCAATCCATTTGAGGCGCTGCAGCCCGCGTCCGGCACAGTCGGCGCCTCCGCGCTCGATGGCGTGGAGGATTCGCGATGCTGTGTCGTAGTTGGCATAGTGACAGCGCGGCCGGCTGTTGACAACCTCGTTGATTACGTCGTAGAGATTCACTTTTTCGCCTGCGAGATTGCGACGGCTGATCAGTTGCTTGCATTTTGCGATGAATTCGGCATCGCGGGCCTTGAGTACATTTGTCATGGCATAGAAGTTTTATGCCGCAAATATACAATCAAAATTGCGAAATGTCAATAGTTGATGCAATAAAAATTGCAAGAATTTTCAGGCTGAGGGAAGTCCGAGAACGGTGCGGAGTATGTCGACAGCTGTCGAAACAGCTGGTACTTTGGATATTGCGAAACTGCGGCGACCGTTGCGTTCGCGAATCTGCACACGCTGCGGATTGAGCTGCAGATAGCTGAGCAGACGGCCGAACATCGGGCTCTGGTAGTAGGCCTTGTTGGAGTCGTCGACGAAGAAAATGAACATTGAACCCTGCTTCATCACCACCTTCTCAATGCCGAGCTTGCGGGCCAGACGGCGCAGCGTGGGCACACGCAGCAGTTCGCGGGCCGCGTCGGGAATATGGCCGAAGCGGTCTTCAAGTCGTTTTTCGAAGGCCTGGAGATCGGCGTCGCGTTCTATGCTGTCGAGTTCCTGATAGAGGGCTATACGCTCGCTTTCCTGGGGAACATACGATGCCGGCAGCAGCAGCTCGAGGTCGCTTTCAATGGCGGAGTCGGCCACATAGTCCTGACCCTCGGTGCTGTCGGCGGTCTCGATGTCGGGAAATTCCTCGGTGCGCAGTTCGGTCACGGCCTCGCGAAGGATTTTCTGGTAAGTCTCGTAGCCGAGGTCGGCGATAAATCCGCTTTGTTCGGCGCCGAGCAGATTGCCGGCACCGCGTATGTCGAGGTCCTGCATGGCGATGTGGATTCCCGAACCCAGATCCG
>CABQCA010000180.1 GCA_902462525.1 uncultured Porphyromonadaceae bacterium | reverse complement strand
ACTGCAAATTTATCATTTCTATTTCTGGTTCGGTTTGCCGCTGCAAATCTAAGGTATTGCGAAATTCGCAAAATACCACGAATTATGAAAATTACTGTCAGATATATGCAAGGTGGATTGTATTAGAAATCAGTAATTTTGCAGTGTGAAAATAAAATAATAACTATGAGACAAGTGAGATTGTACAACGGTGTGGTAATGCCATCGATAGGCTACGGTGTGTTTCAGATTCCCCGCGAAGAAACTGCGGGAGCGGTGAGCGATGCTCTGGCGGCGGGCTACCGCATGATCGATACTGCTTCGGCATATTTCAACGAGCAGGAAGTGGGTGAGACCATTCGCACGAGCGGCCTGAAGCGAGAGGATATATTTGTAACCACCAAACTGTGGGTGCAGGATTATGAATATGAGGATGCGCTGAAGGCATTCGACCGCTCGATGCAGAATCTCGGGCTGGACTATCTTGACCTTTACCTGCTCCATAAGCCTTATGGTAACTACTATGCCGCATGGCGCGCTCTCGAAAAGCTTTATAAGGAAGGACGAATCCGTGCTATCGGTGTGACAAGTTTTACCGACGAACGTATGCTCGACCTTATTCTCTACAATGAAATCAAGCCTATGGTCAATCAGGTGGAGACGAATCCCTATTTCCCGCAGGTTGCTACACACGACTTCCTTGCCGCCGAAGGGATACAGCAGGAGGCATGGTCTCCTTTTGCCGAAGGCAAGGAGGGGTTGTTCACAAATCCGGTGCTTGTGGAAATTGCCGGGCGTCATGGAAAGACCGTGGGCCAAGTGGTGCTCCGCTGGCTTAATCAGCGTAATATCGTTGTCATTCCCAAAACTGTCCGCAAAGAACGCATGGCCGAAAATATCGATATTTTCAGCTTTTCGCTCTCTGACGACGAGATGTCGGCTATAACAGCCCTCGACAAAGGCAAGAGCGTGGTTTTCGATGCCGATGACCTTGCAACTCCCCGAATAATCAATAATCTGAAAATACGATGAGACCTTATATAATATGCCACATGGTGGCGTCGGTCGACGGACGTATCGACTGTTCGATGGTCGATAAAATCAGCGGCGACGAGTACTATTCCACTCTCGCAAGCCTCGGATGTCCTTCGTATGTGGAGGGCAAGATTACAACCGAGCATTATCATTCGCTCCCCGGCCACTATGAAGCCGAGGACTCCACGCCCGTGGCAAGAGAAACGCTGCACAAGGCCGTCGAGGCCGACGGCTATCAGATATGCCCCGATACAAAGGGCACACTGCTGTGGGCTGCGGCGCAGCCCGAGCCTCTGCTGATACTGCTGAGCGAGAACGCACCCGAAGAATATCTCGGCTATCTCCGTGACCGGAACATCAGCTATATAGTGGCCGGCAAGGAGCGCATTGACCTGCCCCGTGCCATGGAAATACTCGGCAAAGAATTCGGCGTAACACGTCTTGCTGTGCTCGGCGGAGGCAAAATCAACGGCGGCTTCCTCAGCGCCGGGCTGATTGACGAGATTTCGATTCTGCTGGCACCGGGCATCGACGGCCGCACAATGCAGCCGGCACTCTTCGACGGCATTGCCGATCGCCCCGGATTCATTCCGACTAAACTGAAACTCAGATCGGTCGAATCAATAGCCGAAGGTGTGCTGTGGATAAGATACTCCACTCACCCATAACACTGCGGATTTCGACATACTCTTTTTATCCGAAGTGTCTGATGATTGCGGCGGGTACGCCGGCGATAAGACAGTCGCTGCCAAAGGATTTAGTCACCACGGCGCCGGCGGCGACTGTCACGTTGTCGCCCAGGGTGACGCCGCCGAGAATGATGGCGCCGGCTCCAATCCAGCAGTTGTTGCCTATGACAACGGGTCGGGCATACGTTCTGCAGGAATAAGCCTTGGGATTATTGTCGAAATCGGGATTGCGTCGATTTTCCCAGTCGGTGGGGTGTGAGGCGGTGTTGATTTGTACGCCCGGAGCTATCCAGAAATATCCTGTCGTGGCAGTCGTAAAACTCGCCGGCCATACACTTTTCGAGTTCAGTCATGTACTATGTCTTTTTAGGCTTTTTTTAGCGGCTGTGTTAAATCTTTTTCAGATTTGTTCAGTCTTTGTAGCGGCAGGGGAGGCGCCGGAATATTTTTTGACGATGGTCATGAGTTGCTGCATGAATTCCGGATCTTGAAAGATCTGTTGCTGAACTTCTCCTATGCGGGTGACTGTATTTTGCATCTTTTTGCCGACAGGCGACGACATCCATTCGGCGATTTGCTTCAGTTCGTCGATGGTGAACGTCCGGCGCCATAAATCTTTTGTTATGGCGCAGATTTTCGGGTAGGCGAGTTCAGCCATCTCCTGTGACATTGCTTTGCACCGGGCTTCTGTCAAGGTTCCGTTGGCTACAAGGTTTTTGAAAATGTTCTCGAAGGTCTCGACAAAGACCTGTTTGTCGGCGCTCAGAGCCACGACTTTGTCGAGTTCGGCTTCGTAGGCTGAGGATCCGGACTGAGCGTGCGATACGGCTATGGCTGCTACGCAAGCTATCAGGACAATAAAGCGTTTCATGTGCGATAAACCGGTATTGGAAAATAAGGTAAAGTTTGTAGCCCCGCGGGGAATCGAACCCCGATCTAAGGTTTAGGAAACCTCTATTCTATCCGTTGAACTACAGGGCCGGTCTGCTGCGGCTTAAAAAAAGAATGAGAAATGATATCTGAAAAATCAGAATTGCATTTCTCATTCTCCTCTCTCCTCTTGCGGTGCGGACGGGACTCGAACCCGCGACCCCTAGCGTGACAGGCTAGTATTCTAACCAGCTGAACTACCGCACCATTGCTCTTCTTGATTGGAGAGGCATAGGCTTTATCGCTTTTGCGTTGCAAAGGTACGCCTGTTTTTTGATTCCTCCAAATATTTCAGCAAAAAAAATTAAGAAAAAGTGAAATTTGTCCGAAATGACGAGGATTTTGGCCTAAAAGGAGGCTTTATAGACCCGTGAATGAAGTGTCCGGGCTATCTCGGCGGCATCGGGAGCACCGGCTGTCGCCATCAGTTTCAGCGCTACTTCGGGAAGTTCGGGAGAGTAGGGCGGCTGAATATAGTCGAAATCGAGCACGGAAAAGCCGCATCGTTCGTAGAAACCGATTCGCCGGGCTGCCATAGGATTGTTGTCGGCCTGCGGTTCGACCTCAAGGGCTATAGGAAGGCTGTATTTTTCGGTGAGTGCGCGGAGAATGGCAGCTCCTGTTCCGGCGCCGCGCAGCGACGGCTCGACTGCAAGATGCTCTATATAAATAAATGTGCCGAAATGCCAGATGGTGACGAAGCCGAGCTGGCGGTCACCGTCGAGCGCTATGAGCAGCTGAGGCCCTGCGGCGTCGGCGGGGTGGGTTATAGTGTGCCACGGACGCCGTTCTTCGGGCGGGAACGATAATAGATATAGGAGTTCGGCAGCCTCGAAATGTTGCCGGGCTGCTTTGACGAGAGTAATTTCTTTCATGAGTGTTTGCCGGTGAGAATGTTCCGTATGTCGTGAAGCTTGGTTAGGGCCTCAAGCGGTGTGAGATTGTTGATGTTGACTCCCAGGAGTTCGTCGCGTACCTGACTGAGCACGGGGTCGTCGAGCTGAAAGAACGACAGCTGCATGCCGGCTATGGTTTCGTGTTTAGGCACTTCGACCCGCTGCTTTCTGCTGGAACCGGCGCCGTCGGCAGTCTTTTCGAGCTGTTCGAGCACCTGATCGGCACGGGAGACAATCGAGGCGGGCATGCCGGCGAGCTTTGCCACATGTATGCCGAAACTGTGTTCGCTGCCGCCGCGTGCAAGTTTGCGGAGAAACACCACCTTGCCGTCGATTTCGCGCACCGACACGTTGAAGTTGACTATTCGGCTGTAGGATCGCTCCATGTCGTTGAGCTCATGGTAGTGTGTGGCGAACAGAGTTTTGGGATGCATGTCGCCGTGGTCGTGGATATGCTCC
>CABQCA010000179.1 GCA_902462525.1 uncultured Porphyromonadaceae bacterium | reverse complement strand
GCGCCGACCGCCGCTACGCCGCCTGGAGCCCGGGGGCCAATCTGCCTGCCCCCGCGACCGTCGGCCGTGTATCGGCCCAGGACCTCCACAGCGAGGAAGGCGCCGAGATGGTGATAATAAGCCCCTCGGACTACACCGAGGCCGCCAACCGCCTTGCCGAATTCCACCGCACAGCCACCGACCGGCCTCTGAGCGTGAAAGTAGTCGACCCCGAAAAGATATACAATGAATTTTCGTCGGGAGCTCCCGATATTTCCGGACTCCGGAAATACCTCAAGATGCTCTACGACCGCAGCCTCGACGGCAGCAGCCCTGCGCTGCGCTACGTAGTGCTGCTCGGCCGCACCACCCTCGACAACCGCCGGCTGTCGTCGGTGGCGCCCCGCTACTCCACCCTGCCGGCATGGATGCCCTCCGCAGCAATCCAGTCGCTGTCGGACAACACCGGCTACTGTACCGACGATTTCATCGCCATGCTTGCCGACGGTTCAGGCGCCGACATGTCGCGCGACAAACTCGCTGTCGCCGTGGGCCGCATACCCGTCACATCGCTCGACGACGCCAACTCGGCCGTCGACAAGATTCTGCAGTACGCCGCCGGCTCGCGTAAGACGGCCTGGAAACAACGCTTCCTCTTCGTCGCCGACGACGGCGATGCCGGCGAACACCTGAACCAGACCGAAACCATGATTTCGAAGTTCGAACACGCCGAAGGCCAGCAGCATCTGGTGCGCAAAGTCTACGTCGACAACTACGAACTGCAGGGCAACGTCGCCACAATGGCACGCGAAACCATGCACCGCAGCCTCGACGACGGCGTGGTGTGGTGGAACTACATCGGCCATGCCAACGAAACGAGCTGGACCTCCGAAGGAATCCTCAACTACGACGACCTCAACAATCTTTACGTGCGCAACTGGCCTTTCATCTATGCCGCCACCTGCGACTTTCTGCGCTTCGACGCACAGCTTGTAAGCGGCGCCGAACTGCTTTTCAACCAGCGCTACGGCGGTGCCATAGGCGTCATCTCGGCAATCAGACCGGTGTATATTTCCTATAACAAATACTTTTCGAACGCCGTGGGCCGCGCCCTTGCCGTGCGCAACGACGACGGCTCTCTGCCCACTCCCGGCGAAATATATCTCCGGGCCAAGAACGATATCCGCGACGACAAGGACAACCCCCGGGCCGACGACAACCGCCTGCGCTATGTTTTCATCGGCGACCCGGCCCTGCCGCTGGCCACGCCGTCGAACATCGTGCGAGTCGACCGCATGAAAGGCATCACGCCCGGCTCCGACAGCGAACAGATAATCATTTCGGCCCTCGAGAAAGCTACCGTCGAAGGCTCAGTCACCGATCCCGACGGCAACGTCATCGACAGCTTCAACGGTGTGGTGATGGTCGAAATCTTCGATGCCGAACGCTCCTTCACCACCCTCGGACGCGGCGAAGGCGGCAAGGAAATACCTTTCGACGACTATGGCGAACGCGTCTACTGCGGATCGGCCAAGGTGGAAGGCGGTCATTTCACCCTCACAGTGGCCATGCCGGCCGAACTGTCGCAGAACTTCCGTCCGGCCACAATGTCGCTCTTCGCCTACGCCACCGACTCCAACGACGAAGCCGTGGGCCTCAGCCGCGATTTCTATGTCTACGGCTTCGACGAATCTGCCGAACCCGACGAAACCGCTCCATCAATAGACACCATGGTGCTGAACCACAGCACATTCCGAAGCGGCGACACCGTCAACGGCTCGCCCATGCTTATCGCCACTGTCAGCGACGACACCGGCCTCAACGTGTCGACGGCAGGCGTAGGCCGCCAGATGACGGCAATCATCGACGGCAAAAAGACCTACTCCGATCTGGCATCGTACTTCACCCCGGCTGCCGACGGCTCCCCGTCGGGCACTATAAACTACTCTTTCGAGAATCTCGATCCGGGCAGCCACAATCTCAGGCTCAGAATATGGGACACCGCCGGCAACTCGGCTGTGCGCGAACTCGACTTCTTCGTAGGCGAATCTGTCGCCCCGACAATCTACGAGGTTTACTCCGACGCCAATCCCGCCATCGACAAGGCCAACTTCTATCTCAGCCACGACCAGCCCGATGTGATGGCCACAGTCGAAATCACCGTCTACAATCTGATGGGCCGCAAACTGTGGAGCCGCAGCGTCACAGGCCGCAGCGACATGTTCCTCACCGTGCCCGTGACATGGAACCTCACCGACGAGGGCGGACGGCGTGTGCAGCGCGGCATCTACCTCTACCGCGCCTCCATCACCACCGACGGCCAGACCTACCAGACCGCCAGCCGCCGCATAGCCGTCGCCGCCCCCTGACCTGTCCGTCACACTCAGGAGAGTTCAACGGGAAATCCATCGCAGCGCTATGCGTACTGACGAATTCCATAACCCGGCTTTCTGAAATACGGAAGCCGGGCTTTCTTTTTCCGATTATTTGTTATCTTTGCAGAGGCATAAGGCGCCGATATGATATATGGAAGAAAAAAAATTGTTTCTGCTTGATGCTTATGCATTGATATACAGGGCTTACTATGCACTGATGCGTTCGCCGCGGGTCACGTCGGCGGGTCTCAACACATCGGCTATTTTCGGTTTTCTGCTGGCTCTCGACGATGTGATGCGCAAGGAAAATCCGTCGCACATTGCCGTGTGTTTCGATCCGGCGCATGGCCGCACCTTCCGCCATGAGCAGTATCCAGAGTACAAGGCCGGGCGCGACAAGCAGCCCGAGGATATCACCGCGGCGATTCCATATATCAAACGACTGCTCGAAGCCTACCGCATACCGGTGCTCGAGGCCGAGGGATATGAGGCCGACGATATAATAGGCACGCTGTCGAGGCGCGCCGAGGCCGAGGGCTTCACCACCTACATGATGACTCCCGACAAGGACTACGGACAGCTCGTCACCGACCGCGTGTTCATGTACCGTCCGGCCCTCAAGGGCCAGGGTTTCGAAATCCGCGGGCCACAACAGGTGTGCGAACGCTACGGCATAGCCAGTCCGCGTCAGGTCATCGATCTGCTCGCACTCGAGGGCGATGCTTCGGACAACGTGCCCGGCTGTCCGGGTGTGGGTGAAAAAACCGCCGTAAAGCTGATAGCGCAGTTCGGTTCGGTGGAAAACATGCTCGCGCACACTGCCGAAATCAAAGGAGCTCTGCGCACCAAGATAGAGGACAACGAGGCGCAGATACGGATGTCGAAAGAGCTTGTGACAATAGTCACCGACGCTCCCGTGTCATTCGACCCCGAGGCCCTGCGGCGCAGCGAACCCGACGTGCCGGCGCTCCTCGCTCTCTTCAAGGAACTGGAATTCAAAAGTTTTGCCGCCAAATTCAAATCGGAAGACGCTCCGGATGCGTTGCCGGCACCAGCGCCCGGCACCATGGGTTCGCTTTTCGACGTTCCCGAGGAAGACGTACCGACAGTGAAGTTCGAAGCCCCGTCGACGCCTGTCGAGGAGCCGGAAAGTGCCGGAGCGATAAGCGCCTTTGTGTCGGCGGCAATCGCTGCCGGCGAGATCGGCATCGCCGCCGACAGCGAAGGCAGCGAGGCCATGACAGCACCGCTCCACGGCATAGCACTGTCGTTCGGCAGCGAGGCCGGCGGACGAACCGCCTACATAGCCCTTGACGGCGATGGCGCGTCCCGCGCCGTAAAAGCCGAGCTGCTCGAACCGCTTCTGTCGGCACCGGGAGTGACACTCGTCGGCGAAGACATGAAGCGCACCATGCTGCTCCTCCGGCGCCACGGCATGGCCGTGACCGGCGCCTGCTGGTTCGATACAGGTGTGGCTCACTACCTCTGCAACCCCGAGGGACAGCACGACACCGCCACCATGGCAATGGTGTACCTTGGATTCCGCACCTACGATGCCGATCTCACCGCCGCCGAGCGACGGCAGCGGCCGCTCGACGCCGCTGCCTCCACGGGCGAGACCGCCGCTGTGTCGCTTCGCCTCAAGGCGCC
>CABQCA010000178.1 GCA_902462525.1 uncultured Porphyromonadaceae bacterium | reverse complement strand
CGATAACTCTTCAGTACCACAGCAACGGCGTGAAGGTGTTCGATCAGACGGCGCCGCTTGGAGCAGGCTGGAGCATCACTCCGGCTCTGCGGGCCTCACGCACCGTCATGGGCCGTCCCGACGAGAAGTACGAATTCAAAGAGATCGGGGATTTCTTTGGCACTGATTCTTGGTTTACGGCTTTTCAGTGTATGGCCAACAGCATGGCTCTGGCTATCGATACTGATGTACTCTACGACAGCCAGCACGATATTTTTACTTTTGCCATTCCGGGGAAGAACATTACCCGTGTAATTGACGCACGGACAAAACCGTATCGTTTTCTCGGTGTGGATGATATGGAATATCTTGTCGAGTCTGATGATAACCTTGACAGTATAACTGTGACAGGGCCAGACGGAACGGTTTATGTTTTCGGAGGACCTTGCGAATATCAGAATGTAGACAAAAATCCGCCAAACCGTACCGGCTGGGCGCTGAATAAGATACGTCTCACTTCCGGCCGTTCGATAGACATTGACTGGGACGGAGCCTGCCGGCAAGGGCCTGGCATGACATATATAGGAGGTGCTTCTTATATCGACAACCGCAACAAGTTTGATTTCTACGGTTATACGAATGAGGATGATTTCAGAAATTCATCACTGGCTTCAGGAGTACTGTCCTCCACCCGGTCGGACGATCTTATATCGCGTGTGAAAAGTATTTCGTGGCCGGGAGGAAAAGTGCAGTTCAATTATGGCGGAATGCTCTCTTCTTTCATTAGTTCCGTGACATATTCCAATGATGATTCAGTGCTGCGGAGAACCGAATTCTCCTATCGTGAGACCGGATATGCCCATTGGGTACTTGAAGAAGTCGACACCGGGGAAGGATCACCTTATATATTCGATTATTACTCATACGGACAGTACCTTCACAATCCTCATTCGCAGGATTGGTGGGGCTATTATAATGCTGTTGACAACAATACACTGGAGCCACACCTGAAAATGCATGAAATGTCGCCTCATCAGTCCGACAGTGTCCGACGCTATAATCTGGAAATCGGCGAGGCCGACCGCAGCATAAATGAAGAGGCCATGAAAGCCGACCTGCTGAAAAGCATACGTTATCCTACCGGGGCGACAGCTGAATTCGACTATGAAACGCATCGTTTCGGAAAAATGCGTATGGAAAACGACGGTAATATCAGGCCTGACTTTGATGTTTTTCTCGACCGTGGTGGAGGTCTGAGGGTTAGGACCGTGACGATGCGTAACGGTGACGATGACACAGCGCCCCAGACCGTACGCTATGAGTACCCTCCGGCGAAAGTGCGCGCCGTGCCTTCTGCCGCCACATTTGTAAATGTTTCGGATGCAGCTATGCCTATGGGTCCATGGGGATCTTTAAGTTCTCGGTATTTATGCCCTGTACGCCTTGTCAATGTTCTGCCAGTATCCGACTATATGCGCTACGACATAGGTGAGACTTCCATATGGTATGAGAGTGTGACAGAAATCCATGAAGAGGGTAAAGTAGAATATCATTTTATGGATATGATACCGCGGCCGAATTCTTTCGACGACCGTTTCGGTATCAGAATGATCAATAATCTTTCGAAAGTGTTCAGCACCGGGCCGCAGCTTGTAGAAATAAACACCTATAAAGGTACCGCAGGCAGTTATGAGAAGATTGCAAGTGAACGAAACACGTATTTTGTAAGTTATTACGGAGCAATAATTTCGACTCATATCAACCGTGAAATGATAATGATCGGTACAAATTCGCAGTTACAGCCCGATTTCGATGAAGGGCATATCATGAGAGGTGCGGGACCTTGCGGAACCTCGCCGGATATATTTTACGAAGTGACCCACAACGGTATTTTTCCCTATTCCGTTATAGGTTATGGAGTCGAGCGGCAGACCGAGCGCCTTGTTTCTACGGAAAACGTAACTTACCACGGCGGCGACAGCATGGTGGTGCGTAAGGAGTTCGATTATGAGCCGGGCACGGCGATAGTGAGAAAAGTCACCACAACCTGCGGCGGCGAAAGCCGCACGGTCGAATATGAACACGCCGCCGGCACGGGCGGAGGCATTGCGGCGGCCATGCAGGCCGACAACATCATCGACGTTCCGCTGAGAGCCAGGAGTACACGTGGCAGCGCGACAGAGGTTTCGGAAGCCGAATACGCCCATCTCGGCGGCCGCCTCTACAGGCCAGTCAGGATAAAGACATGGCATGAGGACGGGACTGATACCGTGTTTTCGCCTGTCTATGAATATCTCGGGCACCGTCTCGCCGGATTTACCGATGCCGACGGTGTGGCGTCGGCCTATCTCTGGGGGTACAACGGGAATCTGCCTGTGGTGCGCGTCGACGGCGCTGATTTTGCGCATGTGAAGGATGTGTTCGGCACAATTGCCACAGACGGACATGCCGAGCGGCACGATTTCGCATCATCTCCGGCATTCCTGTGCACCAAAGCCACTTATACACCCGGCGTCGGCATGACATCGCTTACCGGGCCGCACGGCACAACGGAGCGCTACGCCTACGATTCTGCCGGCAGGCTCGCCGAGACAAATGTCGACGGTCTGGGGACCGTTGCAAGCTATGTTTACCGGGTAAACCATGACGGTGACAACAGTGTCACATCATACCGCTGGCTCGACGGCGACGGTGCTGAAAAACATGCCACAGCCATTTACTACGATTACCGCGGTCGCCCGACCGAATCGAAGGATTTTGCAGGAGGAGCCACCGGCAGCGCCCTGCTGGTTACGGGCATGAAGCCCTCGGCGGTATCGGTGTTCTCGGAGTACGATGCCATGGGGCGCCTCGCGCGCACCTCGGTGCCGTCGTACTCCAAGCCGGCTGACGCAGCTTCGTGGACCGACTACTCCTACGAGCCGTCGCCGCGTGGTGTGAGAACTGCCGAGACCAAGGCCGGCGAGGAATGGAAATCGGGGGCGAAACAGGCGACAGTGAAAACAGCCGTCAATACAGCTGCTGTGCCGTGGTCGTGTCCGCGGTTCGGGCTGACAGCCGACGGCGGAGTAGAGTACAAGGGGCTTTGGCCGACGGGTTCGCTGAGTGTTACCGAAATTGTCGACGAAGACGGTCACGCCGTCTACGAGGCTTCCGACTTCGAGGGGCGCCGGCTGATGCGGCGCGAAGGCTCCGGCTCCGACTGGCTCAGCACCTATTATATCTACGACAGTTTCGGGCGTCTGCGCCGTGTGCTCCAGCCCATGCTCGAAGCTAAGAGCTATGCGGGCGACGATGCCGACCTGGCCGATTTCTCGTTCGAGTACCGCTACGATGGAGCCGGAAGATGTGTCTACGAGCATATTCCGGGCGTGTCGCCTGTCCGGCGGAGGTATTCTGCTGCGGGGCGCCTTGTGGCCGAGCATCTTCCGGCTATGACCGCCGGCGAATGGCGCCTGTTCTACTACGACGCCGCAGGGAGGAAGGTGCTCGAAGGTGTGGCTACGCTCGGCGACGCCGCTCTCGACAGTTTTGTGGCCGGCAGCCATCTGGTGGCCCCGGGGGCGGACAATGACGATACTCTCACTTTCGGCTACTGCCATGCCGGCGGATTCCCCGATGAATTTCAGGCCACGTCGGCAAGCTATTTCGACAGCTACTCGTATGCCGGTGTCATTCAGCCTCGTCTCACAGTCGGAGGCCAATGGCCAGTGATGCATGCCTGCGGCCTCCCCACCGGCGCCGCCGACATGGGCAGCGACGGCGAAATCCGCACGGAATCCTACTACTACGACAGCCTCGGCCGAATGATACAGAGCCTCTCGCATGCGCCCGAAGGCAATGTCGCCCGCGAGATGCGCCACACCTACACCGGCGCCGTGGAACGGGAGCAGACAATAGTATCGCGTCCCGACACGTCCTTTGTCTTCGCCGTGCGCACGGAGTACGACGAGGGCGAACGCCAGCGCAGCATCACTTACCGGCTCGGCGACGACTCCGTGACAGTGCGCCACACCTACAACAGTGCCGGGCTTGTGGCGCGCACCGATTTCGGTTCTAAACTTGCCAGAGAATACGAATACGACATTCACGGCTG
>CABQCA010000177.1 GCA_902462525.1 uncultured Porphyromonadaceae bacterium | reverse complement strand
TTTGAAAACGACTTTTTCGGGTTGCGCAATCACCGAATAGCTCTCTTTATCCGACGAGTAGCCGGCTGTCGTTTTAAGCACACGTACCGTCGAGGGAGTGTACCATTCCACAGTCACCTTCGGCCCTGTCTCAGGCACGTCGAAAGAAATGCCGTTGGCTGTTGTCTCATAAGCCGTCGCACTGCAGTGAATAAACGGCAGCGCGAGCAGCAAGTGGATAAGTTTCATGTGATTAAGATTGGTATTATGTTATTCAGGCGCAAAAATATAAAAATAACCTAAACAAAACAAATTATTTCCTATTTGGTAAAACATTATTCTTCGGTGCGTTAGTTTTCATACAATACACAATATGACAGACAATGCTTATTATACATCCCACAATAAGCTGACTTTCAGTTACTGTAAGCACTACAATAACACCGCTATCCTATAAATTATATTGCCGATTAGAAAAAGAAAAGCAAGCACCAGTAATTAAAAAATATTGATCAGAAGCTTCGACTACAATGTCGCCGACCTTATTTTTGGCGTCACAATCATCCCCAAACCCAAGAAATGAAAAATAAATATACTCCAAAACCCGAAGACACTTCCTCTATCTCGCTGCCGGAAGATTTGCTGCCCCTGATCGAGGATATGGCGAAAAACGTACACGAAGTATGGGCGCAGAACCGTATCGCCGAAGGCTGGTCGTTCGGTCCTGTGCGCGACGACGGTGCCAGAAAACACCCCTGCCTGGTACCCTACGAGGATTTGCCCGAAAGCGAAAAAGAATACGACCGCGCCACCTCGCAGCAGACTCTGAAACTGATACTTAAACTCGGCTTCGAAATATTGAAAAAGAATCAGTCGTCGCTGTAGTGCCGGAGCACACGGCGATAGGAATTGAAAATCTTGCTCTTCGACACAAAACCTACGTACTGTCCGTTTTCAACAACGGGCAGATTCCACGCCCCTGTATCGTCGAAGGTTTTCATCACCTTATCCATGCTCTCCCCTACCTCTATTCTTGCCGCCGGCGACGACATGAAGGTGCTCACGCGCATTCGACGATAAAGTTCCGGCCGGAACATGATGTTGCGTATCTCGTCGAGGTACACCACGCCCATAAGCTCGCGGTTTTCATTTATTACAGGGAAAAGGTTTCGGTTGCTTCGCGATATCACATCGACCATGTCCTTGAGCGTCATTTCTGGATACACCGGCAGAAAATCCGTTTCTATCACATTGTCGATTTTCAACAATGTGAGCACTGCCTTATCCTTGTGGTGAGTCAGCAGCTGACCCTGCTTGGCAAGACGCATGGTGTAGATCGAGTAGGGTTCGAAAATCTTGATGGTACCGTACGATATTGTACTCACTATCAGCAGCGGCAGAAAAAGATCGTAGCCGCCGGTAAGCTCGGCCGTAAGGAAGATTGCCATCAGAGGCGCATGCATGACACCGCTCATGACACCGGCCATGCCTATGAGAGCGAAGTTCTTGGTACTGAGTTCAACCCCGAAATCAAAATAGTTCATAAGGAAAGCGAACAGAAAGCCTGTCATACACCCCACATAGAGCGATGGTGCGAATGTGCCGCCAACACCGCCCGCACCGTTTGTCGATGACGTGGCAAACGCTTTAGTCAGAATAATCAGACCTATGAACAATGCCAGAAACCAGGCCTGATTACGGTCGCCATAGAACATCGAGCCATTGACTATCGACGATGTGTCGCCTGCCAGAAGACCGACTATCGAACCGTAGCCTTCGCCATAGAGAGGTGGAAAAAGGAACACAAGCCCCGCGAGAATCGTACAGCCGATGGCCGTGCGGACCCACGGATTCCGGAAACGCCCGAAAAAGTTCTCCATCATATTCATCACGCGAGTAAAATAGAGCGATGTAAAACCGCACACAAGCCCCAGAAGAATAACGAATGGTATACGCGAAGTGTAGAAATTCTCGGTCTGGGCGAAAAAAAACTCAAATTCGTAGCCTGTATAGACATAGGCCAGTGTGGTACTCGTTATCGAAGCTATCAGCAGAGGCATCACAGAAACCGTGGTAAGATCAAGCATCAGCACCTCAAGCGTGAAAAGCATTCCGGCTATCGGGGCCTTGAAAATGCCTGCTATACCGGCTGCGGCACCACAGCCTACGAGTATCATCAGAATCCGGGGCGACATTCTGAATGTGCGCCCCAGATTCGACCCTATCGACGCACCGGTAAACACTATTGGCCCTTCAGCTCCCACCGAGCCGCCGAAACCTATCGTCACCGAGCTGGCAAGCACCGATGTGTAGATGTTGTGACGCTTAAGCCGGCTTTTGTTCTGCGAAATAGCGTAGAGCACACGCGTCACGCCGTGGCTTATATTATCGCGCACCACATAGCGCACAAACAGTGCCGTTATCACAACCCCGACGACCGGAAGCAGAATATAGAGGTAGTTGCCGCTCTCCAGATTGATGCGCGAAGTCAGCGCAACCGATATCGTATGTATCAGAAATTTCAGAACTATCGCAGCCAGACCGCTGAATATGCCAACTAAAAAAGCCAGCAAAAGCACAAAATTCTTTTCCTTGATATGCCGCTCGCGCCACACAAGGAATTTCAGGAACATCTCTTTTAAACCTTTTCCGTTTGTATCTTCTTGTTCCATTGTCAAGAGCAAAAGTACAAATTATTTTTATTCATATACCTTTTCCTTTGAAAACCGTACTGACGGTGTGAAAGAGTATCTTCAGATCAACCGGCATCGATACGTTCCGAAGGTACAGAAGATCGTAGGAACATCGCTCCACCATCTCGTCGACTCCCGCGGCATAGCCGTATTTTACCATGCCCCATGATGTTATGCCCGGCCGAACCTGCTGAACAAGCGCATACCATGGTTCTTTCTCTATTATTTTATCCACATAGTAGCGCCTCTCGGGACGCGGGCCGACAAGCGACATCTCGCCCTTGAGCACATTCCAGAACTGTGGCAGCTCGTCAAGACGATACTTCCGCAGGAAGCGTCCGACACGAGTGACACGCCTGTCGGCGGTGCCGCTCGACAGGCGAGGATGCCCGTCCGACTCGGCGTCGGTACGCATGCTGCGGAATTTAAGAATATCAAATTCTTTTCCGTGATAGCCCACACGCGACTGCCGGTAAATGGCCGGCCCATTCGAATCGGACCTCACTGCAAGCGCTATTGCCGCCATCACCGGGCTGAGCAGAATCAAAGCCAGCGAAGATACCACAATATCGCTGAGCCGCTTGATGTTCCACACCGACGGCGGGATGTTGGCATTCGTGATGTCGATCAGCGGCTCGTTGGCCACACCGGCCACACGCGGCAGCAGAGCCCCGGCACCCATAAGCTCGGCCGACACGAAAAGCGGCTTGTTGAGTTTGTAGAGAGCCGACAACTGCGCGCCCATGCTCACATTTCCGTCTGACGGAAGCACTATCACAGCGCCGATGTCGTAGCGGCGGCATAGCAACGGTATGTCATCGTTGCCGAAAACCGGTAGACCGCCGATGGTATCGGCGTCTGCAATCTGCCCGTGTGCCACACACACAACCGGCATCAGCCCCGACATGTCGCTCGACTGCCTGATGCGCTCGATTTTACGACCGAAAGCAGGCGATGCGCCCACTATCAGAGCGTTCACGTTATAGCGGCCTGATCGTATTTTCGCAGCCGTAGCTGCTGTTATCACGTAGCGTCCGGCATAGGTAGGAACAAGGAACGACATAAACAAAGCCGCCATAAGCTCGTAATTGGTCATTCGCTCGGGGATATTGTCGTTCAGCAGAGCTATGAAAAATATACCCAGCATGCCGATGAGCGACACCACAGCAGTATTCAGGAACTCGTCGAACCGAGAGCGGTAAAGAGTCCCGGCCTTGTTGTAGGCACCCGATACGGCGTAGAGCGCTATCATCACCGGAGGCACAAGCCACTGACCGAGCATAAGCTGACGGTCGCAGAGAAACAGCGGCAGGGAGCCGGGAAGCAATGTAGCCGGCAATGTGTAGTAACGCGCCACATTGAACAGCAGCCATCCGATGTTCAGCATAATGAAATCGGAAAAAATATATGTCAGCTGAAGGCGCGTATGTATCCTCATGGGCGCAATACCTTGAATAAGCCGCCGCGGCCCAGACGCA
>CABQCA010000176.1 GCA_902462525.1 uncultured Porphyromonadaceae bacterium | reverse complement strand
CCGAGTGCGTTAAGCACACGAACGATGGTGGCTATCGTGATGTTGCGTCCGTTCTCGATTTTCGAAATTTGTGCTGTCTGGACCCCGAGCCTTTCGCCGAGTTCTCTCTGAGTGAGATTCTGCGCCTTACGGGCCTCACGGATATGCCGTCCTATCAGATATGCCTCGATTTCTGCCTCGTATTCGTCGCGTGAAGGACTACCGCAGGTTCCGATAAGTTCATCTTTTACTTCCTCAAAACTATAATATTCTTTATTTTCCATAACTTACTATTTTGTATTGAAATATTCCTTCCGCTTTTTCTGAGCTTTCTCTATTTCGTTTTGTGGAGTTTTTTGAGTTTTCTTTATAAAGCCATGTGTCGTGATAATCAGAGCATTTTCTCTCGTATCCAAAAAGGCCAGCAAGCGATATGCGATACCCATGAATTGAGCCCGAAATTCCCAAATCTCCGTATTTCCGAGTTTTTTGAAAAATCGGTATTTATATCTCCGGCGGCTACATAATCGATTATAGATGCAATCTTTCTTATCGCTTTTGGATTTAAGCCTCTCAAGAATTCGACAACTTCCTTGGATAATACGACTTTATACTTTGGGCTATCCATACATGGTATATATTTTTAACGACGCAAAGATACAAATAGTTTTCCTTAAAAGGAAATTTTCTCGGCTATAATAATTATTTTGATATAAAAAAGCGGCGAAGATGAAATGGATATTTATTTCGGCTCGAGGAAGAGGTCATAAATCGCCCACCAGATGAAAGAGTAGACGAAAATAACGATGAAATAGCGCAGCGACTTCGACTTTATAATCTTAAACCTGTCGGAAACCCAAAGCAGAAAGACGCCGAGCGCAACGTATAGAACGATATAATACCAAGGCATACCAATAATCTGTTTATTTGACATTTCCTTATAAGACGCGGATTCTGACAAATAATTACATTATCAGAAGAGATCTGACATTTTATTCCTCGCTCAGCCCGGCGACAACGGTTCGGGCCTTGGCCGGACCAACCACGGCGGCGATATCGGCCTCCGACGCTTCGCGGAGTCGTCTCACGCTCTTGAAGTGCTGCAGAAGAGCCTCGGCCGTCTTCGGCCCTATGCCCTTTATACCGTCGAGAGCCCCGACAGTCTGGCTTTTGCTGCGGCGGTTGCGGTGGTGCGTTATGCCGAAGCGGTGCGCCTCGTCGCGCAGGTGCTGCACCACACGCAGCGTTTCCGAATTTTTGTCAATATACAGCGGTATGCTGTCGCCCGGAAAGTATATTTCCTCCAGTCGCTTGGCAATGCCTACAACAGCTATAGTGCCCCTAAGCCCCATTTCGTCAAGTGCCTCCACGGCTGCCGACAGCTGGCCCTTGCCGCCGTCGACAACCACAAGCTGGGGCAATTCCTCGCCTTCCTGCATCAGGCGCGTGTAGCGGCGTGTGAGAACCTCTTTCATCGAAGCGAAATCATCGGGACCTTCCACCGTCTTGATATTGAAATGCCGGTAGTCGCGCTTCGACGGTTTGCCGTCGCGGAACACCACGCACGACGCCACCGGATTCGTGCCCTGAATATTGGAGTTGTCGAAACATTCTATGTGCCGCGGAAGTTCTCTGAGCCGGAAATCGCTCCTGATGCGCTCGAGAAGCCGATCGGTGCGCTCTTCGGGGTTATGACGCTCAAGATGCTTGAGATCGTCGATACGGTGCTGCCGGGCGTTGCGGCAGCTCACCTCGAGCAGCTTGGCCTTGTCGCCACGCTGAGGTATGGTGAAGCTCACTCCCTGCATCTCGGTTTCAGGCGCCTCGGCCACAACTACTTCATCGTACTGAGCCCCCAGCACCTGACGAACCTCCTCCATCGCATAGCCGAGAATCTGGGAAGCGCCTTCTTCGAGCGAGCGCCGGTAGCGCAGAGTGAGACTGCGAACTACTGCTCCGCGGTGCACATGCATATAGTTCACATACACATCGTTGCTCCCGTCGTCATCGATGCCGAACACGTCGATGTCGCCTATCGTCTGGCTCACTATCACACTGTGTGCCCGATAGTTCTCTATCAGCTTATAGCTCTCTTTCAGTTCCTGCGCCTCCTCGAAACGCATCTCTGCAGCCAATGCTGTCATCTCCTCACGGAGATAGTCGAGCAGTTCACGTGTCTCGCCTCTGAGAATCTGACGGATACGGTCAATATATTTCTGGTATGTCGTACGGTCGATCGCACCGGTGCAGCACCCCCTGCACTTCTTGATGTGGTACTGCAGGCACAGCCGCCCTTTGCCTTTCGCAAGATACTCGGGCGTGATAGGAGTGCGGCACGTGCGCACGGGGTAGAGTTTGCCGATAAGATCGAGCACCGTGCGGGCCACCGACACATTGGTGTACGGACCGTAATAGCGCGAACCATCCTTAAGATGCTGGCGGGTAAGAAACACACGCGGATACATCTCGTTAGTCACCGCTATCCACGGGTACGATTTGTCGTCCTTAAGCAGCACATTGTAGCGCGGCTTGTACTCCTTGATCATGGAGTTCTCGAGATTCAGGGCGTCCTGCTCGGTCGGAACGACTATATATTTCATGTCGGCTATGTTACGCACAAGCAGATTGGTGCGCAGCACATCGTGCGTACGGTTGAAGTACGACGACACCCGCCGTTTGAGGTTCTTGGCCTTACCGACGTAAATCACAGTACCGGCGGCGTCGAAGTACATGTACACACCCGGCGTCTCCGGCAATATCGATATTTTTTCTTTCAGTTCTGCCGATTTCTCGTGTTTCATCCGAAAAGTCCTAAATCATCACCGCGTTTGCTTCCGAGATGCTCGTAGGCGAGTGTGGTCACTTCGCGGCCGCGCGGTGTCCGCTTTATAAAACCTTCTTTGATAAGGTACGGTTCGTACACTTCCTCTATCGTTCCGGCATCTTCGCCCAGCGCCGTAGCGATGGTGCTCAGCCCGACAGGACCGCCGCGGAATTTATCGATGATGGTCCGGAGTATCTTATTGTCGATTTCATCAAGACCATAACGGTCGATGTTGAGAGCCTCAAGGGCATAGCGCGATATCTCAAGGTCTATGGAGCCGGAACCTTTCACCTGCGCGAAATCGCGGACACGGCGCAAGAGCGCATTGGCGATTCGAGGCGTGCCGCGGCTGCGGAGCGCTATCTCCCGGGCGGCATCTTTGGTGATGGCCACTTTCAGAAGCGCAGCCGAGCGCTCGATAATACGACCAAGCACCTCATGGTCATAGTACTCAAGATGGCACTTGATGCCGAAACGCGCTCGCAGCGGCGATGTCAGAAGACCGCTGCGTGTGGTGGCACCCACGAGGGTAAAAGGGCTCAGAGTCAGCTGTACGCTGCGTGCTCCGGGGCCTTTGTCTATCATTATGTCGATGCGGTAATCCTCCATCGCAGAGTAGAGATACTCCTCCACCACAGGGCTGAGACGATGAATTTCATCAATAAAAAGCACATCGTTCTCTTCCAGCGATGTCAGTATGCCGGCAAGATCGCCGGGCTTGTCGAGCACAGGACCCGACGTCACCTTGAAGCCCACACCGAGCTCGTTGGCCACAATGCCGGCGAGCGTGGTCTTGCCGAGGCCGGGAGGACCGAAGAGCAGTATATGATCCAGAGCCTCGCTGCGCATCCGGGCTGCCTTCACAAACACGCGAAGGTTCTCTATAATCTTTTCCTGACCGTTGAAACTCCCGAAACGACCCGGGCGCAGCGCTTTCTCTATCTCCGCGTCAGAGCCCGTCGCAAGAGCCTCGTTCCGTATGTCAAATTCTTCGTCTTCTGTCATTTGTCTGGCCTATGCTTATTGTGAAAGGTGAAAGGCGAAGGGTTAAGGGCGAAAGGTGAAGAGAATGATCCCTCCTTGAAGAAGCTATTATCTTCACTCAGGCGAAGCCTGATTTTCACTTTTCACTTTATTCACTTTAACTTATAGATAGCTTTTCAGCTTGTTGAAAATCACTTCCGGACGTATGCCGGTGAGGCACAGCATGTCGCCGCGGCTGCACGGTTTGTCGCCGTACACCGAGCACGGACGGCAACTCAGCGGCAGCTGCACGGTGCTGTCGTCGGTCTGACGCCATCCTTTGAAACCGCAGTAGGTGTGGGTTGCGCCCCACACGCTCACCGTCGGAGCACCCGCAATAGCCGCAAGATGCATGTTGGCCGAGTCCATGGTCAGCATCACATTCAGATGGTTCATCAGGGCCAGCTCCGTGCCGAAA
>CABQCA010000175.1 GCA_902462525.1 uncultured Porphyromonadaceae bacterium | reverse complement strand
GCGTTGGCGTAGTGCGCCAGCTTGTCGTGGTCGTGGTAGCGGTATTTCTGGTCGCCGAGGCCAAGGGCCTTGTGCCATTTGAGGCGCCATTCTTTCCACTGCTGGAACCACTTGAGTTCTTCGCCGGGACGAACGAAAAACTGCATCTCCATCTGCTCGAACTCACGCATACGGAATATGAACTGACGTGCCACAATCTCGTTGCGGAAAGCCTTGCCTATCTGGGCTATGCCGAAAGGTATGCGCATGCGGCCGGTTTTCTGCACGTTGAGGTAGTTCACGAAAATGCCCTGAGCCGTTTCCGGACGGAGATAGACGGTCATCGAACCGTCGGCGGTGGAGCCCATCTCGGTCTTGAACATGAGGTTGAACTGGCGCACCTCGGTCCAGTTCTTGGTGCCCGAGATGGGACATACGATGCCTTCGTCGAGGATAATCTGGCGCAGGCCTTCGAGGTCGTTGGCGTTCATTGCCGTGGCGAAGCGTTCGTGTACGGCGTCGCGGTGGGCCTGATGCTCGAGCACACGAGCATTGGTGGCACGGAATTGGGCTTCGTCGAAGGCATCGCCGAAGCGTTTGGCGGCTTTGGCCACCTCTTTGGCTATCTTATCGTCGATTTTTGCTAAGTGGTCTTCGATGAGAACATCGGCACGATAGCGTTTTTTTGAGTCGCGGTTGTCGATCAGAGGGTCATTGAAGGCGTCGACGTGGCCCGATGCTTTCCAAATGGTGGGGTGCATGAAGATTGCCGAGTCGATGCCAACGATGTTGTCGTGAAGCAGGGTCATGGCGTCCCACCAGTAGCGTTTGATGTTGTTTTTGAGTTCTACGCCGTTCTGGCCGTAGTCGTAGACCGCAGAAAGGCCGTCGTATATTTCACTTGAAGGGAAGACGAAACCGTACTCCTTAGCGTGGGATACGATTTTTTTGAATACATCGTCCTGTTGTGCCATATTTTCTTGTATTGGTTTTACTGTTGAATTGCAAAAGTAAGAATTTTAAGCCAATCACATGCTTAAAAAACGCTAAAAGTTAGCGGGGTTATCGGGTGAGTCTGGGTCGTAGATGGCGTTGAGGATGCGGGCCAGACGCAGACCGCCGCGGAGCACCTGCTGCTCGATGACGGGTGTCCAGCGTGCTACCTCGTTGTACGACAGCTTGCAGCCTTCGGGAT
The DNA here is from genome assembly GCA_902462525.1 of uncultured Porphyromonadaceae bacterium. Lineage (GTDB taxonomy): Bacteria > Bacteroidota > Bacteroidia > Bacteroidales > Muribaculaceae > CAG-873. Next base: position 3,199 of record CABQCA010000175.1, on the reverse strand, counting down.
TAGCCTTGTAGACGTCCTTTGTTATCTGCCACGTCTGGCGCGCCCAGTCGTCGACATTGCCGGCGCTTTCCGCTGCTTCCTGTTCGCGGCTGAGGCGGTCGAGCTGCTGCTGCCACTCGGTGTATGTCCAGGCGTGACCGCTGTTCATTATCTGGCCGTCCCACACGGAGTGCAGATTGGTCTTTCGGCCGAAGAAGTCCACTTTCACGTGGTTGGCACCCTTGTCGGTGGAACGTCCCAGATGCATGGGCTGGTGCAGATCTCCCACTACATGGATTAGAATCTTCATGGCGAGCTGTTTCTGCGACATTGTGGACACGCTGTCGGAAAGGATGGCAATCTGTTCGCGGATAGCGCGCACGGCATCGCCTTCGGGGAGTGCCGGAGCTTTGTCATAATCCACGCCCTCGTCGATGTTTTTGTAGTGCCATGTCGAGGTGTAGGCATAGTCGGGCGTATGGCTGGCGTTGTCGAGCCAGTTTGCCCAGTAGACCGGCGATTTTCCTTCGAGGATAGCCGCAACGGAGTCGGCGGTTGCGGGGGTAAAGTGGTTTTCGGCGATGAACGCCACAGTGTCGTGGCCCTTCTGGCTCCAACCGAACGACGAGAGTGCAAGCAGTGCGCCTGCGGCTGTCAGAAAAAGTTTTTTCATAGCAAAATAATGACAGCGGACTGCAATGCCGCCTTTGGCGTTATGCAGTCCGCTGTATGAGTTGATTACCGGCAGTACCTCGGATTAAGCTTCGAAAGGAACTACGTTGATAAACTTGCGACCGTTGCGACCTTCGGTGAACTGCACCGTGCCGTTGATGAGGGCATAGATGGTGTGGTCTTTGCCGATGCCGACGTTGAGGCCGGGGTGATGTACAGTGCCGCGCTGGCGCTTGATGATGTTGCCGGCTTTGCATGCCTGACCGCCGAAAATTTTCACGCCCAGACGTTTGCTTTCAGATTCGCGGCCGTTCTTAGAACTACCGACGCCTTTTTTGTGTGCCATAGTGGATTGTTGTTTTTAAGCTGGGGTTAGGCAATGATGTCTTTGATGATGACTTTGGTGAAGTACTGGCGATGGCCGTTTTTGCGGCGATAGCCTTTGCGACGTTTCTTCTTGAAAACAATTACTTTGTCGCCCTTTACCAGAGGAAGCGATACTTCGCATACTACTTTGGCGCCTTCGACTGTAGGAGCGCCTACTTTTACGTTGCCGTCTACGTCGGCAAGGAGAACGCGGTCGAACTCAACAGTGTCGCCCGACTGCTTGTCTTCACCAAGATAGTGCACATACAGGAACCGATCTTTCTCGGCCTTGAACTGCTGACCCTGGATTTCTACAATTACGTACATTTTATATTGTAATATAAAGTTAACCCGCTGAGGCGCAGCGATTTTCATTGCATAGCCGCCGTCTTTGAATGCCTATTGCGGAAATTCAGCCCACAAAAGTACAAAAAATCTTCCGTTACACCAAACATATTTGCTCTTTTTCGTGGAAATATTCGCTTAAGGGCGGCAAAGACGGCGGCTCTTCACAGAACTGATGTATACGTTGTTATAAGAATTATCATAAGGCAGGAAAACTATTCTCTGACAATCTGTACATTCACAGTATCGCTGTCCTTAATGTACTTCGAGTAGCGGCTATAGCCTGTCTTGAGAAAAGTTAGATTGGATTCGGCCGGAACTTCAATCGAATAATTACCTTTGCTGTCGGTGTACACCTTAGTATCGGTCATATCTGACGTGACTTCGACGCCTTCGATCGGAGTGGCCTGAATGTCGCGGACGCAACCTGAGATTTTTCTCATCCTGAGATTCTTTCCGGAAGACGCTTTCTTATTCTGTGCGATAGTGTTGTCGGTGCCACGGTCGGCTTTCCGTTCGCCTACCCACACAGGTATTGTGTGCCGTATATTGTCCGATGCTGTGCCAACCTGTATTTCAAACTTGCCGGGCTCGAGATAGCGGTTGCCGTTGTCGTCGGTAAGATACAGTTCTTTCACCGGTATGGCTACCGTGAATGTCTCAGTTGCGCCAGGAACAATTTCTTTTTTCTGGAAACCTTTGAGCTGCTTGACCGGCGTTACGACGGTGCTCACTACATCGCGCACATATACCTGCATCACTTCTTTGCCGGCTCTGTCGCCGATGTTGCGGATGTCGGCGCTTACGAATATAGTGTCGAAAGGCATGTATGTTTCCTTATCTGTTTTTGCTGACACATAGTCGAAATCTGTGTAGCTCAGTCCGTGTCCGAAACTCCATAAAGGCATAGGACTCGAGAATACATAGTCGCGGCCGGGCTTTTCGTAGGAACCGGGCTTCTTATAGTATCCTTTGTCGGAAGGCAGATAACAGTAGTGCACAGGCAGCTGGCCTGTTGACCTTGGAAATGAGAAATTAAGTTTTCCCGAAGGATTGACGTTGCCGAACAGAATATCGGCAATGCTGTCGCCTTCTCTTTCACCGCAGTACCACTGCACAAGTATCGCCGGCACATTCTCGGCCTCCCACGGTATTGCGAAAGGTTTGCCGGATACCAGTACGAGCACCACCGGCGTTCCTGTGGCGGCTACCCGTCGTATGAGTTCTTCCTGTGCGCCGGTGAGTTCGATTTCGCTGAGATCGACACCTTCGCCGGAGGTCGAAGCGCCGCTCTCACGGACAAACACCGTAGATGAGCTGCCGACAAATATGACAGCGACATCGCTTTCGGCAGCAAGCTTGACGGCGTCGGCTATCTCTGTGGTGTCGAGCGACGATAGGGAGCAGCCTTTGGAGTAGCGGACGTCAATCTTGTCGCCCACAAGCCGACGGATTCCGTCGAGAGGTGTGATTCCGTCGTCGGGGTTTTTGCTCCATGAATAATCGCCGAACTGCACGCAGGCCGCATTCGGTCCGATAACAGCAAGTTTCTTCACTTTATCGGTGTCGAGAGGCAACAGCCGGCCTTCGTTTTTCAGGAGCACGGCCGATTCGTCGGCGATGCGGCGCGAAAGTTCCGCGCCTTCGCGGCTTCCTACCGGCAGGTAGAAGGCACAGTGCTCAAGGTAGGGGTCGTCCATGAGGCCGGTTTCTATCTTTGCCCGCAGGATTCGCCGTACGGCCTGATCGACGTATCTTTCATCCAGATTTCCTGCCGCTATATTTTCCTGAAGGGTCGAAAAGGTGTTGCTCGAAGCCTCCGCGTCGATACCGGCGG
>CABQCA010000174.1 GCA_902462525.1 uncultured Porphyromonadaceae bacterium | reverse complement strand
GCTCAGACGCACGGTCGAGCGGCTTATTTTTGCATCGGCAAGTTCGGCGTCGCTCATCTGTGAATGTGTTGTTGTGGCCGGGTGTATCACAAGGCTTTTGGCATCGGCCACGTTGGCAAGGAGCGAAAAAATCCGCAAAGCGTCGATAAAGCGCCATGCCGCATCCTGGCCGCCTTTGATTTCGAATGTGAAGATACTGCCGGCGCCTTTGGGAAAGTATTTGCGGTAGAGGGCGTTGGTCGGCTGGCCGGGAAGCGACGGATGGCTCACAGACGCCACTTTGGGGTGGGAGGCAAGGAACCGAACCACACGCAGGGCGTTTTCCACATGCCGGTCGACACGCAGCGACAGAGTCTCCAGACCCTGCAGCAGCATGAAGGCGTTGAAAGGCGAAATGCAGGCACCTTCGTCGCGGAGCACCACACAGCGCACACGTGTGGCAAACGGCGCCTCGGGAGCGGCCTCAGCAAAAACGGCGCCATGGTAGTTGGGATCGGGCTTAGCGATGGTAGGAAACCGGTCGGGGTCAGCGGAATAGTCGAAGCGGCCGCCGTCGACAATAACACCTCCGAGACTTGTACCGTGACCGCCGATGAATTTGGTGGCCGAATGAAGCACAATGTCGGCGCCATGCTCGAAAGGCCGTATCAGCCAGGGTGTGCCGAAGGTATTGTCGACAATAAAAATGGCGCCGTGCCGGTGAGCGGCGGCAGCTACAGAGTCGAGATCGGTGACATCGCTGTTTGGATTTCCGAAAGTCTCCCCGTAGACCACTTTCGTCTCCGGACGAAAAGCGGCCCCGAGGGCTTCCGGATCATTTATATCAACTATTGTGCAAGATATTCCGCGGGCCGACAGATTATTGACAATCAGGTTGTAGGTGCCGCCGTAGAGATTGTTGGCGGCCACGATATGGTCGCCGGGGGCGAGCACATTTTCGAGTGCATATGTCACCGCGGCAGCACCCGATGCAAGGGCCACGGCTCCGGTGCCGCCTTCGAGAGCCGCCATGCGGGCCTCGAAAGCCTCCTGAGTGGGGTTGGTGAGGCGGCTGTAGATGTTGCCGGGTTTGCGGAGGGCGAAGCGGTCGGCGGCATCCTGCGCATTGTCGAACACATAAGCCGCTGTCTGATAGACAGGGACTGCACGTGCGCCGGTGGCGGCATCGGCCTTTTCCTGACCGGCGTGCACCTGAAGTGTCTCGAAACTATATCTGTTTTCCATCGGTTATTCTGAATTATATGCCGCAAAATTAGCGCAAAAGAACACATTAGCCAAATAAGACAGAAAGATTGGAACAAACGATGATTATAAAGCCTGGAATTTTGCAGATGTTCTTTTTTATCCTATTTTTGTGCATCAAAACCGAACAGATATGACACTCGACGAAACCGACATCGCCATACTGCGCGAACTGCAGGCCGATTCGCGCCTGTCGGTGCGCCAGCTCGCCGCCCGCGTACACCGCTCCCCCACCCCGGTGCATGAGCGCCTGCACCGCCTCGAAGAAAGCGGCATTCTCCGCGCCTACACCATCGACATCGACCGCGAACTCGCCGGAGCAAGTTTCACGGTATTCTGCAACGTAAAACTCAAACACATCAACAGCGACATCCACGAAAGTTTCGCCGCCGCTGTCCGCTCCATGTCCGAGGTGTCGGAATGTCACAATATATCGGGCGACTGGGACTACATGCTCAAGGTCGAGGTTCCCGACATGAAATCGTACCGAAGCTTCGTCACCGACACTCTCGGCAGTCTGCCGATGCTCGACTCGGTGCACTCGGTGTTCGTTATGAGCACCATAAAGCAAGTTCCGGCGCCTCTTTACAAAGCAGACCGAAAAGGGTAACAAAAAGATTACAAAAAACGCCGTTGTTTACAGTACGTTTACAATGACGACAAAAGACCGTTAAGATGTTGCCGTTTCCGGCCGCACATCTTATCTTTGAGGTGTAATGGAAAAAGAAATGAACCACCAGCCGCTTTACGGAGTCTGCAAAACCGATATTCTCGCCCTGATCATAGCCATTGTAAGCGTCATTTACGGCACTACCTCATGCCGCCGCCACACCGACTATGATCCCTACCACGGTGTGGCACCATGTGCGATCACCGCACCCATCGACAGCCTGATAGAAGAATATTTCCCCGGGGTTGACAAAGGTCACAATCCCGGTGGTATAATCACTGTGATGCGACGCGACACAATTGTCTATAACCGTTCGTTCGGCTACGGACGCCTCGATACACCCACGCTCCTCTCCGACAGCACCACACTGAACCTGTCGTCAATATCAAAACTCTTCACCGGCGTGGCCATAGCCCGACTGATAGAGAAAGGTCTCATATCTCCCGACGACACCATATCGAAGTTCTTTCCAAAATTTCCCAAGAAATACTTCGGCCGAATCACCGTTGCACACATGCTGTCGCACACATCGGGCTTGCCCGATTTGCGCCCTACCGATCAATCGCAATGGGACGAATATCTCGAAAAACACAAAAGCTCGTTCGGCTACGACCGCGACTACCGTCGCTTCGGCTCCGAGCAGGAGCACATGCGTACCTTCGAAAACCTTGACACCATAGCCTTCGAACCGGGTACTCATTACGACCGCTACGACATGGCTTACGTTCTGGTAGCGCCTCTGATAGAAACCCTGACAGGATGTAAATTCGACGATTGGATGGACGAAAATCTCTTCCGCCCCGCCGGGATGACCGAAACATTCTACCTCGATCCCTCCACACCCGAACCTCTCGGCGAAGCCCACGGCTACCGGATAAGCGAAGGCGACGCCAAAAGCAGCACATTCCGTTCGCCCGACAGTAAATGGGAAGAATACGACTACGATGAAGTCGACTACTTCAATACCAAGGCTGACCGCGGCGCATGGTCATCGTCACGCGACATCATGAGGTTTTTCCGCGCCCTCCGAAACGGCAAAATCATAAGCCGGGAGTCGATCGAAAAAATCATACAGCCGGTCCATGCAACAAACCAGCCCAACGTGAGCTACGGCCTCGGAATTCCGGTGGAGCGCAAACCATACTGCTCGCCCAAAGCCTATCACATGAATGTCAACGGCGGTTTCGGCGCCATCGACTGCTGGTGGCCTGAAGGCGATGTGTGCTACATCATTCTTACAAACCGCAACGACTGGCAGCCCCGCCAGCGAGAACTCATGTTCGCAATTGACCGTCTTATACGCGAAAACGGCTGGGACTGAAAGTGCGAAAAGCAAAAGGAGGCCTGTACTCCTTTCGCACCCGCTTAAACAAATAAACATTGAAGCGGCTGACAGCGTTATTGTCATAGAACCAAAAAAAATGAACTATGACAATCACTGTATGGAGCGATTTCGCCTGTCCCTACTGCTATATCGGCGAAAATGAACTCAAAAAAGCCATCGAGGACCTTGGTCTTAAAAAAGACGTAACATTCGAATACCGCGCATATGAACTCGACCCCGAAGCCTCGGACGTCGCTGACATGACTTCGGCCGAGCGTATCGCCCACAAATACAAAATGCCGCTCGACAAAGCCGAACATAAAGTTGAGGAAATCAATGCCACAGGCCGTTCGCTCGGCCTGATGTTCAACTACGACAAAGCACACTACACCAACACACTCGATGCCCACCGTCTGATGAAGTATGCCGCCGAGCACGCACCCGAAAAAGTGGAAGCACTCAACAATGCCCTGTTCAAAGCTTATTTCGGAGAAAGCAAAGTGCTGTCGAGCCGACGCGAACTGGCCGACATAGCCAAAAGCGCAGGTCTCGACCGCAAAGACGTGGAGACAATGCTCGAAACCGACCGATACACCGCCGAGGTCCGTGCCGACGAGCAGACCGCCTGCAACCATAACATCACCGGCGTACCGTTCTTCGTCATCGACGGCGAGTACGCCATTCCCGGAGCCCTCAGCTCCAAAGGCTTCAAGGACGCTCTCGAACGCATAAGCCGCCATGCCGGCGCCCGAGTCGAAGCCGACAGCGCCCGCACATGCTCCGGCACAGCCTGCGAACTGTAGCCAGAGGCGAGTGGAAGTTTAGAAAGTTTAGAAAGTGTAAAAAGTCAAGATAATAGTTTTTTAGGAGCGAGGGGCGACGGGCGGAGGAAAGCCTGTCAGCCCGTCAGCCCAACAGCCTGTCAGCCTAAATCTGCCGGCAGCCAGCGGTAAAGGCGGTCGGCAGGACGGATTTTAGCAGGTACAGCTATGGAAAAGCTGTCTCCTTTGACTGCACGTGGCACACTGCGGCCGTCAACACGGATATCCTCGACTTTCACGATGAGGACGCCGGTCGTCGGACCGGTAATTACAACTTCGTCGCCGACACACAATTCGGCGCCTTCCATAAAAAACTCGCCTACAC
>CABQCA010000173.1 GCA_902462525.1 uncultured Porphyromonadaceae bacterium | reverse complement strand
GGACTGGAATATGAGGAAAAAGTTGAATACTACGTCGAGCACACACATACATACGTTGAGAGCACCCGGCACCGTCATATTTCCGGCACAACGAAGCATACCGCCGGCGAGATAGTTCATCGTCAGGATTGGGAGCGCCATGACAAAGGTCAGAAAATAAATAGTTGCTCCTTTGCAAATACCGGGCTCACCGCCAAGCCAATGCGGAAGAGGAATTGCAATTGCTACACCGAGAGCCGCCATGACGCTTCCCGCGATAAGACAGGCTGTAATGCCTTGTTTGAGCACCGACCGTGCACCACTTTCGTCGCCGGCACCGAGGAGATGTGCTACCTGGACCGAAAATCCCATGGTTATCATCGAACAGACGCCCCAGAACATCCACAGGCTCGAATTCATAAGCCCTACCGATGCCGACTGATCGGCCCCAAGACGGCCGACCATCGATGCATCGATGTACTGCATGAGAATCGTCGACAATTGCGCGATGATAGCCGGCCACGACAATTTTGCCGTGAGAGCTATCTGCTGTCGCAGACTCATGTGTTCGCCATTCTTTATCTGGGCTATGTCTGCCATATGGAGGGTAACAATAAAAATAATTGAGAAGGGCGAGGGGCAAGGAAACAGCCTGTCGGCCATCTAATTCCTTGCACCTCGCCTCTCGCTACTTAATCTTTCAGCCTTTAAGAGCGGCAAGAGCCGCACGCAGAGTACCGAGTTTAGCCTCGGCATCAGCAAGTTTCTTACGCTCTGCGGCTACCACTGCCTCCGGAGCATTGGACACGAAACGCTCGTTCGAAAGTTTCTTATTCACCGAAACTTTAAAGCCTTCGAGATATGCTATATCCTTCTCTATGCGTGCAACCTCGGCCTCAATGTCGATGTTCTCACTCTGAGGAACGGCATATTCCGAGGTGCCTACCATAAATGCCGAAGCCGCGGGATCTTTAGGCGAGTTTTCCACTATCTCGCCTACATTGGCAAGCTTGGCTACAACGGATTTCACCTCAGCCGAAAGCACGCCCTGCGTCAAAAGCTTCACGCTTTCCTTGGAGGGTATATTTTTTCGGGCACGAACACCGCGGACACCGTTCACAATCTCCAGTGCCGTGTCGACAGCGGCAAGTATGGCCTTGTCGGCACTTCCGGCTTCGGGCATAACAGCATACATTATCGACTCTCCGGGCTTGCGCTCGGCAAGAGCCTGCCATATTTCTTCGGTAATGAACGGCATGAACGGATGCAGCATTCGGAGAAGTGCATCGAAGGAACCGACAGTACTTTCATAAGTTGCCTTGTCGATAGGTTTTCCGTACTCAGGCTTAATCATTTCAAGATAAGTCGACGAAAAATCATCGCGGAAAAGTTTGTAGACAGCCATCAGCGCCTCGCTGAGACGGAATTTGGCGAAAAGATCATCGACTTCGGCCAAAGTGCTGTCAAGGCGTGCCTTGAACCAGGCTACGGCAACTTTGCATACTTCCGGTTGAGTCTCGGTTTCAGCCACATTCCAACCGCATACAAGACGGAACGCATTCCAAATCTTGTTGCAGAAGTTACGACCCTGCTCCACAAGTTTGTCGTCGTACATGATGTCATTGCCGGCGGGCGCGGCAAGCATCAGTCCCATGCGTACACCATCGGCGCCGTACTGGGCGATAAGGTCGAGAGGATCAGGTGAATTGCCCAGCATTTTTGACATTTTCCTGCCGAGGGCATCACGGACTATGCCGGTGAAATAAACATTGTTGAAGGGCTGCTTCCCGACATATTCGTATCCGGCCATTATCATTCTGGCCACCCAGAAGAAGATGATGTCAGGTCCGGTGACGAGCGTAGCCGTCGGATAGTAGTAGCTGATTTCTTTATTGCCGGGATTGTTGATGCCGTCGAACAGAGTGATAGGCCACAGCCACGACGAGAACCATGTGTCGAGAGCGTCGGGGTCCTGATGAAGGTCGTCGGCTGTCATGGCGGCGTTGCCACTCTTTAAGCGTGCCATCTCGAGAGCCTCCTCAGGGCTGAGAGCTACCACGAAGTTTTCCTTGCCGCTGCCGTCGTCGTAGAAATACGCCGGTATACGGTGTCCCCACCACAGCTGACGACTGATGCACCAGTCCTGGATATTTTCAAGCCACAGACGGTAGGTTGTCTTGTACTTCTCAGGCACGAAGCGGATTATATCGTCCATTACAGGTGCAAGACTTTCCTCGGCGAAATGCTTCATCTTCACGAACCACTGCAGCGACAGACGCGGTTCGACAGGCACTTTGGTGCGCTCCGAAAGACCAATATTGTTCACATAGTCCTCAACCTTCTCCATAAGTCCCGCTGCGGCAAGATCTTCTGAAATCTGCTTACGTACATCGAAACGGTCCATACCCACATACATTCCGGCGGCTGCCGAAACGGTGGCATCCTCATTGAAGATATCAATGGTCTCGAGATTGTGGGTTTTACCCAGCATGTAGTCGTTTTTATCGTGTGCCGGAGTCACCTTAAGACAGCCGGTACCGAACTCAATGTCGACATAGCGGTCCTCGATCACGGGTATCACACGGCCTACCAGAGGCACAACCACCTTCCGGCCCTTCAGCCATGCGTTTTTTGGATCCTTCGGATTTATGCACATCGCAGTGTCGCCCATAATTGTCTCCGGGCGAGTAGTGGCCACAACGGCGTAATGACGACCGGTGGCATCGGTGTGTATCACGCAGCCTTCGGGAGCGTCGAGTGCCGCAGGCTCCTCGGCAAGATAATAGCGGAGATAGTAGAGCTTGCTCTGCTCCTCGACGAAAAACACCTCGTCGTCGCTTATGGCTGTACGGTTCTGCGGATCCCAGTTGACCATACGCAGATCGCGGTAAATGAGCCCCTTGTTATAGAGGTCGACGAACACCTTCAGCACACTTTCACTACGGCTTTCGTCCATAGTAAATGCTGTGCGTTCCCAGTCGCAGGACGCACCGAGTTTTCTGAGCTGCTGCAGAATTATCCCGCCGTGCTTTTCGGTCCATTCCCATGCATGCTTAAGGAATTCCTCACGGGTCAGATCGGTTTTCTTTATGCCTTCGGACGCAAGTTTAGCAATAACCTTTGTTTCTGTCGAAATCGAGGCATGGTCAGTGCCGGGAACCCACAAGGCATTCTTTCCCTGCATGCGGGCACGACGAACAAGAATATCCTGAATCGTATTGTTCAGCATGTGGCCCATATGTAGCACACCGGTTACATTTGGGGGCGGTATCACGATGGTGTACGGTTCGCGAGCGTCGGGTTCGGAATGAAAAAGGCCGTTTTCCAGCCAGTAGGCATACCATTTGTCTTCTACTTCGGCCGGATTATACTTTTGAGGTAATTCGTTCATTGCAATAATGTTGATTTAGAGTGCAAAGATACGCAAAATTATCTTTTTTCGGAATGATCCTCGGCATAAGCCTCATCAGGATGATAGCTTGAACCGTCGAAGCAGTGTGTGCACACACGACACTTTGGAAGACCGATGGCTTTGAGGAGATCCTCCATCTTGCTGAATTCCAGTGTAGTCAGCCCAAGCTGACGGGCTATTTCGTTTACCATCCGCTTATATTCTTCCGTACCGAAGGTTGCGTATTCTTTTAGTTTTGCGTCATGGCGGCCCTCGAAATCCTGTATTATCCGCCGCGAAATCAGCTCGAGGTCGCTCTGCGAAGAAGTGAAACCTACGAACGGACAGCCATATACCAGCGGCGGACACGAAATGCGAGCATGTACCTCACGGCAACCGTTTTCGAAAAAAGTACGGACATTGTCGCGGAGCTGTGTGCCGCGTACTATCGAATCGTCGCAGAAAACTATGCTTCGGCCTTCGAGAATAGCCTTGTTCGGAATAAGCTTCATCTTCGCCACAAGGTCGCGGCGCGACTGCTGTCCGGGAGTAAAACTACGCGGCCAGGTAGGGGTATATTTCAGCACTGCACGACGGTAAGGAATGCCTTTGCCCTCGGCATAGCCCAGCGCATGCCCGACACCCGAATCGGGAATACCGCACACACAGTCGGCCTTAACCGGGTCCGAGGAACCCATAAGCCGTCCGGCACATTCGCGCATTGCCTCGACATTGATTCCCTCGAAATCACTTGCCGGAAAACCGTAGTAAACCCATAGGAACGAACAGATCTGTTCGCGGGGAGCGGCGGCCTGGAGCACTTCCATGCTGTCGGCGGTGATACGTACAATCTCACCCGGTCCGAGGTCGTATACCTTCTCATATCCGAGATTAGGGAAAGCGAGGGTCTCGGTAGCGGCAGCATAGGCGTCATCTTTCCGTCCGATGGCAATAGGTGTCCGTCCAAGATAGTCGCGGGCGGCTATTATACCGTTTTCCGTCAGCACAAGCATCGAACACGACCCTTTTATCTTGCTATATACAAGATTGATGCCGTCGATAAAGGACGAACCCATGTTGATGAGCAGCGACACCAG
>CABQCA010000172.1 GCA_902462525.1 uncultured Porphyromonadaceae bacterium | reverse complement strand
CTTGTACCGCGGATGAGGCAGGCGCGTGTAGGGCAGATCGAACGACGCATCGATTTCGCCCTGTGTCATCGCAGGCAGCATGTGGTTCACTTTCACAGCAATGCGACCTGTCGCCTGCCATAGATTGGCACCTCCGTCGAGACGGTTGCTCTGCTGCTCGATGTGTTTGAAATTAGCGGCCTGACGCCGCTTGTCGGCAAGGCAGATCTCGAACGATGCAAGCACGATGTTATTGTCGTCAGCTTCGGGAATTTCGCTCTGCGGCCTCAGCACCACGCTCTGCGGAAGGTCTGTGATGTCAGCTATGGCTTCGCCGGCATGAAGACGTCCCGCCAGTTCGAGAATCGTCTTCTCTCCCATGCCGTAGAGAAGCATGTCGGCGGCAGTGTCGACAAGAATTGATGGCCGCAGACGATCCTGCCAGTAATCGTAGTGCGACAGGCGGCGCAGCGACGCCTCTATTCCGCCGACCACGATCGGAGTATCAGGATATAAATCTCTAAGGATCCGCGAGTAAACAACTGACGGATAGTCGGGCCTCGCTCCATGTCGGCCGCCCGGAGTGTAGGCGTCGTCAGAACGGCGCCGCCGCGCCGCAGTATAGTGGTTTACCATCGAATCCATAGCTCCCGGACTGACTCCGAAAAAAAGACGCGGGGCACCGAACTTGCGGAAATCGCGAAGATCGTCTTGCCAGTTGGGCTGCGGCACAATGGCCACACGGTAGCCGGCAGCCTGAAGCGTGCGGCCTATCACAGCGGCTCCGAAGGCCGGGTGGTCCACATAGGCATCGCCTGAAAAGAGCACCACATCGACACCATCCCATCCCAGCGCCTTCATTTCCTTGACGGACGTAGGCAGCCAGTCGGTGACCCGAAGATTATTATAGTCTATTTCTTTCATTTTTCAATCAAGAGTGGACAGAGTGAATTCGGCTGCAGGGGCGCAATAATTTGCGCCCCCTACTATTCTGACTTATTTATTTTCCATGCCGCTGAGCCGCTGCTCGAGTTTTATTATCTCGTCGCGCAGGCGTGCGGCGGTCATAAACTCCATATCTTTGGCCGCCTGCAGCATCTGTCCGCGCAGTCGGTTGATGGAACGCTGCAGTTCGTCGGCGTTCATATAGCCCACCACCGGATCGGCAGCGATGTCGACCGACGTGGTATATTCGTTTGCATAGGGTATGGGAGCGGCTGCTTTCCGTTCGTTCTTTGCCTTCTCGCGTTTGTCGCGGGCGTTGAGCTGCCGGGGACGGCCTGAAGCCGTTGCGGTTGCGTCCATATCGACTTCCTCTTTCTCCAGCCCGACAATAGAATTGCGGGCCTTTACGATTGCCTGTGGCGTAATGCCGTGTTCTTCGTTGTACTTTAGCTGAATAGCCCGCCGACGTTCGGTTTCGTCGATAGTCTGCTGCATCGATTCGGTAATCTTGTCGGCGTACATTATCACCTCTCCGTTGAGATTTCGCGCCGCGCGGCCTACCGTTTGGGTGAGGGAGCGGTGGCTGCGGAGGAATCCTTCCTTGTCGGCGTCGAGGATAGCCACCAGCGACACCTCGGGAAGGTCGAGTCCCTCGCGGAGAAGGTTGACACCGATAAGCACATCGTACTCGCCGGCACGGAGACCGTCGAGAATCTTTATACGGTCGAGAGTATCGACATCGCTGTGGATATACGCCGTCTTTATTTTCAGACGGAGGAAATACTCGTTAAGTTCCTCGGCCATGCGCTTCGTAAGGGTTGTAACAAGAGTACGCTCGTCTCGCTCGATGCGCTGCTGAATCTCCTCGAGAAGATCGTCGATCTGATTCATCGACGGCTTTACTCGGATAAGCGGGTCGAGAAGTCCCGTCGGACGGATCACCTGCTCTGTGACAACGCCCTCGACCCGCTCCAGTTCGTAATCGGCAGGAGTAGCCGACACGTATATTACCTGCTTGGTCATGTTCTCGAACTCCTCGAATCTTAGCGGGCGGTTGTCGAGGGCGGCCGGCAGACGGAAACCGTACTCCACAAGATTGCCCTTGCGCGAACGGTCACCGCCGTACATGGCACGTATCTGCGGCACCGTCACATGGCTCTCGTCGATGATAGTAAGAAAATCTTTCGGGAAATAATCGAGAAGACAGAAAGGCCGCTCGCCCTCGCGGCGTCCGTCGAAATAGCGGGAATAGTTCTCGATGCCAGGACAGTAGCCCAGCTCCTTTATCATCTCCACATCGTAGGTCACACGCTCGACAATGCGCTGAGCCTCTATATCACGGCCCTCGCTTGTGAAAAACGCCTCCTGACGGCCCAGATCGAGCTGTATCTGCGCGATCGCCGCAGCCTGACGCTGTGGTGAAGTCACAAAGAGATTCGCCGGATAAATGTTGAAGCGGTCGTGGGTGCCGAGATGCACATTGTCGTCGGGGTGCACGGTGATAATCGACTCCACCTCGTCGCCCCAGAACACCACCCGCACTATGATGTCCTCGTAGGCGAGGCGGATATCCACTGTGTCGCCCTTCACGCGGAACGTGCCGCGGCCGAATTCCACCTCGCTGCGGCTGTAGAGCGCCGCCACAAGCTTGCGCAGAAACTGATTGCGGGTTATTTTCATACCCTTGGTCACGGTGACTACGTTCGCGGTAAAATCGTCGGGATTGCCCATGCCGTAGAGACACGATACCGACGACACCACAATAACGTCGCGGCGTCCCGACAGCAGGGCCGACGTGGTGGCAAGGCGAAGACGGTCGATTTCGTCGTTGATCATCAAGTCCTTCTCGATGTATTTGTCGACCGACGGTATGTAGGCTTCAGGCTGATAGTAGTCGTAGTACGACACAAAATACTGCACCGCGTTCTCGGGGAAAAACTGCTTGAACTCGCTGTAGAGCTGCGCTGCAAGAGTCTTGTTGTGGCTAAGAATGAGCGTAGGCCGCTGCACCTGCTGTATCACATTGGCCATGGTAAAAGTCTTGCCCGAACCGGTGACACCAAGGAGAACCTGAGCATCACGTCCGGCCTCTACCCCCTCGGCAAGCTGCCGGATAGCCTCCGGCTGATCGCCCGTGGGCTGATATTGCGAACTTAATCGGAATTCCATATCGTACGTTTTGATTCAACCTACAAAAATACAACAAATTCCGCCAACTTTATTTGAGACAAATAATAATTTGATTAATTTTGCAATATTACGACTTTCAGCCCGTCCTTTTTATCTATTTAAACAAATCATTTCAACTTGTAATATGAAGAATTTTATTTCCATTCTGATATATCCTGCGATAATTCTGATACTCAGCGCCTGCACGACGTCCAAATCCACCGTTTCGAGCCATGTTGATCTTTCGGGATACCAGTATGCCTCGATAATCAATAACGAAACCTATCATATACCGGCCGAACTGATGGAATACGAAATCCAGCTCTTCGATGCCGTCGAGGCCTCACGGCTGAAACTGGTAAGCGACTACCGCATACACGAACTCACGTCGCACCAGCAGGAGGCTCTGCTTTTAGTAAAATACGGAATATCGCAGGACGAAAACGAAACTATTGTCACCGTCAATTTTATCGACTTCATGACAGGACGCCCGGTAGCCTCCTGCCGAGGAGCATTCGGCCTGGGCCTAAGCTACGGTCAGGACCTGAAAGTCGCCTTGAAACGTGTCACAGAGCAAATCGCCAAAACCTTTCCGGCCCGATAGCACAGACAGCCGGCAATAAAAATGGCTGCAAGGAGATGCGATGTCATTTGCGGAATTTTTGCTATCTTTGTGCTCGTGGAACTGCTGATGCAGACCGACAACGAACTATGAATGAAAAAGTAACATCTACGTGGCACTGGCTGCGGCGCTTTCTGTCGCCGTGGACTCTGCTGTGCCTTGCCGTGGTGGGATTCCTCCTTTTCACAGGCGATAATTCGGTTTTCGACAGCATCGACCGCCAGCACACCATCGACAGTCTGCGCAGCGAGATCGAAGCCAACCGCGACACTATGCTTTACTACCGCGAGCTGAACAGCCGTCTCACCACCGACCGCGCCCTCATGGAACAGGTGGTGCGCGAGCAGTACGGCATGAAGAAAGCCGGCGAAGATGTGTATGTCTTCAAAGAAAACTAAAATCCGGAAAACAACAATGAACAATCAGATACTGAGGCCGCGTCTGGCCGCCATCGGCGCTCCGATAGCTCTGCTTATCTTATTCGCAGGCACACTCATTCCATTCTTCTTCATGGGCAACGCCACGGCTCGCGCAGTAATGCCGTGGCTCTACAGCACCGGTGCGCTTATGCTTCTTGCTGTGCGCCTGTTCACTCCCTTCAAGGGCACCGACCTGCGCCTCAGGCGCTGGCACCGCATCGAAAGCTGGACGGCAATCATCTTCTGCGTGGCCGCATTCTTCCTCTTCTATAATCCGCGCGAACTGCGCGACTGGCTGGCATTCACTCTCGCCGGCGCCGTCCTTCAGGCCATCACCT
>CABQCA010000171.1 GCA_902462525.1 uncultured Porphyromonadaceae bacterium | reverse complement strand
GCAAGTTCACTAATCTGACAGATGACGGCGAGGCTGCGTCGAATTCGGCGGCAGACGGCTGTAACACTGATATTCCGGTGTTCCGTCTCGCCGAGATTTATCTTACGGCTGCCGAAGCCGTAGTACGCGGAGGCAACGGGATGAGCACCGACGAAGCCCTCGACCTTGTCAATCAGGTGCGGCGCCGTGCTTTCGGCGGTCCGGACGGTGACATCAATGCCGGTGATATGGTGCTCGATTTCTTTATCGACGAACGTGGCCGTGAGCTTTATCTCGAAGGCGTGCGCCGCACCGACCTTGTACGTTTCGGCCGTTTTACCACCGATCGCTACCTGTGGGAATGGAAAGGCGGAATAGCTGCGGGTCGCGCTGTCGATTCACGCTATAATCACTTCCCGATTCCTGCTGCCGAAATTTCAGCCAATCCCAATCTGAAAAACTTTGACTACTGATTATGAAAAAAATAGTATATTCAGCATTGTCGATACTGACATTATGCGTCACGGCCTGCGACAGCGACATGGACCGTGTTTATATGCTGCCCGAAGAGCCGATAGTACTCGGCGGGGCAACACAGGATATCGTGCTCAGCGGAGAGACTCCCGACGCTCTTGCCATGACAGTCTACTGGAGCGGCGACGGCAAGATCGAGCTTACCGACAAAAATCTGCAGGCACCTGTCAATGCGGCCGAGCTTTCTATCGAACTCGCCGACAACGATAAATTTGCTGACCTCACCAGAGTGGCTGTCGGCAAAGGTTTGTATGAGTACCGATTCTATAGCGGGGAATTCAACGAACTGCTGCTTGGTATGGGTTATGCTCCCGGCATTAGTACGCCACTGTATGTCCGCGTGCGTTCTACCCTTGCGGCAAATTTAGAGCCTCGGATTTCAAACACTCTGAAAGTCAATGTCACACCCTACACACAGTCGACATCGGCAGATTTTCTCTATTTCTCGGGGCTTGTTGACTGGAACGGATTTGACGACTATCTGACACTATACGACAAATCGACCATGAGCTATGGCGGCGCACACTGGATTGACTCGGAGTGGGGTTACAGGGTTTATACCGAACCAGACTGGGCTGCCGCATATAAGGCCGTCGACGGTGCTGCGGCAATGTCGGGCAATCTTGTCTTCGCCGACAGCGACGGTAATGTTCCCGCTCCCGAAAAGGGTCTTTATGTTATGGATTTCCATATGTCCGACCTGTCATATCGCCTCACAAAAGTGGAAAGCGTGTCGTTTACCGGCGTCAACGACGACTGGAGCGTACGCCCCATGACCCAGTCGGCCGAGAATCCCGAGGTTTTCACCGCCGAATTCGAGAAGACCGCCGAAACTCCATGGGGAGTCAAAGTACTAATCAACGAAAGCTGGAGTCTCTTTTTCGGGCGGGGAGCCAACCAGGGCACTCTTTATCTCGGATTTACCGATGCAACGAGTGGTTTCGAAGGCGATAACGAATTTGAAATCGGCCGGACTCTGGTTCTCACCGTAGACCTCGGAAAACAAACCTACTCCTATTCAGAAAAGTAACAAGGTATTTAATAAAAATATTATGAAAATGATAAACTTAATCTCTACAATAGCTCTTGCCGCTGCAATGATGGTGAGCGGATGCTCCGAAGACGGGCCCGTCACCTATCCGCGTCAGGAGGAGAAACCTGTTTTCGAAAAGGCCACAGGCATGGCGCTTGGCGCCGATGTCAGCTGGGTAACTGAAATGGAAAAAAACGGCATGAAATTCTATACACCCGGCGCCGAACGTCAGGAAATGGAACTGATGCAACTGCTGCGCGACTACTGCGGCGTCAATTCTATCCGGCTTCGTGTGTGGGTGAATCCGGCTGAAGGCTGGAATAATATCGACGACGTAGTTGTCAAAGCCCGTCGCGCCGACCGCCTGGGCATGCGCGTGATGATTGATTTCCATTTTTCCGACACGTGGGCCGATCCCGGACATCAGGAAATGCCCGCAGCGTGGAAAAATCTTTCGATCGAAGGCGTAGAGAAGGCAATGTCCTCCCACGTGCGTCAGACACTATTCGCTCTTCAGAGCGTCGGTGTAGTGCCTGAGTGGGTGCAAGTAGGAAACGAAACTACTCCGGGCATGATGCTTCCCATGGGCTCGGTAGAAAATCCCGAGCAGTTGACACGCCTTAACAACGCCGGTTATGATGCCGTTAAATCCGTTTTCCCTTATGCAAAAGTTATTGTACACCTTGATGGCGGTAACAACCAGTGGGCTTACGACCGAATGTTCGACATTCTTGAAAGCAACGGCGGCAAATATGATATGATAGGCATGTCGCTCTATCCTTATTGGGCTGAACAGCAGGGTGAGACTGGCGGCTGGCAAAAAGTGGCTGAGGACTGTATCGCCAATATAGGTCATCTGAAGCAGAAATACGGCAAACCGGTGATGATTTGCGAGATAGGTATGCCCTATGATCAGGGCGAGACCTGTAAGCAGTTAATCACAAAGATGATGGGAACCGATGTGGAAGGTATTTTTTACTGGGAGCCTGAAGCGCCTGCAGGTTATAACGACGGCTATACCCTCGGGTGTTTTGAAAACGGTGCCCCGACAGTGGCTCTTGATGCCTTCAAAATAAAATAACGGCATTTAACGTCACAAATTTTTTATGGGAATGGCTCTTTCGGGAGCCATTTCTGTTTATTCAATAGACATCAGAAGCGATTTATACGATAGTGAGCCTTATCTGACATTTTTTTGTTATATTTGTGGAGCCTTTCTGTGAAGGCATATATTGAAGTTAATTTGTGAAGTATGACAATATTGAAGGAAGGCCTGATTCCTGCACTTTGCAGTGACCATGCGGGCTATGAACTTAAAGGGATAGTGGAAGGCTATCTCGAATCCCAGGGTATGAAGTGCCGTGATTTCGGCACTTTCAGCGCCGAAAGTTGCGACTATGCCGATTTTGCGCATCCTTGCGCCGAAGCCGTTGAAAATGGGGAAAACTATCCAGGTATCGCCATGTGCGGTAGTGGAAACGGTATCGGTATAACTCTCAATAAGCATCAGGGGATACGTGCGGCTCTTTGCTGGACACCCGAGCTGGCCAGACTGGCGCGCGCTCATAATGATGCAAATGTACTTGTGATGCCGGCTCGTTTCATTACGCCGGAAGTGGCACTGGAAATTGTAGATGTGTTTCTCTCTACGCCTTTCGAGGGGGGACGTCATGAGCGCCGCGTAGCCAAGATTCCTGTTCCGGGCTGCACTTGTAAGTAAAAATATAATTTTTATAAGCCGTTACGCCGATTCCTGCCGACACTCAGATGTCGAGCAGGAGTTGGCGCGAATCGGTTTCATTTTCTGTTTTAGTAGAGCAGGAGAGTGTGAGGCCCATCAGTCGTATGGGCTTATTGACATCGGCTTTGTCGAGAAGCTGTAGCGCAAGAGGCATAATGGCTTGGGGTGTGTATTCACAGTCGATACCCGAAATGCTTCTTGAAAGATTGGTAAAGTCGTTGAAACGCAATTTCATCGTCAGTGTATTCCCACTGAACTCCTTGCGGTTCAGTCGTTCACAAAGTTCCCCGACTACCGAAGCGAGCATCTGATTCAGTTCTTCTTCATTTACAATATCGTTTTCGAATGTCCGTTCACAACCTACAGATTTGCGTAATCGGTATGGCTCGACAGGGCGTTCGTCGATGCCTCGGGCGAAGTTGTAGAACATGGGGCCAGCTTTGCCGAAGTGCAGCCGGAGTTCGGGTAGTGAGAAGTTGCGCAGGTCGACGCCGGTGTAGATACCGAGCGAGTGCATTTTTGCTGCTGTTACAGGGCCTACTCCCCAAAAACTTTCTACGGGCATACGAGCTATGAAATCGGTGGCGTGCTGGGGTGCTATTACACAGAGTCCGTCGGGTTTGCGGTAGTCGGACGCTATTTTGGCAAGAAATTTGTTGTAGGAAACTCCGGCAGAGGCAACAAGGTCGAGTCGTGTCCGTATTTTCTGCTTAATTTCGCGTGCTATGTCAATGGCAAGACTTATGCCTGGAAAATTTTCGGTAACATCAAGAAATGCTTCGTCAAGCGAAATAGGCTCGATTGTATCGGTATACTCATGAAAAATTTCGTGAATCTGCGCGGAAACAGCTTTGTAGACATCGAAACGACAGTCTACAAAAATTAGGTCGCGGCACATCCGCCGGGCTTTCGACGAAGACATAGCCGAGCGTACGCCGAAACGACGCGCTTCGTAGCTTGCAGCAGCCACAACACCTCGCCCGTCGGCCTGACCGACAGCAATAGGCTTGCCTTTGAGAGCGGGATTATCGCGCTGCTCTACAGAGGCATAGAAGGCGTCCATATCGATATGTATGATTTTACGAACCATTGGTTTCAGAGAAAAGAGAGGAGAACAGAAAAGGCAACCCGTAGGTTGCCTTTTTGTAGCGAATCAGGGAATCGAACCCTGGTCTCCACCGTGAGAGGGTGGCGTGCTA
>CABQCA010000170.1 GCA_902462525.1 uncultured Porphyromonadaceae bacterium | reverse complement strand
AATTGTAGTGTATTTCATTCATTTGCTTTTGTTACGACCGCACCGGCTCCAATTACTGTTCTGTCGCCGATGGTGACGCCCGGTACTATGGTAACCCCTCCGCCGATCCATACGTCGTTGCCTATTGCGACCGGTTCGGCCCATTCCTGACGTGTACGGCGTTCGATATGGTCCAAAGGGTGACATGCAGTGTAGATGCTGACATTGGGACCTATGAATACGTTGTCGCCGATGGTGACAGGTGCTTCATCGAGAATGGTAAGGTTGAAGTTGGCAAAAAAGTTGTCGCCTATACTGATGTTCTGACCGTAGTCGCAGCGGAAGGGTTGATTGATGTGGAAGTTTTTGCCACAGTGCCCGAGGAGATTTTTGATTATTTCGTGCTGAGCTTCTGTTTCGCATGGACGCATGTTGTTGAATTTCCATAGTTTTTCTCTCGTTTGTCCGAGCATTTCGATGAGTCTGTAGTGTGTGGCGTCGTAAGTTCGGCCATTTATCATATCATGCCACAATTGATTGAATTCGGTTTCCATGCGGTTGTTTTGTCTGAAATTTAGCAAAATGGAAATAAAAAAGGGTAAGCTTACTACATCGCACCGCTACAACCCGATACCCTTGCTTCGGTCAAGACCTGGGGGATTTCTCGGGGAGCTGGTCGTGTAGGACTTACCCGAGGACAAAGGTACGGCGTTTTTCGTAAATAACAAGCGACAGCCGTCGGTCTTAACATTTGTTAACGCCAAATACTGCTGATGATGGCAGGACCATCAGCTGTAGCTTTATACCAATATCTGGATATAAAGCATGCACATTACTCCGGCTACGAGTGCGTAGGTGGCATGTTTTTCGAAGCCGTGGCTGTGGGTTTCCGGTATCATTTCATCGCTTATCACATAGAGCATCGCACCGCCGGCAAGAGCTGTTATAGTCGGAAGAAGGACAGATGATATATCTCCGATAAGATAGCCCAGCACTACACCGGCCATTTCCATTGCAGCTACAGCGAGACTGACGCCTATTACTCTCTGATAGCTGACGCCGATCATGAGGAGGGGAGTGACAACGACAAGTCCTTCAGGTATGTTTTGCATGGCAATAGTTATGGATAATGTGTAGGCATTGCTCATGTTTTCTCCGTCGAATACCACACCTGTTGCCAGACCTTCGGGAAATTTATGAAGTGCGATGGCAATGACAAATAGAAGCACTCTGTGGATACTTCTGACATTGGAGCAGTGAGGCTCTTCGTGGACTCCGCTACTGTTCAGTCCCGTGAGGTGATGAAGATGAGGTGTTATTCGGTCGAGTATGGCTACCAGAAATACGCCTGCGGCCACGCCGAGCAGTGGCTGCCACCAGCCGATGTGCCCGGCCATGTCTACAGACGGAACGATCAGGCACACAAGTGAAGCGGCAAGCATCATTCCGGCGCAAAATCCAAGGAATATATCATTCCAGTGGTGTGGTATTTTTTTTACTATCAGGCCGAGGGTAGAACCAAGAAGCGATGCCAGTCCGAGACCGCCGGCACATAAGAGCATTTGCTGGAAAACTGTCATAGCAGGTTGGGGCGGAATGAAGCCGACGGCATGCAGTGAATTGTCGGGCTATTTTTACATTTATGATTAAGTCATTGAGGAGACGCCGGCTGACCGGCGTCTCCATTCATTTCTGCAGGTTGAGGATTATCGGGCTGCATATGCTGCGGCGCCGGTCATCTGCTGGTAGGCATATACGCCGGCCTGCGATGTTTCAACGGTGCGGTATTCGCCGTTGCCGAGAGGCAGGCTGATGTGAGTCTCATCGACGAACTGGAAGAGGATGTGACGTTCGCCGTTCGATTCAAACGACCATGTCTGTTCCTGTGAGTCAAAGTCGAGTCTCACGGTGGATCCGTCGTTACAGCTGATAATATCGTAGCCTTTGCCGTCGCAGCGGACAAGGTATTTGCCGTCGTGGCCGTCGATGGTGCGTTCGCCTTTGGCCATGGGGTTGGAGCCGCTCCAGAACTCGATGCTGTTAAGGACCAGAATATCGGCCAGGCCGCAGACTTCGTAGACGGGAAGTATCCAGAAAGCGAAGAATACGAGTTCGTTGACAAACTTGTTGCCTACATGGCTGTTCCAGCCCAGAAGACGGTTTGTGAGTGAGAACGAGCCTATGCACGAAGGCGTTGTAAGCATCGAACTCATGATCAGGCATACGGTAGCTGCCGAGATAAGGATTTTTTTCATAAGTTGATTTTTAATGGTGAATGATATCAGTTTAATTATTATTGATGTAGTTGTGAGGTATTGCAGTGTTATGCCGTAATCTGTCGGCGAGCCTGCTCATAAAAGTCGGTTATCTGTTTGACATACGATACTGTTTCCGTGCCCCGGCAGTAGCCGTATTTGGTCACAGGATCGTTATAGTATTTGGGATTCATCTTCATCAGAATGGCTTTTTCCACATTTCCATCCCATTTCTGAGGATCGAGATCGTATTTTCGGGCGAGGGCTATGGCGTCGTATACATGCGCTATGCCCACATTATATGCCGCAATGACGAATTTTAGGCGTTCCTTGTCGTTAGGTACGTAGTCAGACAGGTAGCCGTCGAGGTCGCTGATAAGTTTCGAAGCCACCTTTACGCTTGTCTCGGGGTTGCCGAGCTGCGCAACGCTGGTGCGGTAGCCACGTGCAGTACTTGGCATAATCTGCATGAGACCTCTTGCTCCGACCCATGAACGGGCGTTGGGTCGGAAACGACTTTCGACAAATGCCTGGGCGGCCATCAGACGCCAGTCCCATCCTACGGTGGGGGCATATTTCTTGAATATGTTGTCGAACTGAGAAATATAGCCTTTCGAGAAGTCGAAGTTTACTTTCGGCGAGAATTTCGTCTGCTCGTAATATTGCTTGAGGAGCTCGTCGTTTATCCGCTGGGGCGATTCTCCGGCGAACCACGAGTCGATAGACTCGGCGAGTTGCTTTTTGTCGGGAGCCACCGCCCATGACGCTCTTTGGGGAAAACTGACTTCGAGACTTACATCAAGGTCAGGATAGTATGTTTTGTTTAGTATGGCGATGTCACTGTCGACAACTGTCATTGGTATCTCGCCGTCGGAAACAAGCCTGAGCAGATCCTCGGTTATAAGAGTGTCGGCATCGACCTGATGAATGATGATGCCGCCGCCTATTTCATCGTTGAGGTTCTGCATTCGCCTCAGGTACTTACTGTCCTTTTCCACATACACTTCTTTACCCACAAGATCGGTTACATCGTTCAGAATGGCCGAGCCGTTGATTTTTGGCTGTACAAGCACCTGAGTTGTATAACTTTCCGGGCCACAGGGAAGCACCAGCTTCCTGTAGTGTTCGGTGATGGGTACTTCGTAGGCTATAAGGTCCACTTTTCCTGAATCGAGCATCGCCACGGCTTCAGATACTGTCTTTGCTACTTTCAGATCGAGGATCATACCTTTCTGACGTGCAAGGCTGTCGACAAGGGTGTAGTTATAACCCATAGGATCGCCTCGATAGATAAAATAGGATGTAGGGCCGTAAAGAGTCACGGCCCTGAGGGTATCGGCAACAACATCGGCCTCAGCGGCAGTCGAAGGTGTTGCTTGCGAGCATGAAAGCAACATTCCGGCGGTCGTAAGGGCAAGCGACGCCGTCAGCGCAAAGGTGGCTTTTTTTAGTTTCATATCGTGGCGCAGATACTATTACCGTTTTTCAGTCTGAGCCGTCCGACGGTGACGCCGCCGATGACTCAATATTCGAAAGTGCCGTAAGGCGTGGCCAGAGTCAGTCGCTTGGCCGGGGCTTCTTCGATGTGTCCGATTACTTTTGCTTCGATTCCGAAATCGGCAGCGATGGCGATGATCCGGTCGGCCGCTGCAGCAGGGCAGTAGATTTCCAGACGGTGACCCATATTGAAGACTTTGTACATTTCTTTGGGGTCAGTGCCCGATTCGCGCCGTATAAGATCGAAGAGCGGCGGCACATCGAATAAGTTGTCTTTAATAACGTGTTTGCCTTCAACAAAGTTCAGAATCTTGGTCTGGGCGCCTCCGGAACAATGCACCATGCCATGGATCGAGGGCCTGAGTTCGGAAAGAACGGCTTTTACTACCGGAGCATATGTACGTGTTGGCGACAGTACGAGGCGTCCGGCATCGAGGGGTGAGCCTTCGACGGGATCGGTGAGGCGTTTCGAACCGCAATAGACCAGTTCGACAGGCAGTCCGGGGTCGTAGGTTTCGGGGTATTTTCCGGCGATTTCTTTACAGAATACGTCGTGACGGGCCGAAGTCAGGCCGTTGCTTCCCATGCCGCCGTTGTATTCTTTTTCATAGGCTGCCTTGCCATACGAAGCGAGGCCCACAATTACGTCGCCGGCTGCAATGCGGCTGTTGTCGATTACATCGGCACGGCGCATGCGGCAGGCGACGGTGCTGTCGACGATGATTGTCCTGACCAGATCGCCCACATCGGCTGTTTCACCTCCTGTGGGATAGAT
>CABQCA010000169.1 GCA_902462525.1 uncultured Porphyromonadaceae bacterium | reverse complement strand
CTTACGTATCAACCGGCGGCGGTGCCCTCCTCGAAGCAATCGAGGGCAAAGTTCTGCCCGGCGTAGCTGCCGTTGAAGGCTGATTCCTCTTATAAACCATACAGGAAACCGTCCGCTTCCGGACGGTTTCTTTTGTTATTAAAACATGGATTGTTCCGATTCTTTCTTCTCCTGGGTAAGGACTAACGCCAACGCCGATCCGATGGCGCTGAGGCTTAAATATGCCGGCAAAAAAGATTCGTTCGACTATCGTGGGGCTATAACCCAGATTGAATGCCGCCGTAAATTCGGACGGAAACTGCAACAGACACTTGCATCTTTCGCCGACTTCTACTTTCCCTCCGTCCTCTCCGGCGAACAAGCCAGCAGCGACCTTTTGGCCGAATACCATGCATCGCTTGTACCCGAAGGCGTCTCGGTAGTCGATTTTACTTCCGGTCTGGGCATCGATGCTCTGCATATGGCCCGACGGGCTGCTTCTGTGGTGGCAGTAGAACGCAATCCCGACCTAAACGATGCTCTGCGCTACAACGCGAAAGGGCTACACCTTGAGGACAACATTGAGACCGTATGCGACGATTGCGTCGAATTTATCGATGCTTGCATTGCAAACGGTCGCCGCTTCGACATAGGATTCATCGATCCGGCACGCCGAGGCACCGACGGCGAACGTCTTTACGCACTTAGTGACTGTAGCCCGAATGTAGTGGCGCTACTGCCCAAAATTGCCCGCATATGCCGCATGCTTGTAATTAAAGCTTCGCCGATGCTCGACATCAGCCATACTGTCGCAGTGCTCCCCGTACGACCATCTTCGGTAGCCGCAGCAGGCACAGCCTCAGAGTGTAAGGAACTGGTTATCACAATCGTTTTTGAAGGAGAGAAATCATCACAAACCATAATCGAAAGCATCACCCTCTTAGCCGACGGCGCACAAACTTTCGCCTTCACCACTTGTCAGGAGAACAAAGCTCCGACCATACCTTCGTCGCCAGCCATCAAGACCGGTGATACCATCTGCGAACCATATCCGGCTATCATGAAAGCCGGAGCCTTCCGAATTCTCGCCCAGCGCTTTGGCTTGCGGGGATTCCACGACAACACACGCCTTTTATTCACTTCAGTTCCGCCGACCGGCTTTCCGGGAACACTCTGGCACGTCGATGAGGTGCTGCCCTACTCTTCCTCAGTGATAAAACGCTTCAAATCACGCTGGCCTGCAATAAGCATTGTCACACGCAACTTCGGCATAAGCGCCGACGCGCTCCGCAGCCGCCTCGGCGTCAGAGAATCACCCGGCTCGATGAAACTGTTCGCAGTCACAGGACCGACGGGCGACAAAATTTTGATAATTACATCGCGATAACGACAAAAGCGGCCCGAGGACCGCTTTTGCCATTTATAATAATTACTGTATATTATTCAGCTGTCTCTGCTACAATCGGCTGGGCTTCCCAACCGAGAGCACTCGCACCAAGCACAGCAGCGTCGGCTTCCTTGAGTTCACTGAGAATAATTTTGGCTTTCCCCTTGAAAATTGACATCATATTGCGATCCATCGATTCACGCAATGGTTTAAGCAGAATTTCACCGCTCTTAGCCAGACCTCCGAAAAGGATGAACGCCGAGGGCGACGAGAAAACCATCATGTCGGCAAAAGCCTCACCAAGGATGTTGCCAGTATAGGCAAAAATGTCGAGTGCAAGCTTGTCGCCGGCAACTGCAGCATCGTAGACATCTTTCGAAGTGATTTCTTCGATCGGAAGATTTCGAAGTACCGATGGTTCCGAACGGGCTTCGAGGAACTCGCGTGCACTGCGGGCGACACCGGTAGCCGAACAATAAGTTTCGAGACAACCCGTGCGACCGCAACCGCACAGACGACCATTGTTACGCTTCATAATCACATGGCCCAGTTCGCCGGCAAGACCGTCATGGCCGTAAACGACCTGACCGTTGATCACAATACCCGAACCGACACCAGTGCCAAGGGTTATCATGATAAAATTCTTGAGACCACGGGCTGCACCATAGGTCATTTCACCCAGAGCCGCAGCATTAGCATCGTTTGTCACAGCCACGGGAATACCGAATTTCTCACTCACAAGCTGGGCAAGCTTCACGTCTTTCCACGGAAGATTCGCGGCATTATTGATTTCCCCGGTATAATAGTTGGCATTGGGAGCACCTATGCCTATACCCTGAATCTTGCCTTCGGCATCATTGTCCTTAATCAGCTTGACAGCTTCGTGATATAACTCATCGAGATAATCCTCGAACTTTACATGCTTGCCGGTTTTAATAGAAGAACTTGCAATAACATTGCCACGGGCATCAACGATACCGAACACAGTGTTCGTACCGCCTACATCTATGCCCATTACATATGGTTTCATGGTCAGGTTAATTATTAATTAGTTTATAATTTATCGCGAAGTTAACACTTTAATTCGAAAAATCGCATTAAAAAGTACTAATAAATTTATCGGATGATGATGGACCGGCCATACCCATCTACAATGCACCGGTATAGATACACTGAACCTTACCCACCGGGAGCTTTCCTTCGAGTTTCACCGGAATACGTCTGTCGTCGGCGGTAATCCATGCCTCCATATCGTCAGAACTTTTTTTACCGCCCTTCGAAGTGAAAACAAACGTTATATGGTACACCTCAATCTTTGTGTCTGATATATCGATGGAACATATCCCGTCGTACTTTATCGAAAGTTTTTCCTTCTGCTTTCCTGAAAAAATAGTGAGTTCCCGCACCTGACCGAGATGCCAGTCCTGAAAAGGAAGTCGTCGCATATAGTAGAACGAAGTAAGCATATCCACGACCTCGTCTTCAGCCTCGAGTTCGCGAGTTTCGTCGGTGCGCAGTTTGTCTTTTTTATATACCTTTCTTGTACATAATGCTTTAACTACCGGTGCTTGCGAATAGTCGTAGTGCAGCTCATCGTGCTTGAAATCGCCGCTCTCATGCGCGATTTTCTCATAAAACAACGGCACCATGCGATTATCCATGCGTCCGTTGAGTGTGTCACGCACCTTGTATATTCTGTCGGCCCATGGCTCCGATTTTGCAGTAAGCTGCGACACATAACCCGAGTCATTGTGATGAAGGGTTAAGGTGGCAGAACCTGCTTTCTTGTTAATCAGCCCCCATTTGAACATTACTTTATAATGCAGCGATTCGGGCTGAAAAGGCAACGCGGCAGAGAGTGACAGCGATACCAGAACCGTAATAATAAAGATGATGAATCGACGCATAATGTAGAAGAATAATATCGTTTATAGTAATATAACGCTAAACATAGCAAAATGTTACACTACGGGAACTTTGACAATGAGTTTACGGTGATTGCCAAGTCCTATATTGGGCGCGTGAGCATCCTCAGGAAAGAATACAGCCATCTGACCGGGTGCCACATTTACAATCGACGAAGCGGCGTCGCCATAGAAAACTATATCACGTTCAGAATCATATTCTGAACGGGGAAAACGAAGACGTTCAACCGGTGACCAGCCCATTTTTTCAGGTCCGCGTAGCGGAAGCTGAATATCAATATAACGGCGGTGAGCCTCCAGCGACACTTTTTCGCGGGGCATGAGAGCCGGTTCTTCTGATTTTACTATGATATCATACCCGCCAGCCGATTTACCTATTATCCTTGTGCCTGCTTCAAAAGGGTCGGCAAAATGTTCCGATACCCATTCGATGGCGACACCCATCTGGGGCGACATTCCGGCATAACGACATGCATCCTTTATATCACACAGAATCATATTCCTAAATATTTATATTTAATCTTCATCATCAAACTCAAGCGGAAGTACCGAGCGGCGAGCCTGCTCTATGCGTTTGTTACGCCAACACTTGCGACACACAGCAACGTAGCGGTCGTTGCCTCCGATTTCTACCTGATCGCCTTCTTCCACAATATTGCCCTCGCTGTCGATACGCGCGTTCACTATGGTCTTGTGTCCGCAATTACAAGTCGATTTAATCTCATCAATAGTATCGGCAATCTCGAACAGACGCCGGGATCCCTCGAAAAGATGGCTCTGAAAGTCGGTACGGAGGCCGTAGCATATCACATTACTTCCGAAATCATCCACTACCCTCGAAAGTTGGTCGACCTGGCTTTCAGTAAGAAACTGAGCCTCATCAATAAGGAACCAGTCGACAACACGGCCCTCCTTGCGATAGAGATTCTTCACGTATTCATAGAGATTAGTAGTATTGTATATCCACATGCACTCGCGCTCGATTCCTATCCGTGAACGAATCACGTTCTTCCCCTCCCTTGTGTCTATCACAGGTTTCATGCACATGTAATCCATGTGACGTTCCTCGAAGTTGTAGGCTGTGGTAAGAAGAAGAGCCGTCTTTGCCGAGCCCATAGTTCCATAGCGGAAATATAATTTGCCTTTTCTGTACATGGTCTTAGTTTTACGCTTCAAAGTTACGCCAAAAAACACAATCGGCAACCACAGCCGCTATTTAGTTATCGACAT
>CABQCA010000168.1 GCA_902462525.1 uncultured Porphyromonadaceae bacterium | reverse complement strand
GTATCCAGCATCATAAATATACAGCAGATACACGTCTTACATTCGTACCCGACAACGACAACGAATGTGCGGGCATGCTTCTCTTCAAGGACGAAGAACACCAGTATTTTCTGGGAAAGGACTGCAAAGACAGCCGCCAGCGGATGGTGCTGAGAAAAATAACCGAAAACGGTACTGAAGAAGTAGCAGCCGGCGAACTCGACGAATCCAACAAGTCGGTAAATCTCCGTATTGAATCAGAAGGCATGAAACTCAACTTCATGTACTCTCCTGACAACGGCGAAACGTGGGAAACCCTCGCTTCGGGACTTGACGCAGGATTCATGTCAACGGCGCATGCCGGAGGTTTCACCGGTACCACTGTCGGGCTCTACGCTTCCGGCGCCGGAAACCGCCGGCAGTCTGAAAACTAACCATTAACCTCATAAAACCAATTCATTATCATCTTTTAAATCCAACGCAATGAAAAATGTAAAGAAAAGAATTCATTACATTCTCCTGCTGCTTGTGATGTGCTTTGCCGGTACGTCGGCCTCCCGGGCCACTATCGTCAGCGGCACAGTGGTCGATGACACGGGCGAACCGCTCATCGGCGTATCAATCAGGCTGGAGGGAAGCCGTGTAGGCGTGGTGACGAACATCGACGGTGAATACCGTATCGATGTACCCGACCCCGCCAAGGCTGTGCTCAACTTCTCATACACAGGCATGAAGCCCGTAAACATCAAGGTCAACGGCCGTAATGTTGTCGACGTCACGATGGTATCGGCAGTCGAATCTTTCGACGAAGTCGTGGTAGTCGGCTACGGCCAGCAGAAAAAAGCCTCGGTGGTGGGTGCCATCACACAGGCTTCCGGCGAGACTCTGGCCCGCACAGGCGGTGTGTCGAGTGTAGGCGCCGCTCTTACGGGTAACCTCCCCGGCGTTGTCACCATGCAGTCGAGCGGTATGCCCGGCGACGAAGACCCCAAAATCGTTATCCGTGGACAGACATCCTGGAACGGCAGCGATCCTCTTGTTCTTGTCGACGGTATCGAACGCCCCATGTCGTCGGTCGACATCGGATCGGTTCAGTCCGTATCAGTCCTTAAAGATGCCTCGGCCACTGCAGTCTACGGTGTCAAGGGTGCCAACGGCGTAATCCTCATCACTACCAAACGCGGTAGCGAAGGCCGTGCCAAGATTTCCGTAGGCGTGAACATGACAATCAAGGCTGCCTCGCAGCTGCCCGGCACGGAAGGTTCGCCCGAAGCCCTCTATATGCGCAACCGCGTTATCGAGCGCGAACTCGGCCTCAAACCCGAATCGTGGCTGAGCATCACTCCCATCAGCGTAATCGAAAAATACCGCAACCCCGCCAATCTCGAGGAAGCCGAACGCTACCCCAACATCGACTGGGCCGATGCTCTCTTCAAGAAGACCGCAATGGCCTACAACCCCAATATCAATATCAGCGGCGGCACCAAAGTTGTAAAATATTTCGCTGCCATCGACTTCCTGCACGAAGGCGACCTTTTCCGCGAATATGAGACAGGCCGCGGTTACAAGGGCGGCTATGGCTTCAACCGCGTGAACGTACGCTCGAACCTCGACTTCCAGATCACAAAGTCGACTGTATTCAAGATGAACATATCGGGCTCGCACGGCGAAAAAAAATCGCCATATAACGTTGCCGACGACTCTTTCGGCGCAACACAGATGTGGCAGGCAGCCTACGGCGCCCCCGCCGATGCCTTTATTCCCAAATATTCCGACGGCACATGGGGCTACTATCCGGCCAACACTCAGGGCGCTCCCAACTCCATGCAGAACCTCGCCACCGGCGGCGTCGAGTACACAACTACCACTCGTATCAACACTGACTTCACTCTCGAACAGGACCTATCATTCATTACAAAGGGCCTCCGTGCCAGCGCTACAGTGTCGTGGGACAACGTTTTCGTAGAGGCTAACCGAGGCATATGCGAAAACTGGTATTCGCCGCAGTACAAATGGATCGATCCTGAGACCGGTCAGGAAATCTGGAAAGAACAGACCCAGACCAACGGTCTCGACTTCTCCGAAGACATGAAATGGAGCATTCGCGAAGGCGAGGCCCGCAACTGGGCCACCCAGCGAAATATTTTCTATCAGGCACAGCTCTTCTGGGGACGCCGCTTCGGCGACCACGACTTAAGCCTCATGGGTGTGTTCAACCGCAACCAGCGAGCCACAGGCAGCGAGTTCCCACACTACCGCGAGGACTGGGCCTTCCGTGCCACTTATAACTACGCCGACCGCTACTTCGTAGAGTACAACGGCGCTTACAACGGATCTGAGAAATTCGACCGCCGTCACCGCTTCGAGTTCTTCAACTCGGGTGCCGTGGGCTGGCGCATAAGCGAGGAAAAATTCATGAAATTCAGCCGCAACTGGCTCGACAACCTCAAAGTACGCTACTCTATCGGTCAGGTCGGTGACGACAACATATGGCAGCGTTGGATCTACGCAACTCAGTGGGCCACACACGATCCGCTCTCGATTTCTACCACACCGGGCCAGAAGTCGCCCTACACCTGGTATAAGGAATCGCAGATCGGCAATCCCGACATTCACTGGGAGAAATCGCTCAAACAGAACCTCGGTATCGACTTCTCGTTCATGAAATCGCTCGTTGCCGGTACTGTCGAAGTATTCAAGGAACGCCGCAGCGATATCCTTGTAGCCGGCACCAGCCGCGCCATCCCCTCATATTTCGGCGGACAGGCTCCTACAGCCAACCTCGGCCGTGTGTCGAGCAAAGGTTTCGAAATCGAACTCCGCATAAACAAGACATTCGGCAACGGAATGCATGTTTGGGGTAACTTCAGCATGACCCACGCCCAGAATAAGGTCCTCGACTTCGACGATCCCGAACTGCTCGAAAAATACCGCAAGACAACAGGATTCGCTATCGGACAGGATCACATCATCTACGACGCCGGATATGCCAACACATGGGACGATGTAATCGCAATGACCCCCCATAACTCATCGGATGACCAGCGTCTGCCCGGTCAGCCCATCATGGTCGACTACAACGGCGACGGTATCATCGACTCTGCCGACAGCACGCCTTACGGCTACAGCGGCACTCCCCAGAATACTTACAACGCTACTGTAGGATGGAACTGGAAAGGCTGGAGCGTGTATCTGCAGTTCTACGGGGTAACCAACGTCAACCGTACCGTGGTGTTCGAATCGTACCGCGGCAAACTCAACACTCTCTTTGCCGGCGTAAACTTCTGGTCGCCCAACGGCAGCGACATCGACCGTCCGCTCCCCGTATGGAACTCCACACCCGCCTACTACAACGGCTGGGACAACCGCTACAACCACTACGACGGATCGTACGTGCGCCTCAAGAATGCCGAGATCGCCTATACCTGGACAAATACCAGCTGGATCAAACATCTCGGACTCTCGTCGCTCAAACTCTACTTCAACGGCAACAACCTCTGGGTATGGTCGAAGATGCCCGACGACCGCGAGTCGAACTTCGCCGGCACAGGCAACGCCAGCCAGGGCGCATACCCGACCGTACGCCGCTTCAACATCGGTTTAAGATTTGACATCTAACACCATCGGAAAAATGAAAAGAATAACAAACAATATAGTCTCGATAATTGTGGCCGGTCTGGCTGCCGCCGTGTTCCCCGGCTGTACCGACTACCTCGACAAAGCGCCCGAGAGCGAAATTTCGGCTGACGAGGCTTTCAAGAATTTCCATAACTTCCAGGGCTTTGTGGAGGAAATGTACTTCTGCGTGCCCAATTTCACCACCGGCTACTGGAACAACTCCTTCAACTGGGGTGAAGACGAAATCATCAATGTCGGCAAAGACTATTTCATGGGCTACAAAGTAGACCAGGGTGACTTCTGGGGCTGGCAGGCACAGCACGACGGCTGGCAGTGCGGCTTCATGGACATCAACGCCTTTACTACAGATTATGCTCCCGACCAGGTGGCAAACCGTCCCACACTGTGGCAGGGCGCCTGGTATGCTATCCGCAAGGCAAATCTCGGTCTCGCTAATCTCGACCGCCTCACCGACGCTACTCAGGAGGAGAAGAATATTATCCGCGGTCAGCTCCTTTTCTTCCGCGGTTTCTTCCACTTCCAGCTCATGCAGTACTTCGGCGGTCTTCCCTACATTGAGGAAGTGCTCGCCGGCGGAAAGCTCACGCTCCCCCGTCTTTCGTATCACGAATGTGCCGACAAAGCTGCCGCCGACCTCCGCGAAGCCGCAGACCTTCTGCCCGTAAACTGGGACCAGACATCGGCAGGCGCTCCCACCCGTGGCAACAACGGCCTCCGTATCAACAAGATAATGGCTCTCGGCTACCTCGGCAAGGACCTTCTCTGGGCAGGAAGCCCTCTTATGAACAAGGAATCTACCGGTTCGCCCACCTATAACTCTGAATATTGCAAACGCGCTGCAGAAGCCTTCGGCGAGCTTCTCTCACTGGTCGAAAGCGGCCGCACTCAGTATTCGCTTGTAAGCTTCGACAACTACAAGGAACTCTTCCTCACACATGGCAAGAGCGGC
>CABQCA010000167.1 GCA_902462525.1 uncultured Porphyromonadaceae bacterium | reverse complement strand
GTCGGCAATTGCTTTGCGGAGGCTCATGTAGCCGGGTACGGGGCTGTAGAAACTGAAATTATCGTCGATAGCCTTCACGGCAGCCTGCTTGATGTGGTCGGGCGTGAAGAAATCGGGCTCACCTACCGACAGATTTATGACATCGATACCCTGAGCCTTGAGTTCGGCGCTTTTCTGCGACATTGCCAGGGTCTGCGATGCGGCGAGAGTTTTTATGCGGTCGGATACTTCCATGTTTTTTAAGGGTGAATATTAAGTTGAGAAAGTGAAACGAGTGTGAAAAGTTAAGATAATGGTACTTTCGCAGCCTGTCAGCCCGTCAGCCCGTCAGCCTAACGACGTCGCTTCTGCTGCTGGCGCTGTGCGGCCTGGGCCTGGCGCTGTGCTTCTTCGAGGCGTGCCATCCAGCCGCTCTTCTTGCGGGGCTTTTTAGCATTTTCGAGAAGCTGGGCGCGGACCTTGTTTTCGTCGGTCACCTTGCGGAAAACCCATGTCTGAATGATGGTGATAAGAAGCGAAAGCAGATAGTAGTAGCTCAGGCCCGAGGCATAGTCGTTGAAGAAGAAGAGGAACATCACCGGCATGATGTACATCATCCACTTCATGCCCGGCATTCCCGAGTTGGGCTGGCTTTGCATCGACACCCGCATATAAATCACATTGACAATGGTCATCAGAAGGCAGAAGAGGCTGACCTGATTGCCGTAGAATGGTATGGAGAACGGCAGCGTGAGAATGGTGTCGGGCGCCGAAAGGTCGTGGGCCCACAGGAACGACTGGCCGCGGAGTTCTATAGCCGAGGGGAAGAACGAGAACATGGCTATGAGCACAGGCATCTGCAGAAGCATGGGCAGACAGCCCGAGAAGGGGCTTGCGCCGGCGCGGCTGTAGAGAGCCATGGTTTCCTGCTGGCGCTTCATGGCGTTCTCCTGACCGGGATATTTGTCGTTTATTTCCTTGATTTCGGGAGCGAGGACACGCATCTTGGCCTGGCTCTTGTAGCTCTTGTAGGTGAAGGGGAATATGATAATCTTGATGAAGATTGTCAGCAGCAGGATAATGATGCCGTAGTTGCTGATGAATTTGCTGAGGAACGAGAACACCGGCACTACGACGTAGGTGTTGATCCAGCGGAAAATACCCCAGCCCATAGGAATTATGCGTGTCAGCGACAGGTCTTCGTCGTAGCCCAGACTGTCGTCGAGGTCCGAAAGAATGTTGTAGTCGTTGGGGCCGAAGTAGAAATCGAAGGCAGCCGCGGTGCCGTCGGCCGGCGAGTAGGGTACCGAAGCCTTCATTGTCATGTCCTTGAGGTAGCCGGCATCATCGAGCTTCACCGATTTCAGTTCGGCCGAAGCGATGGGTTCGCGGGCTATGAGCACACTTGAGAAGAACTGGTTCTTGAAAGCCACCCAGCGCAGACGGCCTGTAAGGCTTTCGTCGTCGTTGCTGCCGGCGTCCATTTCGTCGACGCCTTCGCCCACATATTTGTATGCGATGGCGCTGTTGCGTTCCTCGAAGGTGCGGCCGCGCTCGTTGCGTGCCATTTTCTGATGCCAGTTCAGTTCCATGTTCACGGTGCTCGGAGGCACGATGGCGCTCATGCCGTTCTGCACCACTTCCATGCGCACCACATAGCCCTCGCCGAGGGTGTAGCGTATGCCCCATAGGGCATCGGCTGCGGGAGTGAGCGACAGGAAAACGGCGCTGTCGCCCTCGGCTTTCACGATGAAGTTGAAGTCGCGGGTGTCGATCCGCTGGTCGCGTGTGAGGAAACTGAAGGAATAGTAGTCGGTGTCGTGGCCGTAGAGCACAATGTCGGCAGGTTCGGCGCCAACTTCAGTCTTGTATTTTTTGAGAGTGACCTTCGATATCTGCGCTCCGCGGCTGTCGATGTCGAGGCGCACATCGTCGTTTTCGAGGGTAGTCACAGTATTTTCGCCACCGAGATAGCGTGCGAAGCCCTCGTAGCGCATGGCATTGTCGATGACGGTGCGCACGGCTGCTGCCGCACGGTTTGTCTGCGCGATTGTGAGGGCGCTCCTGTTGGATAAAACATCTTTGATGTCGGCGGTTGCGCCTCCGGCGTCGACAGTGCCTGAAAGCCCGGCCACACTGTCGAGTGTGAGGTCGAGAGTGCCGTCGGCAAATGTCAGGCGACCGTCGCCGGCTGCCGTGCCCATGGCGCGAACGGCGTCGGCAAGGGCTGCGCTGTCGGCTGTTGTGAAGTGCTGTGCCTGCTGGGTATTTTCGCGGGCGCCCTGCGAGGCGGCGGCTTCGACACGCTCGCGCTCGGCGGCGATTTCGGCTTCCGAAGGTTTCATCAGATAGAGGAAGCCGAACATGATGGCGGCCATCAGTATGAGGCCGGTGACTGTGTTTTTATCCATTCTTTGATTCTTTGTTTTCGTTCTGATAGTCTATGGCCGCTTTGATAAAAGCTGCGAAGACAGGACTGGGCGACAGCACCGTGCTGCTGTACTCCGGGTGGTACTGCGAGCCCACATACCAGCGTTTCGACGGCATTTCGACCACTTCCACAAGCCGTGTGGCCGGATTCTCGCCCGAGCATATCATGCCGGCGGCTTCAAAAGAGTCGCGATAGGTGTCGTTGAATTCGAAGCGGTGGCGGTGGCGTTCGCGCACAGTGTCGGTGCCGTAGGCCTCGGCTGCCTTTGTGCCGGGCCGCAGACGGCATTCGTAACC
Organism: uncultured Porphyromonadaceae bacterium; assembly: GCA_902462525.1. Lineage (GTDB taxonomy): Bacteria > Bacteroidota > Bacteroidia > Bacteroidales > Muribaculaceae > CAG-873. The sequence continues at coordinate 1,895 of CABQCA010000167.1, read as the reverse complement.
GCCCAGACGCATGGTGCCGCCGAGGTTCGATATGTTCTTCTGTTCCTCCATCAGGTCGATGACCGGGTAGGGAGTGTGCGGATTCATTTCGGTGGAATTGGCATCTTCCATGCCCAGGACGTTCCGTGCGAACTCGATGACCATGCACTGCATGCCCAGACAGATGCCGAAAGTGGGCACATCGTGCTCGCGGCACCAGCGCAGAGCCGCAAATTTGCCCTCGATGCCGCGCTGGCCGAAGCCGGGGGCTATTATCACGCCGTCCATGCCGCCGAGACGCTCGCCGGCATTGTCGTCGTTGAGCTTTTCGGAGTGTATGTACACCAGATTGAGCTTGCGGCCGGCATAGGTGGCCGCATGTATCAGTGCCTCGCTTATCGATTTGTAGGCGTCCTGAAGCTCGACGTATTTGCCTACGAGGCCTATGTTCACGGTTTCGGTGGCATTGTCCATCTTTTCGATAAAATCGAACCACGGCTGCATGTGGGGCTCGCCCTCGAAAGGCACGCCCATCTTGCGGAGAACTATCTGGTCGAGGTGCTGGGCGTGCATGGTCAGAGGCACTTTATAGATGGAGCTGACGTCCTTCGACTGCACCACCGAGTCGGGTGCCACGTTGCAGAACAGGGCTATCTTGCGGCGTACGTCTTCGGGCACGTCGCGCTCGGTGCGCAGCACAAGCACGTCGGGCTGTATGCCCAGCTCCTGAAGGGCCTTCACGGAGTGTTGTGTCGGTTTGGTCTTAAGCTCTTTTGCGGCTGCGATATACGGAACATAGGTCAGATGCACGCACAGGCTGTTCTGTCCCAGCTCCCAGCGCAGCTGGCGCACGGCTTCGAGGAACGGCAGCGACTCGATGTCGCCCACCACGCCGCCGATTTCGCTGATCACGAAGTCGTAGTCGCCCGTGTTGCCAAGATATTTGATGCTGCGCTTGATTTCGTCGGTGATGTGGGGAACAATCTGCACCGTCTTGCCCAGATAATCGCCTCGGCGCTCTTTCTCGATGACGCTCAGATAGATGCGGCCGCTGGTCATGTTGTTGGCACGCGAGGTGTGCACGTTGGTGAAGCGTTCGTAGTGGCCCAGGTCGAGATCGGCCTCATGGCCGTCGTCGGTCACATAGCACTCGCCGTGCTCGTAGGGGTTGAGGGTTCCGGGGTCTACGTTGATATAGGGGTCGAATTTCTGGATTGTCACTCTGAATCCGCAGGCCTTCAGAAGACAGGCCAGCGACGACGATATAATGCCTTTGCCAAGCGACGATACTACGCCTCCGGTCACGAAAATGTATTTGGTATGCACGGCTTAGTACAGTAAATTAGTGATTTCAACCGATTTATAATCCACGACGGGCGCGGCACCCTTGCCGTCCCCAATCCAAGCTGCAAAAATACGCATTTTTTCCTCAACTTCCAAGCTCTTCTCCAACCGCTGCTTTAAGAACCTGACGGGCTGACGGGAATTTCTATCCTGACCGGCGGGCGGAAAAATAGCGGCCGGTAAATGCCAGATAAGCAATGGCGCCCAGGGCCTGGACGGCGGCTACGGTCCAGAATGCGGCCGTGTAGCTGATGTATTCCACAAGGCAGCCGCCGGCGAGTATGCCGAGACCCATGCCGAAGTCCCATGAAATGAGAATCGAGGAGTTGGCGGTGCCGCGCTGGTCGTGCCGCGCCATGTTTACAAACATGTTGAGCATCGCCGGATACATGCGGCCGTTGCCCAGGCCGATGAAGAGTGCCGAAAGATAGTAGGCCCACAGGCCGGGCGACCATGCGAAGAGCACATAGCCGACAGTTGACAGCAGCACGCCCCGGGCGCCGCTCTCCACAATTTCGCCGCGACGGAGCTTTTTGCCTCCGAAAAAGCGCGACACAATAAGGCCGGCCGAC
>CABQCA010000166.1 GCA_902462525.1 uncultured Porphyromonadaceae bacterium | reverse complement strand
GTTAATACGCATCTTCACGGAGAATGTTCGGCCGAAGGAGTAGAACACGCCGTAGATGTTCTCCCAGTTGGCGTCGACTGCCGAGTTCGACTGTGCGTCGACCACGTAGTAGTAGTTGAAGAGGTTGTGGACGTTGCCGAAGATTGTGGCGTCGACACCGCCGATATTGAAGCGGTATGAGGCGTTGAGATCGAGCTGGTTGCCCCAGGGAATACGCCAGGGCTTGTGAACGGTGGTTGTGCCGTTCATGCTCGGGGTGGTAAGGGTGTAGTCCGAGTAGTTGTTTGCGGCCACTTTCCAGTCGGCGCCTATGCGGAACCCGTCGAAGGGACGGAATGTAGCGCCGATGGCAGCTGTGGTCTGGGCGGAGCCGCCCACTTTGACGCCCTTGGCGTTGAGGACACCCCATGCATGGTCTTCGGCAAGAATGCCTGAAGCGAGGTCGCCGGCCGAGTTTTTCAGCGGCTGGCCCAGCTGGTTGTAGAAATAGCCTTTGGCGTTGGAGTCCCACTCATAGTTGCCTACAGAGAGCATGCCGGTGAATTCCACCCATTTGGCGGGCACGAAGGTGCAGTTGAATTCTACGCCCATGTGGCGTGCGCCTACGCCGCCGAGGTTGAGGTAGTAGCGGTCACCTGCATGCTCGCCCTGTTCGATGGCGCCTGTACGTGTCTGGGTTTTGTCCATCCACTTGGTATAGTAGGCGTTGAGTGTCGCGGAGAACATACGGCTGCGGAAGTTGTAGCCTACTTCTGCCGAGAACACTTTTTCGTTGAGAGGGTTGGGGTTGGCGGCGTTCGATGTGGCCTGGCTGAGGAACACGCCGCTGGCGAAGAATGGCGCGCGGCTGATATAGCCTACGTTGGCGAATACGTTGTGATGGCGGTCGATGTTGTAGTTGACGCCGAACTTGGCTGTGCCTCCGAGGAAATTGTAGGTTTTCGACTTGGCATGTGCTTTATCATAGTAGAAGTGGTCGACACGCTGGTAGCCGGTGTTGCTGAGCGAGCCGGAGAGCACAAAGTTCACTTTTTTGTCGAATGCCGAATATTCGGCCTGCATGTAGACGCCTTCCTGATTTGTACGGCCTTCGTAGTCACGGTATACTACATCGCCTACGCCGAGTTTCTCATATTTCCAGTTGGGATCGGCTGCGGCTGCGTTGTTTTCGGGCTTCACGCTTTTGCGCGAAGAGTCGTCCATGAAGTATTCGCCGTCATAGAGGTCGACAATCTTGTTGTTGTGGAATCCCACGTAGTAGCGCATGTCGATACCGGCAAGGATATTGAGTTTTTTATCGAAGAAGCTGTTGGTGTAGGTCGAAACGAGTCCGTACCAGTTGTGCGAGTTGTTCGATTCGCTCATCACCATGTTCGAGCCAGTTTCGCTCGCACGGTTCATTTCCTGGATAAGGTTGTAACCGAAAGTGCCGTCGGGGTTACGGAACAGTGTGTTGACGGCGCCGTTTGTAGCGCCGTACCAGCTTGAGTTCGAAAGACTTTGGCCGTTATATGTGCCTCGGCCCTGACCGCTGTAGCCGCCGCCCTTGGCGAGCGACATGTAGATGGTTGTCGAGAGGCTCGATTTCTTGTCTATCTGCCATGTGTGGGCAAGAGAAATCTGAGGCTTGTGGTATTTGTTTCGGTTTGAGGTCCGTACCTGTCCCTGAAGGTCATAGCCGAATGTGGCATTGTACTTGTAGGGGCTTTCGCCGTCCATCACATCCTGTGCGTAGGTCTGGTAGTTGATGATGGAGAGGCCGTCCTTGTTGCCGCGTTTGTTGTGTGTCTGGGGTGCGCCGAACGCTGTCAGCGACAGCTGATGGCGGTCGTTGATGCGCTTCGATATGTTGATGAAATAGTTGTAGGCTGTGAACTCGGTGCCCTGGATGTATCCGTCGCCCCATTTGTGCGAACCGAGCACTGTGATTGCCCAGCCGTTCTTCATAAGTCCGGTCGAGAGTTTGATGCCGTAGTCGTTGAGGCCGTCGTTACCCATGCCGTACCAGACCCGGCCGCCTTTTTCAGCGTCAAGGCTCTGTGTTGTGATGTTTATGGTACCGCCTACCGAAGGAGCCGAAAGCACAGCGGCACCGAGGCCGCGCTGTGTCTGGATATTCGATGCCACGTCGGCAAGGCCAGCCCAATTGCTCCAGTAAACCCAGCCGCCTTCCATGTCGTTGACGGGAATACCGTTTACCATCACGGCGAGATTTTCGCTCTTGAAGCCGCGCATGTTGATTTTGGCGTCGCCGAAGCCGCCGCCGTCCTTTGTTGCCCACACACCGGGTGTGAGGTTCAGAATTTCGGGCAGTTCCTGTGTGCCGAGTTTGACATCTATTTCGGCCTTATTGACCTGCGACAGTGCCACAGGAGTCTGACGGGTGCGGGCCAGCGACTGCGATACCACGACGTCCTTGAGGATTTCGTTCGAGGGATTGAGCCGTATGGTGCCCATGTCGGCTTTAACGGCCGCGGTGGCGGGTTCATAGCCCACATAGCTGATAGTCAGCGAAGGGGTGCCTTCGGGAACTTTGACGTTGAAAACGCCGTCGATGTCGGTGGTGCCCAGGGCACGTCCGCCTGTGATGACGACGCCGGCGCCGATCACGGGTTCGCCTTCTTCGTCTACGACCGTTCCTTTACAATTGACGGGTGCTCCGGCCGCAAAGGCTATTGCCTGGGTGAGCCAAAGCACGATGAATACGCTTAGGAATCGTTTCATGTGATAGTTTGAATAAATGTGATATAAATGGTTGTGTTTGTTGTCTGTTTTTTTACGCTGCAAAGATAAGCATATTTTCTCAACTATTAAAACTATTTAACGTGTTTCCGCAGAGATAATAGGGGAGTTTAAAAAGTCGAGTTAATGGTTTTTAGGGGCGATGGCATGGAAAGGCGGTTTTTAACCATTACCGGCAAAAGCCTCGCTCCTCGCCCCTTGATTTGGGCATTTGGGCGAAATGTTTTACCTTTGTAGGCAGTGAGGTAGGGGCGCAATATTTTGCGCCCGCAATGACAAGGCCGACATGAACGGCACATACGTCCCGGGCGCAAATTATTGCGCCCCTACACCCCCTAAAAAAACTATTATCTCTACTTTTTCGACTTTCTAAACTTTTTCGACTCCATAAAAAATATGAGAATGAACGGACGCCGCACCAGCGGCAATGTTGACGACCGCCGCGGTCGTATAAGCGGCAAAAGCCTCGGTATTGGAGGCGGTATCGTGGGTATTATTGTTGCGGCTGCAATCACGCTGTTTTCCGGCGGCAGTCTCACCGATGTCCTGGGGGGAGTGCTTGGCGGAAACGGTCTGTCCGGTCAGGGATATGAGTATTCGCAGCCCGATTATCAGCCTTCGGCCGAAGATGAGGCTCTTGCTACTTTCGCCTCGCAGGTTCTGGCCGGCACCGAAGATGTGTGGACCCGCGAGTTCCGTCGTCAGGGATGGGGCGAGTATGAGTGCCCTAAAATGGTGCTGTTCAGCGGTTCTGTGCAGTCGGGCTGCGGCCATGCTACATCGCAGACAGGACCGTTCTACTGTTCGGCCGACCAGACGGTTTACATCGATCTCGATTTCTTTAAAAATATGGGTGCCACAATCGGTGCCGACGGCGATTTTGCCTATGCCTATGTGATAGCTCACGAGGTGGGGCACCATGTGCAGTATCTGTTGGGTACACTCACCGATGCTCACGACGCTATGTCGCGCACAAGCGAGACGGAAGCCAACAAGATAAGCGTCCGTCTCGAGCTACAGGCCGATTTTTATGCCGGCGTGTGGGCGGCTCTCGACAACGAGATGTTCGGCTCGCTCGAAGAGGGCGATGTGGAGAAGGCCATCAACGCCGCCTCGAAAATCGGCGACGACTACCTGCAGAAGCAGGCCTATGGCTACGAGATTCCCGACAGCTTCAACCACGGGCGCTCCGAGCAGCGTGTACGCTGGCTCACGAAAGGCCTGCGCACCGGCGATCCGCGGCAGGGCGACACCTTCAGTCCCGCCTACAACAGTCTCTGAATCATGACTCTTTCCGATGAGCAGTACATGCGGCGTGCCCTCAGGCTCGCCGCCAACGGGCGGGGATTCACCTCGCCCAATCCGATGGTAGGTGCCGTCATAGTCGGTCCCGGCGGCCGTATTCTCGGCGAAGGCTGGCACCGGATTTACGGCGGTCCCCATGCCGAGGTCAACGCCGTGGCCTCGGTCTCCGAAGCCGATTCGGCCTTGTTCGGCAAGTCGACGATCTACGTCACTCTCGAGCCTTGTTCGCACTATGGCAAGACACCGCCGTGCGCTCTTCTGCTGCGCGAGTGCGGTTTCCGTCGTGTTGTAGTCGGTGCCGGCGACCCTAACCCCCGTGTCAGCGGCCGCGGCATCGCCATGCTGCGCGAGGCAGGCATCGAAGTCACCGAGGGCGTCCTTTCCGATGAATGTCGGCTTATAAACAAGCGCTTTATGACGGCCCATACCCTGCGCCGTCCTTTCGTGACTCTCAAATGGGCGCAGAGCGCCGACGGCTTCATGGACCATGCGCGGGCCGACGGAGAGCCTGCGGCCCGGTTCTCGACGCCGCTCTCCGCCGTGACAGTCCACCGGCG
>CABQCA010000165.1 GCA_902462525.1 uncultured Porphyromonadaceae bacterium | reverse complement strand
CGGCGGCGAGCGCTTCGGCACGCTCCACAATCTCGACACCGCATCGGCTGTAGGCAGAGTCGCTGTAGTGAATGTAACGGGCAGCGTCCTTCTCCATCTTCACGCTGAAGCCGCGGCTCACAAGCATACCGGCGCCTTCGGGCGTGAGCGGAAAACGGTGCTCCACAAGTCCGGAAGCCGCAGGGAGGCCTATCACGACGTTTCTTTTGCCGGCTCTGGCGCTGAGCAGCTCTTCGAGGGGTATGGGTGCGTTCATAAGTCGAAAAGATTGATGAATTTACGGGCTGTCTCCTCGATTTCGGCCTCGTTGTCGAGACGCGAGCTGTCGAAAACCGTTGTTGCCCTTCTGTAATAAGGCTCGCGCTCGGCCATAAGGCTCGTCACCTTGGCTTTCAGAGCCTCGGGGCTATCCAGCAATGCATCGATAACAGGCCGCTGACCTGGAGCCAGAGCGAGGCGTTCCAGCGTTATATCAAGACCGGCACGCAGCCATACGACGGTTCCCGCTTCGAGCATCTGGTCCATAGCGCCGGGTCGGCAGGGTGTACCGCCTCCGCAGCCAACCACGGCATCTGTTCCGCACAATTCGGCGAGAACTTCAGCCTCGAGTTTTCGGAAATGCGCCTCGCCCTTATCGGCAAATATCGCAGCGATGCTCTTGCCGGCGCGGCGCTCTATCTCTGAGTCGAGGTCGACGTAGCGCCGCGACGGCACACGCTCGGCAAGTGCCCGGAGAAGGGTGCTCTTGCCGCTGGCCATGAAGCCGATGAGAAACAGCGGATGCGGCATTATTTTTTATCCGCTTCCTTGCGGAGAATGTCGCGTATTTCAGTGAGGAGTTCTTCCTGTGTCGGACCTGCGGGGGCCGCGGGAGCCTCCGGTTCGGGTTCCGGTTTGCGGTTGAGCTTATTTATGAACTTGATGGCAACGAAAATACAGAATGCTATGATAAGGAAGTCGACTATAGTCTGCACGAAAGTGCCCCATGTCACGGCTACCTCGGGAGTAATCACCTCGGTACCCTCGGTTACCCCCTGCTTGATAACCCACTTGTACTCCGAAAAATTAGTGCCGCCGGTTAGCACTCCCACAACAGGCATGATGACGTCGTTTACCAGCGATGTTACGATTTTGCCGAAGGCACCGCCGATGATCACACCGACAGCCATGTCGACAACATTGCCGCGCATGGCAAACTGCTTGAATTCGTTCAGAAATTTTTTCATATCTTACATTTTATTATATGCTTCATTTAAAACCGCAAGGGTCCGGCCATGGTTCAATGCTATTGGAAGGCGTCGCCGGAGTTCCTTCCGCGGCACAGCGCAAATTTAACAAAAGTTTTGAAAATAAAAAAACATATGGATTGTGTGAAATACCGAAATTTTTCATTAATTTTGCGGTGAAATAGCGGACGCATCTCCGCTATAGTGCATGATGAATGGCAAATGCTTAGCAATCAAAATTATACATAACCCCATATTCACTAAATTACTATGACTAAAATTGGTATCAATGGTTTCGGTCGCATCGGTCGCTTCGTCTTCCGTGCTTCCACCAAGCGCGACGACATCGAAGTAGTCGCTATCAACGACCTCCTTCCCGTCGACTACATGGCTTACATGCTCAAATATGACACAATGCACGGCCAGTTCGACGGCACCGTTGACTACGACCTCGAAAAGAGCCTCCTCATTGTTAACGGCAAAGAAATCAAAGTATCAGCTTGCAAGAACCCCGCTGAAATCGCATGGGGCGAAAAGGGCGCTGAATACGTTGTAGAATCGACCGGTCTCTTCCTTACCAAGGAAAAGGCTCAGGGCCACATCGACGCCGGTGCCAAGTACGTGGTTATGTCGGCTCCTTCGAAGGACGACACCCCCATGTTCGTTTGCGGCGTTAACGCCGACACCTACGTTAAGGGCACACAGTTCGTATCGAACGCTTCCTGCACCACAAACTGTCTCGCTCCCATCGCCAAAGTTCTCAACGACAACTTCGGCATCGTTGAAGGCCTCATGACAACTGTTCACTCCACCACAGCTACTCAGAAGACTGTCGACGGTCCTTCGATGAAGGACTGGCGCGGTGGCCGTGCTGCTTCGGGCAACATCATCCCCTCGAGCACAGGTGCTGCCAAGGCTGTAGGCAAAGTTATCCCCGAACTCAACGGCAAGCTCACCGGCATCTCGATGCGTGTCCCCACCCTCGACGTTTCGGTTGTTGACCTCACCGTAAACCTCGCCAAACCCGCTTCGAAAGAAGCTATCTGCGCTGCCATGAAGGCTGCTGCTGAAGGCGAACTCAAAGGCGTACTCGGCTACACCGAAGATGCTGTCGTTTCGAGCGACTTCCTCGGCGACACCCGCACTTCGATCTTCGACGCCAACGCCGGTGTATATCTGACCCCGACCTTCGTTAAGGTTGTTTCGTGGTACGACAACGAAATCGGCTACTCCAACAAAGTGCTCGATCTCATCGCCACCATGGTTAAGATCAACGGCTAATCAGTCGCTTCGACCTCATAAAAGCCTGCTCGTCGAGCAGGCTTTTTTTTGTAATGGAAAAGGCTGTTTCCGGCAGCCTGCAATAGAAAATCTGATACTCCGGTAGGAGCACTGTCTCATGAAAGTAAGCAGCGGGCTGTGTCACACGACACAGCCCGCTGCCTGCAGGTGGAAAGAGTCGGCGGCTTAGTAGCCGTAGCCGTAGGTCTTTTTCTTTTTGGAGGAATAGTAGCCGTAGCGCTGGTAGGAGTAAACGCCGGTGTGGATGTTTACGTCGTTTACCACCACGTAAGGCGACGGCAGCTTGTGTGAAGCTGCAGCATCGTTGAGAATGCTCAGTGAGTTGCGTGTCGACTTGTCGGCACGTATCACAAACAGCTGTATGTCGGTGAGACGGCTTATAAGGAATGTGTCGGAGACGAGACCGATAGGAGCCGAGTCGATGATTACATAATCGTATTCGTTGCGCACGGTGTCGATGAGCTGCTTCATGCGGTCGTTCATGAGCAGTTCGTTGGGGTTCGGCGGGACGGGACCTGCTGTAAGAATATACAGATTGGGATTGTCCTTCGACTGAACTATGATGTCGTTGATGTTGCTTTCTTTTCCGGCGAGGTAAGCGCTGACACCTGTTTTGTTGGTGAGGCCGAATACGCCGGCGAGCAGAGGTCTGCGAAGGTCCATGCCGATAACGAGCACCCGTTTGTTCATAAGGGCGTAGGTCATGGCGAGGTTTGCCGAAATGAAGGTTTTGCCTTCGCCGGACATCGAAGATGTGACGAGAATAACCCGTGACTCGCCTTCACGCCCGGTGAAAGATATGTTGTTTCGAAGCAGACGGAAAAGTTCGGCAACAGGTGTGGAGTTGTTTTCGCCCACGACGATAAGACGTTTTTCTTTCGAATCTTCGTCGCGGCATATCTCGCCGAGAACAGGTACTTTTGTCGCTTTCTTGACATCTTCGGCATTGCCGAACGACGGGAAGAGGGTGCGGCGCAGGTAGATGATTAAGCCGGGAATGAGCAGGCCGATCAGAAGGGCCACGGCCATTGTGAGGGCTTTGCGGGGCGATACAATGATGTCGAGCAGAGGATCGTCGATAAGGCGCGCCGTGCTTGTGGCGAGGGTTTTCTGAAGGGCTATTTCCTCGCGGCGCTGAAGCAGGAAAGTGTAGATGTTGTCCTTGACCTGCTGCTCGCGGAATATTTCCTGAAAGCCTTTGTCGATGTTGGGTTGTGAAGCCAGCTCGGCTCCGGCCTGATTGTCGAGGCGGCGAAGGTTCTTTTTCATCTCTGCCAGATTGCGGCGGCCGCCTGCGATAGACTGCATGATGCGCATGCGGTCGTTGTTGAGCTCGTCGAGCATGTTGCGTACCAGAGGGTTGTCGGAAGTGCTTCCTTCGAAAGTCCGCTGGAACTGGTTTACTTTTCGGTTGTAGTTTTCGATGACGGTAGTGAGAGCCGGCAGGTTTACTACGGTCGGGAGAGTCTGGTGTGTCGACGATGACTTGATGATGTTCTCGATTTCGTCGTAGAGAGCAAGCTCGGCATCGATTTCAGCCATCTTGCTTTCGTACTGGCTCTGCTGTGTGAGGTTTATCTGGCTTTGAGCCTGGAGATCGGTGATTCCGTGCTGCTGGCGGTAGTCGCGCATACGGGATTCGACGTCCTTGAGTTCATCGTTCATCAGGCCGAGGCGTTCGAGGATAAAGGCTTCGGTCTGCACTGCCGAACGGTTTTTGTCCTCGATGATATCCTGATTATAGAAGTCGAGCAGGGCATGGATCACATCGTCGCCACGCTCGGGCACCTCGCTGAGGAGTGTGACATTGATGATTTTTTCGGAATTCTTGGGAAACTCCATCGAAAGCCGTTTCGAGAGGTCGAGAGCCATATCCTTGGGGCTGACGATGACGATTTTCTCGGTTCTCTCGAATTCGGGTATAAGTGCGTTGCGTGTGAGGGTGAGGGTGCCGTGCGACAGTTCAATCGTCAGAGGGAGTTCTGCATCCCTGAATTCTTTTTCTTCAGATTCTTCGTTGAATTCAGTTTCTACGTCGATATCGAAGTGAAGGCTGTCGCGGGGCGAGATCTCTACAAAGACCGGCTTTTTGAGGTTCCGGAGCGCGATAGAGTCGAACGAAGCGGTGACAGGAGTATTGCGGTAGAGCGGAGTGTCGCGCAGTGTTCCTTTATAGCTGTAGGTGTAGCATA
>CABQCA010000164.1 GCA_902462525.1 uncultured Porphyromonadaceae bacterium | reverse complement strand
AATACCACGTTCATGTTGCTGAGTGTTCCGGTCACACCGAGCGACACGTCGAAATTCACCAGGCGGGAGTTACGGCCCGTCTGTGTGACATTGGCCTTGATTATGTCGACGGCATGGATGTTGAGCGTGGGGTTCATCATGTCGCCATTGAAGGCCACGTAGCTGCCGTTGAGAAAGTTGAATGTTTTCTCGGAAATGACGGGCGGCTGGGAGTAGCGTACGAAACCGCCGTCGATGCTGAGGCGTCCGATAAGGCGTCCGTCGCTCAGTGGCGTCATTGTGTAGTCGAGGCGTCCGTTCGACTGCAGCTGAACCTTGTTTTTGCCGTCGCTCGAAAGGTCGACGCTTATCAATGAGCCGTTTTCGATTCCCAGCTCGGCGTCAAGGAACATCATCATGCCCTGAGGTGCGAGGCTGTCGGCGGCGGCCACCTGCGAGCTGTCGCTGAAGTTGACGAATTTCACCATATCGGAAGTCGAGCGGTTTGCTATAGCGTTCGTGGCATCGGGAATGACATAGGTTACATTGGTGCCGGCCAGAATGTTGACCTTGGCGTTGACATTCATGAGCTGTGTCGAACCTGTTGCACGGGCATCAAGGTCGATGAAGGCACGTCCGTAGACGTCGGCGCCTTTGCGCGCGCGGCTGGTGTTGACAATCTGCATATTGTCGGCCTTCATGCCGAGGTTGAATTTCATGTCGGCCATATCCTTGAAGTCGACGGTTCCGTCGATGCGCAGTGGATTCTTATTGCAGCCGCTGATGGTGAAATTCCTGAATTCGGCCACATTGTCGACAACGGGAATGCTGTCTTCGGAGAATTTATACTCAGTTCCGGTCAGGCCCAGTGTCACTGCCGTGGAGTCGAAATCGAGCCAGCCGTTGACTGTCGGACGATCGGTAGGCCCCGATATGTCCATGCGACCGTTGAGCATACCCGAGAGCCGTGCGGTGCCCTTGGGTAGGAAAGGGTTGACAGTAGCGAGCGGAAAACGTATCATCGAGAAATCGAGTGCTATAGGCGAGGTGGCCGTTGTGTCGTTGAGCGAGCCGCTGACTGTGATGGTGCGCACACCGTCGACAAGAAGTGCGGCGTTGGCGCGCACCGAGCCCGAGGGTGTTGCCGCGAGATCGAAGTCGGCTTTGAAATCGGCCACTTTCTGACGGTCGTATATGAAATTGCTTATTCCTGCCGTGCCTTTGCCCACAAGCTGGTCGCCGAGATGGTTGAGTCGCATGTCGGCGCTGACGTCGCCTTTCATAGGGGGGGCGAAAGGGTTGAGCGCTATCCAGTCGGCGATGTGAATGTCGGTCAGTTTTATCACAAGATCTTCCTGTGCGAGGCTGTCGGCGGAGTTATGCTCGGTGTAGAGTGCCAGCGAGCTGTTGCCGCCCTGCATGTGCAGGTTTGCGTCGATATGGCGGTCGGGAATACGGTAGGAAATGAAGTTGTCGGTGTTGACGGTCCATGGCTGGTAGGCGATAACCGGATCGAAAGGTTTGATGTTGAGGGTGACAGTGGAGTCGGCGGCCGACGATTCAGCTAAGAAGCCGAGATCGTAGCCTGTCTTTCCTGCGAGATTCTTCTGAGCCACGCGCATCTGCAGGGTGTTGCCGCGTCCGGCGCCCGTGATGTCGACACGGTGCCATTGGTCGAGGTTCCCGGGCTGATTTTCGAGTCCGGCGGCAAGATGGAGGTGGTCGTTATGCTGGTGAACGTCTATGAAGACCGAGTCGATGAGCATGGAGCCGGTGCTGAAGCTGCGCACAGTACCGTCGAGAGCGAGCACGGAGTCTTTTCCGGCACTGAGATGCAGGTTTTGCAGCGACATCTTGCCCGGGGCGAGAATATCGTTTATAAGGCCGTTGCGACCCTGGGCTATGTCGAGCATAAAAGGCGGCATGGCATCTGAAATGGTGTCGATGTTTATCATGTACGACGACATTTGCCCGGCAAGAATGTCGGAAGCGCGTGTGAACCGGCTTATAAGAGTGTCGGGAGGACACGGCGATGAGAACGCGGCGTGGAAATCGCGGTTTGTTATCCGGGCGTCGGTAAGGCTGTCGGTCGCGTTGAAATGCACGTCGATGTCCGAGAGGTTTGTGATTCCTTTGCTGTCGCGGAAAAAAATGTCGTCAAGAGTCAGGTGGCCCGCCATGTCGTTTTTGCCGGGTCCGACTGAGGCCTCGGCTTTGGCGTAGAGTTCTATGGTCGCGGGTTCGGCTGTCATGCCCATTGCGAACAAGTCGATGGAGCGTCCTTCGATGTCGGCGGTCCATACGTATTTGTCGCCGGTGAGATTGCCCGAAGCTGTGAATCCGAAGTCGAGTCCGGTGTCGGCCGAGTTGAGCGTGATGTCTGCGTTTCCTTCGGATACTGTGGCTTTTCCGGTGATTTTGCGGTAAGTGACTTTGCCGTAGACAGCCGACGCCACATCGAGGTCGGCTTTCAGAGTCGTGGAGGGCACAAATGGGTTGTAGCCGTGGCCTGTGGCGGTGAGGCTTGCCGTGACGGCACCTACACTGAGCAGTGGCATGAATGCGTTGACTGGAAACGCATCGGTGCGAACTGTGGCGGTAAAGTCGTCGCCGTTGCCGTTCCAGTGTCCGTCGAGGCGTATGTCGCCGCCTTTGGCGCGGGCGCGCAGGCGACCGTCGGCCACTCCGGCGTGCATGGCAATGTGGCCGCCGAGGGTCATCGGAGGTATGGCGAGCGATTTTGCGGTGGCGGGGTTGAGTATTTTGTTTTTCAGCGATGTCACATTGACTATATTTCCCGCCAGTGTTATGTCGCCGCCGATTTTTGCGGGGTTCATGGGGTTTTCGACATTTCCGGCGGCATGGAGGCTGAGGCAGTTGTTGAGCCGCAGGTCGAGATTGTCGATGCCGAGGTTGCCGGCTGTACCCTGTGCGCGGGCCTGCAGACGGATGTCGTCGGCCGACGGTATTGTGGCAAGGTAGGGCGTGAAGGCCGGGAACATTTTGGCAAGGTCGGAGGGAGCGAAAGCGCCGTCGAGGTCGAGCGCCAGCGGCAGCGACGGGTCGTTGATGAGGTCGCCCATGCCCATGAGACCCGAGAACGCAGCATCGGTACCGTCGGGTGTCGACAGCCGGAAATTACGCAGGTTAAGGCCGGTCGAATCGATGTCGAGTGTGCCGTCGGTCTGCAACGTCACGCCGCAACGCTCGGTAGCGGTGAGCTGCAGTGGCAGACGCACCGTTGCGGCACGGTTGTAGAAACCGTTTACGCGCAGGGTCATGTCGTCGGCCTGTATATAAGCGAAATCAAGCCCGGGAAGCGGCTGCACACCGGCGGTGGTATAGAGGGCGCGCGAAGCGTCGAAGGCTATCGAATCGATGTTTACGGTCCACGGCTCCGACTGCGGTACACTGTCGGAGGCAACAGGGGCCGGGTACGGGCCACCTGCGGCAATTGCTGCCGAATCGGGCGTAATGTAGCGTGCCGTCAGGGCGCTGCCGGTGAACGAATCTATGGTGATGGATTGTCCGGACATGTCGATGTCGCCACCGCGGGCCACGGCGGCGCCGATGTGTGCTGAAAGAGTGTCGATGGTCGGCATCATGCGCATTGTGTAGTCGAAATTGCGCAGCGTGAGTTCGCCGGCACGTATACGCATTTTCACCGGCGGCGACGGCGGTTTTGGCGCCGAGGTGTCGGGCTTCAGAACCATGGCGAGGCGTCCGCCCGATATGCTGGCTTTACTCAGGGCTATATCCATGTCGGCGAGGCTCACCGAGGCCGGTGCGATGTCGAGTGAGTCGGCCTCGATGGTGAGATACATCAGCGAGTCGGGTGTGCCTATCACATATCTGCCGCCGAGCAGCCGTGCATTTTCAAGCTCTGCTTTGCCCGTCAGCAACGGCAGAAGACTTACGTCGGCTTCGAGGCTTCTGGCGGCAATGACTGTGTCGCCGTTCTGTGAGAGTGCCAGGCCGCCGACTTGCAGACGCAGCGGGAAGCGCAGCCTGAAATCGCTGATAACGAGACGGCTTCCATCGGGCATAGTACCGGCACGGGACACGATGGTTTCGCGCGCGAGGTCTTGTGCCCAGCCTGAATAGAGCAGTCCGATGATGCCCAGAATGAGGAGCACGGCGGCAAGAACGATGAAAAGCACCGTGCGGCAGACATGTCCTATGATATTTCCGATTTTCACAGCGTGATGAATTATTTTTTAATCAAAAACCAACGAGCGGTCAGTTTGGTTTGATTAAGCCCGTAAAAAATAGCTGGCTGAGACCGGCGGTTGAAAAGATGCACACCGGGCCGGCGGTTGAAAACCGCCGGCCCATTATAGGATGCGGCTTATGCGCACACGGTGGTTCTTAATTTTGTGGGGTATCAGGCTTTTGACGACATCGCGGGCTTTATCGGCCGGCACAGCTACGTAGATACAGTGGTCCTTGACGCTTATTTTGCCTATTTCGGGGGCTGTGAGTCCTCCTTTTGCGATGAGGAAACCGACGATATCGCCGCGCGAGAGCTTGTCTTTTTTCCCGGCGTTGAAGTGCAGGGTGGCGAAACGGGCCTTTTCCACCGGTAGCGAAGCCGACGGCGAGGGGTCGAAATCGTTGTCGCAGACAACGTAGTCGGGCACACGGTCGGCGTCGGAGACAATGACGTAGACACTTCCGCCGGCTCCCATGCGTGCGGTGCGTCCGTTGCGGTGCGTCCAGTTTTCGGGTGTCGGCGGCAGATGGTAGTCCCACGTAAGCATAGCCTACTGG
>CABQCA010000163.1 GCA_902462525.1 uncultured Porphyromonadaceae bacterium | reverse complement strand
CCTCATCCGCGGTACAAGGGCAAAACTATTCCGGCCTACGAGATGATTCGCCACTCGGTGAACCTGCACAGGGGCTGCTTCGGGGGCTGTGCCTTCTGCACCATTTCGGCGCATCAGGGCAAGTTCATAGCCTCGCGCTCGAAGGAATCGATACTCCGCGAGGTGCGACAAGTGACCCGTATGCCCGATTTCAAGGGTTATATCAGCGACCTGGGAGGCCCGTCGGCAAACATGTACGCTATGGGCGGCCGCGACCGCAGCAAGTGTGCCCGCTGTCTGCGTCCGTCGTGTCTGCACCCTTCGCCGTGCCCCAACCTCGACACCGACCACCGGCCGCTGCTCGACATATATCATGCTGTGGACTCTCTTCCCGGCGTTAAGAAAAGCTTCATCGGCAGCGGCGTGCGCTACGATCTGTCGATGCACCGTAGCGGCGATGCCGAAGTCGATAGTGCCAACGCCCGCTACAATCGCGAACTCATAGAGCACCATGTGTCGGGACGTCTGAAAGTGGCACCCGAGCATACCTCCGACGAGGTGCTCCGCATAATGCGGAAGCCGACGTTCGAGATGTTCCGTGAGTTCAAGAAGATTTTCGACAGCGTGAACGAGCGCTGCGGGCTGCGGCAGCAGATAATACCTTACTTCATATCGTCGCATCCCGGCTGCCGCGCCGCCGACATGGCCGAACTTGCCGCCGAAACCAAGGACCTCAGTTTCCACCTCGAGCAGGTTCAGGATTTTACTCCCACACCTATGACGGTAGCGACTGAAATCTACTATACCGGCTATCATCCCTACACGGGCGAGAAAATTTTCACTTCCACGACGCCGGAGCAGAAACTGGAGCAGCGCAAGTTCTTTTTCTGGTACGACCCGGCATACCGTGCCGACATTGTGCGTACACTGCGCCGTATAGGCCGTCCCGACCTAATCGACCGCCTGTTCGGATCCAGGCCGCCGTACCATAAGCCACAAAAAAAATAGACCCTTCCGGGTCTATTTTTTGTAGGAATGTATTGCGGATTATCGGATGATAACCTTGCTTACAGTGTTGCCCTGACGACGAATGTAAAGGCCGGGAGCAGGATTGTCGACCTTCATGCCCTGAATGTTGTAGTATTCGACGGGTGCGTCGTCGTTGCTGCCGGTGAGAGTGCCGATGCCTGAACTGTCGGATTTGACCGATACGTTGTCGATGCGTGTGTTGGCATAGGTGGTTTTCGTTTTGTGGTGGAATCCGAGGTGATATACTCCGGTCGAGGCTACAGTGAATTTTGTCACAACATGCTTCCATCCCTTAGGCGTTGCTGCAGCATCGTACAGATAATCGTTGTCGAGCGAATAGATTGTCTGATCGAAGCTTGCTGCATCGGTGTTGTCGGTGCCGAGGCATACATCGAGCGACACCTTGTCGTAAGAAGCTCCGTTTCCGTAGAATTCGAGGATATAGCTGCCGGCCGGTATCTCGATAGCGGGTGAAATGAGCCAGTCATCGCCGAGAGCCGATGCGCCTCCGGTTACTGCATAAGCCGATTTGCCGCTGTATTCATAGCTCTTGACGCCAAAGGGCTGCCACCCGTAGTTGCCGGTATTTTTGTTGATGATAGTCCATAGCGAGCCGTCTTCGTTGTCTTCAAAACCGCTGAAGTAAGGAATCGAAGCAACCGTTGATAAAACCACAGCCGGCGATTCGGCACGCACGCCGATGACACCTCCGCATACCGGTTCGATTACATAGGTGTAGCTGCCGGGAGTCTCGAGAATTTCGGAGAACTCTGTGGCGCTTATGCCATCTGCTACTTTGACCTCGTTTTGAGCGAGTTTGCGGTACACATTGTAAGTTATTGCTTCGTAATCGGCATAGCCTCCGTTGACCGTCGATACGGGGCGTTCCCATTTAACGGTTACATTGTTGTCGGCAATAGATGAAGTTATGTTCTGAACTTCATTGAGCTGATCCATGCCGGCGAAGGTTTCGGCGAATGCCGGGAAGCCGTTGCCCGATTCATTGAAAGGTATTACTTCGAATGTGAGCATGCCGTTGGGGGTATTTTTCACAGTATAGGATGTGGCTTCACCTTCTACTGTGGCAACCGGTTCAGGCAGGCCGATGATATAGATCCGTACGCCTTTGATTTCTGGAGCGTTGCCGCTGTAGTCGGCGGCAGGCAGCGTCCAGGTGAGGTTGACAGTGTAGGGGTCTTCGGCGCTGGTGACAGCCTTGAGGTCGGTTACCGAGAGTGGTGCGTTGCCGTTCACCTCTTTATCTTTGAAGAAAATGGCTGTTACCTGAGAGTCGTTGCCGAGTTTTTTGAGCTTTTCGTAGTCGGTCGTAAAATCGACGAAACCGCCGGGAATACCGGTGCCGAGGTCTATTTCACAGAAATGGGCGTAGCTTGGATGCTGCTGTGCCCACCACAGCTTGCCGTCGGCAGCGAAGGTCATCGACTGAAACTGTTCGGCTGTGCCGAGGTTGTGGCGGGGTGCTGCCGAGGTTACGGCGCCGGTGAATTTGTCGACTTTATACAGATAGCGGTAATGCGACATGGCATAGAGCTGTCCTTCGGCATCGCAGGCCAGAGTGATGAGGCCGTCGGTGTCGGTCTTGCCGTAGCCGTCGATGGCCGTGAGTTTTCCGGGAGAGCCGATGAGCCGGCGTGCGCCGGTTTTCATGTCGATGACATAGAGCGATGTGGGCCGTACGGAGCCGGTTGTGTATTCGTCTTCGATAATGGCGTAGAGAGTGTTGGTGGTGTAGTCGTAGGTCATGTCGGCAACACGGTTGCCCGACACGGGTGTGTGTTCAATCAGTTTGTTTGTGGAAGCATCGTAGACTGCCCAGTCGTAGGGCGTGATTGTACCGTAGTCATCGTCGAGCTCAGCGCGGTAGGCATAAATTTTTCCGTCGACGTATTCGCCGGCAGTCATATGGACGTAGCCGTAGTCGTTGGCCTTCAGATTGAGTTTCTGGGGAGTGTCGATGTCGAATGACACGAATCCTCTTTTGCCGTCTTTGGAACTGAACAGATAGCCGTAGGCTGTGGTGCCTGCGTCAGCTGCACTTGCAATGAAGCAGGAGCATGCAGCAATAAGAAAGTAGTGTAAAATTTTTCCCATAATAATTTAGATTGGTTTAGGACTTTGTCGCTTTATGATATGGTCGCAAATATATGAATAATTTTTTTAATATGACCGTATAAAATGTATTTTTGTGATATGGTTTTTTCGGGAATGGAAATATTTTGTGGAACCGTAATATTTTCGTAGTTTTGAATCGTCGATTATGTGTTCGGCCTCAGATTATTTCAATACAAATCCAACCATTATGTTCAAACGACTTGCAATTTTAATTTTTGCCATTGTCTGTTATTCTGTCGGAGCCTCAGGCGCGATGCCGGTATCGGACACTCGCTACGACTGGACACCGCTTGCCCAAAGCATAGTCGGAGACTGTACCGCGCCGCGCGATAAAGCCTACAAAATATACCGCTGGCTGTGCGACAACATAAGCTATGATACGTCGTACACCATATACCATTCCGACGAAGCCTATGAGCAGCGCCGCGGTGTGTGTCAGGCCTACAGTGAACTATTCTACCGTCTGGGCGAGGCTGTGGGTCTGCGTGTCGATATAATAAGCGGCCGGTCGAAAGATTTCAGAGGCGAACTCGATGCGAACGGCCATGCATGGGTGTTCGTGTACACCGATGGCAACGCCGGCATACTTGTCGACCCGACATGGGGTGCCGGAACTGTCAACAAAGGCCGGTTTACACGCAACGATCACGATGACTCATGGTTCGATGTCGATCCGCATATGATGATTTTCAGCCATATACCTGATGAAGAAATGGCCGTCTACCAGCTTATAGACGATAAAATCGATTTCAGCGATTTCCGGATGTTGCCACCGCTCTATCCGAATCTGAAATATCTCGGTATTAAAGGCCGGGATCTTTTCGAGAAATATCGCCGCAACGGCAAAGTTGATGTTCCGGAGGTTTTCAATCATGGTTTCAGCAAACTTACAGTAAACAATGTTCCTTCGGAGGGCACTCTCCATGTGGGCCGCTACTACGATTTTGTGTTCAAACCGAAAAGCAATGCCGAGCTCCTGCTCAGCAATGGTTCGCAGTATGTAGAGAACTGGCAAAGCCGCGACGGTTATATGATGTGCCGCTTCATGCCGTCGGAAGGCGGCAAAGCAATGGTTTCGGTGAAAGATGCTTCCGGGCAGTACAAAGGGTTTATCAGCTACAAGGTTGCAGAGCCGACGCCTGACGACATCGCAGCTCTCGAAAATGCCGAGCCTCTGCTGTCGCCGGTGTGGAAGACAGTAGCGAATTTCCGGGCCGACACCTACGGCCGGCACGGCGTGGACCTGCGAAAGTTGCTGTCCACCGTCAAAGCCAACAGGATATCGGCGGTTCCTGAAATGTACAACAAATGCCGTTTTTCAGTTGGCGACGTGCCCTGGAACGGTGTTCTGCGTGCAGGCACGGCCTACACTTTCCGTTTCTCCCCTTACGAAGGCAAAGGTGCCGCAATCATCAACGGCGACGACTGGTACCGCGAGTGGAAGCAGGATTCCTCGACAAAAGAATGGTATATTACCGTGACCCCCGTACGGACCGGCAGTCTCAAACTGAGTATGCAGCTCGACGACGGCATGTACTGGCCTTGTCTGGAGTATATAGTGAGATAAATCTAATGCGCGGATACAAAAAAGCGGCAAAGTCCTCGACGGATTCTGCCGCTTTTTGTGACTCCTACAGGATTCAAACCTGTAACCTTCTGATCCGTAGTCAGATGCTCT
>CABQCA010000162.1 GCA_902462525.1 uncultured Porphyromonadaceae bacterium | reverse complement strand
AACATCTTCAGAATTTCGCACTCCGCCAGCTACATGAGCGCGAGCGCGAAATTCTGAAGATGTTCTTCGGCATCGGCTGTCAGGAAATGACCCTCGAAGAAATAGGTGCCAAGTTCGACCTCACACGCGAGCGGGTGCGTCAGATTAAAGAAAAAGCCATCCGACGCCTCAAAGGCCAGAAGAGCCGCCTCCTCAAAAGCTACCTCGGCTCTTAAGCCGACAGGCATCTTTCACTATGACCGCATTGCCCCGTACGCAGCACGCGCGCGGGGCCTGTTTTTTTTCACCTCATATCTTTGTCTGAATACTCAGAAGTAGGTATTTGGCGAACGGAAGGGTTTTTGTAATTTTGCGAGCGGTAAACACGTATTCCGTTATATGACAGACAATTCCTTTGAATCAACCGATCCGCTGCGGCAACTCATCCGCCGTAACCCCGAGTTGCTTATGCTCCTGCGCCGTTTCGGCATTGCTCTCGGTTTCGGCAACAACACCGTCGCAGAAGTGTGCAGGCAGAACGACATCGACACCGAAACTTTCCTCGCCATAGCAAACTATACCGCCGGACACGCCTGGCGACACTTCAAGGTCGATGCAGCAACTCTGATGGCCTACCTCAAAAACGCCCATGTCTACTTTCTCGACTATGCCCTCCCCTCGATACGCCGCAAGCTAATCGAAGCCCTGCCGATGACCGAACCAAATTCGGTGGCTCTGCTGATGCTGCGATACTTCGACGATTACTACGAGGAAGTGCGACTGCATATGGAATTTGAAAACCGCTATGTTTTCCCCTATATCCGCAGCCTCATCGACGGCGAAAATACAGGAAACTTCACCATCGCCGAGCTACAGGCCCGCCACGAATCGATAACACCCAAACTAAACGAGCTCAAGGAATTTTTCATCTGCCACTACTCCGGACAAGGAAACGGCGACCTGCTCAATTCAGCTCTCTACGATATCATAATCACCGAACGCGAACTCCGCGACCACTGCGGCATCGAGGACAATATCCTCATGCCTGCCGCTCAGGCACTCGAGCCGGAAGCCGCACGCAAGCCCCTCGAGAAAGAAGGCAATGACACCGCACAGGAACTCACTGCGCGCGAAAGCGAAATTGTGCGGTGCATAGCCCGAGGACTCTCAACAAAAGAGATTGCATCGGCTCTCTACCTCTCCACGCACACCGTCACCACACACCGCCGCAACATCTGCGCGAAACTCGACATTCACTCCGCGCCGGCACTGACAGTCTACGCAATTATCCACAAACTCGTCGATATCTCCGAAATCAAAGTACAGTAAGGTTCCGCGCCACCTTCACACTTCACAAAAAAATTTGCAACAGCAATTTTTTTTCCTTACCTTTGCAGCCGAATTCGTAATCTCTGGCAGGACAAGCGGTCTGTGAATATTGCGAGTAATGTTAACATTATAATTTATTATTACAATGGATCTTATTAAAGTTGCCGAAGAAGCTTTCGCTACCGGCAAGCAGCACCCCGACTTCGCCCCCGGCGACACCATCACAGTAGCCTACCGTATCAAAGAAGGTAACAAGGAGCGTATCCAGCAGTACCGCGGTGTTGTAATCCGCATTTCGGGAGAAGGCGCCAAGAAGCGTTTCACCGTTCGCAAAATGAGCGACAACATCGGCGTGGAACGTATCTTCCCCATCGAATCGCCCTTCATCGATTCGATCACAGTCAACAAGTACGGCAAAGTACGCCGTGCCAAACTTTACTATCTGCGTGCCCTCACCGGCAAGAAAGCCCGCATCAAAGAGCGTCGCGTAGCTGTGAAGAAATAATCCTTCCCCACACAAGCAAAAAACAGTCCGGTCATTCTGCCCGGACTGTTTTTTTTGACCGGCATCATCATTATTTTCCAAATCATATTATTCTTGCCTTGCAACGGCACTACACACCTTAAAAAAAAATCGTATATTTGCCGCCGTCTAAAAAAAGCAATTCATGAGTTTCGACCCCATTCAGGCCGCCGGCGACCTTCGGCACGGCTCTTACAAAGCTTTCACTCTCATTTATCATGCCTACGCCGATAATCTCTATGCTTTCGCCATCCGCTTTCTCAAAAACCGGCAGGCTGCGCAGGATATTGTGCAGGACACTTTCATGCGCCTGTGGGACAACCGCTCGCAGATCGACTGTTTCGGCGACCTGAGAGCTTTTATCTTCACCATCGCCCGGCACCGTATCATCGACACCTTCCGCCGCCAGCTCTCGGCTCCTTCATTTACCGAGTATATAGACTACGGCAATGCCATGGCCGACGAGTTCTCCCCTGAAGATGTGCTGCTTTACGATGAATTCCGCAACCATCTCTCCAAATCCAAAAATCTGCTGACACCGCGACAACGCCAGATTTTCGAAATGAGCCGCGAACAGGGCCACACACTCCCCGACATAGCATCAGAACTCGGTATTTCGGAGCAGACTGTAAAAAACACTCTCGTCACGGCACTGCGTACACTGCGCGACGAACTACGCAAATACCGCTTCATCTTCATTTTCTTCGTGTAGCAATCTATAAAGACCTTAAGAGCCCTTAACCGAAAATATGTTAAAGAACATATAAATTCATTTAGTACCCTTCCCTCGGATTTGCGTAAATGCTTGTAGAAACCAGCAAACACACGCAATGGACCCGAGAGAAGACAATCCTCTTTATTCTTACGTAGAAAACCGCCTCGACGCCGGACAGTTCGCCTCGTTCCGCGAGGATGTCGGCTCCACCGACGACGCCCGGCTGTGGCAACTGATGAACGAATGTACCGCCACATCGCCCCGCGAAGCTATGTCCGACGATTCGAGGCGCACCATTCTGCGCCGTCTGCGTCGCGCTATTTTCCGGAACCGCTGTTTCTTTATGGCCCGCGTGGCATGCGGCATTGCCGTCCTTTGCGCTATTGTGGCCACAACAGTGCTCATGCTGCCCGGTCGCCCCGACATGCAGCCGGTGAAACTGAGTGTGAAAGCCGGAAATAAAAGTGAAATCACCCTCGCCGACGGCACCATATGCCGGCTCAACTCCATGTCGACCCTGGTGAGCGACATGACATCGTCCGAGAGCCGTTCGGTCGCCATCACAGGCGAAGCATTCTTCGATGTCGCTCACGACCCCGACCGTCCGCTCACCGTAAAGGCCGGCGATGTATCGGTGACAGTCACCGGAACATCGTTCAACGTCAATGCCTACGACCCCGACATCGTCGAGACATCGCTCGTCAGCGGCTCTGTAGTCATTTCATCACCGGCTCTCGCCCGCCGCTACGACCTCTCCCCGGGCCAGCAGGCAGTAGTGAACCTGCGCGACAAAACCATAGCCATACAATCGTTCGACCCCGACCTTTCGACCGCCTGGACCCTCGACCGCCTTGTGTTCTACTCCGAGCCGCTTTCGGAAGTCATCACAAGGATAGAGCGCTGGTACGGTGTCGAAATCGACCTCCAGCGGCCCGACATCGCCTCCGACCGCCTGTCTGGTTCATACCATCGCGAAAGCATCGAGAATGTAATGCAGTCGCTCAGCAACCAGTACGACTTCAGCTACCGCATGGCAAGCAATAAGATTGTAATTTATTGATTTTATACCACATACTCCTATCATTATCATGAGAACAACACCCACTCTTCGGTTGTGGCGGCGTGTGGCAAGGTGTGCTCTTGCAGCACTCGCCATAGTTCTTGCAGCGCCGGCCGCTCAGGCGCAAAGCGAACCCGTGACCATCGACATCAGTCACGGCACTGTCAAACAGCTTTTCAAAAGCATCGAAAAACAGACGCCTTACACCTTCGTTTACCGTAACAATGTGGTCAACGACCGCAGCAGCGTCGATGTGCATTGCAACAAAAAAGCTCTTTCCGACCTGCTGTCCGAAGTTCTTTCGCCCATGGGCATCAGCTACACTCTCAACAACCGCACCATCACACTGGTGAAAGCCCGTACCGCCGAAGAATCAGGTGCAGCTTCCGCCACAAGCGCACGGTTGGTGCACGGCCGTGTCACCGACACTGAGGGAGAACCTGTAATAGGCGCATCAGTCACTGTCGACGGCTCTAAACGCGGAGTATCGACCGACATCGACGGCAATTTCTCCATTTCCGCCGCTCCGGGTCAGAAACTCACCATATCGTGTGTGAGTTACAACCCCGAGACCGTGAAAGTGACCGATTCCGGCGATATCGCCGTCACCCTCTCCGACAACGTGCGTCTGCTCGAAGATGTCGTCGTGATAGGCTACGGCACCACCGACCGCAAGCGAGTCACAACAGCCATCACATCGGTCAAGGCCGAGGATATGCTTCACGGTGTGGGCGGTTCCACCATCGCCACAGCCATCAAAAGTAAAATTCCCGGACTCGTCATCGACAGCACAAACAACCCCAACGGCGTGCCTACTTTCCAGCTGCGCGGCGTGGCATCGGTCAACGGCAGCTCGGGACCCCTCATCGTAATCGACGGTGTGCCCGGCGGGGATCTCCGCTCCATCAATCAGGACGACATCGAGAGCATCGACGTGCTCAAGGACGCCTCGGCAGGCGCCATCTACGGCACCCGCGCGGCAGGCGGAGTAATCATTGTCACTACTCGCAACAGCCGCAGCGGCGATGTGAAAGTGACCTACTCCACAGAACTCAGCATCGACCATCTTCGCGACAAACCACGCATGCTCTCGGCCGACGAGTACCGAACCGAGTTCGTCGAGCAGGGTTACGGCGCCGACTACGGCTACGCCACCGACTGGTACGGCGAAATGATAAACGACAACGCCTTCTCCAACAAGCACACCGTCACCCTCACCGGCGGCAGCGACAAAGCAAACGTCTATGCCTCGATGATGTATGCCAACGATAACGGCATCATCAAAAAAAATTCGCGCACCGACTACTCCGGACGCCTCAACGCCACGTTCAAAATCTTTCAGGGCAAGGTTGAACTCGGCACACGCCTGCAGGTGCGGCGCACCACACGCGTGAACCTCGGCGGAAACTC
>CABQCA010000161.1 GCA_902462525.1 uncultured Porphyromonadaceae bacterium | reverse complement strand
CTTCGAGAATGCGCTACACCAAAGTTGACCTCGACGCACCGGTCGATTTTTCGTCGACCGACTCGATGCTCATCATCCGCCGTGACTCGGCTTTCATGTACGGCTCGAGTTCAGTGACTTACGGCGACATAAAGCTCGATGCGGCACAGATCGAAATGAACCTCAAGGACAACACCGTCTATGCCTTGGGGCGCGAGGATTCCACAGGCGAAATCGAGGGCAAACCACTTTTCAGCCAGGGCGGTACCGACTACGAAGCCAAGACTATGCGCTACAATTTCGCCACCGAAAAAGGCTACATCAAAGATGTCGTGACACAGCAGGGCGAAGGCTACCTTACAGGTGGCACCACAAAGCGCGACTCAACCGGCTCGTTCTATATCGGCAAAGGCCGCTACACCACCTGCGACAATCACGACGACCCGCACTTCTACTTCCAGATGACCAAAGCCAAGGTCCAGCCCGGCAAAAATGTGGTGTTCGGCCCCACCTATATGGTTCTGGCAGGTCTGCCCCTGCCTCTGGCGCTGCCTTTCGGCTACTTTCCATTCACCGACAGCTATGCCTCGGGCATCATAGTGCCTACTTTCGGCGACGACTACAACCGCGGCTTCTACCTGAGCGACGGCGGCTACTACTTCGCCATCAACGACAATATCGACCTCGCTCTCACCGGCGAAATCTATACCAAAGGCTCATGGGGCATCAACGCACGTTCCACCTACACCAAGCGCTACAAGTACAACGGCAATTTCAGTCTGAACTACTTAAAGACAATAACCGGCGAAAAAGGCTCGCCCGACCACTCGGTGCAGACCAACTTCCAGATTCTATGGAGCCATAGCCAGGATTCGAAAGCGAACCCTAACATGACACTTTCGGCGAGCGTAAACTTCACGACATCGGGCTATACCCGAAACAACCTCAACTCCTATTACTCGCCTTCGTTCACAGAGAACACCAAAAGTTCGACCATCAACATGACCTACCGTGTGCCGAACACCAAACTGAGCCTCTCAACTACTATGAACGTGAGTCAGCGTACCCAGGACTCGACTCTGTCGGTGTCGTTTCCTAATGTTACGGTAAACCTGTCGCAGGTGTATCCTTTCAAACGCAAGAAAGCCATCGGCGCAGCAAAGTGGTATGAGAAAATCAAGCTTTCATACACAGGTGTACTACAGAACTCGCTGACCGCCAAGCAGGACGTATTCTTCAAAAAAAGCCTCATCAAGGACTGGCGTAACGGCATGCGCCACAATGTACCGGTGTCAGCCACCTTCAATCTTTTCAACTATATCAACGTAACACCGTCGATTTCTCTCACCGACCGAATGTACACCACCAAAGTGAAACGGCACTGGGATCCCGAACAGAACCGAGAGAGCATGGACACCACCTACAGCTTCTACAACGTATGGGACTTCAACGCCTCCGTGTCAGTCGATACTAAAATCTACGGCTTCTTCCAGCCGCTCGGCTTCCTGGGCAAGAAAGTGAAGATGATACGCCACGTGCTCACACCCACTCTTTCGTTCAGCGGCAATCCCGACTTTTCATCGAGTTTCTTCGGCTACTACGGCAGCTATGACTACGTCGACACCCACGGCCAGCAGCAGATCCGCAAGTACAGCTATTTCCCCAACGCTCTCTTCGGCGTTCCGGGACAGGGAAAATCGGGCTCGCTGAGCATGTCGCTTGCCAACAACCTTGAAATGAAGGTTAAATCCGACAACGACTCCACGGGCGAAAAGAAGATATCGCTCATCGAAAACCTCAACATTCAGGAAAGCTACAATTTCGCCGCCGATTCGCTCAACTGGAGCGACCTCAGCACATCGATACTGCTTCGCCTCACCAAAGGCTTCAATCTAAACCTCTCGGCTACCTGGGATCTTTACACCTACCAGCTTAACGCCTCCGGCAGCCCTGTGAGAGTGAACAAGACACGTCTTGCTGCCGGCAAAGGCCTGGGACGCCTCATGCGCACGGGCACATCGTTCTCCTACACTTTCAACAACCAGACGTTCAAGAAAAAAAAGGACAACAAGAACGACAAAAATAACTCAGCCGGCAACAACAGCGGCGACGAGAACGACGAATTCGGTTCGGGTGCCATGAACGAGCGCAACCAGCGCGACCGCGAATCGGATGCCGAGACGCAGATGAGTGAAGACGGCTATGCAGTGTGGAGTGTGCCGTGGAACCTTACCTTCAATTACTCCATCAACTATGGCTACGGCGCTTTCAACAAGAAAAAGATGGAATACGACGGTCGTATAACGCAGAACCTTTCGGTTTCGGGCAACATACGCCCGACTCCGAACTGGAACTTCTCCATGTCGGCGTCGTACGATTTCAATCTGCACAAGATAGCGTATATGAACTGCAATATATCGCGCGACCTGCATTGTTTCACCATGAGCGCCAGTTTCGTGCCTGTCGGTCCGTACAAAAGCTACAATTTCCACATCGCCGTCAAGTCGTCGCTGCTCAGCGACCTTAAGTACGACAAACGCTCCTCACGCACCAACGGTATCACATGGTATTAATTTTTTTTCAGCCGGAGTGTAACATCCGGCACCGTTGTTACGTCTAAGGGGCATATAACCTACATAAACTATGAAAAAAATATCTTTAGTTTTCATTCTTGCCGTCTTTGCTGTGCTCGGCATGGTAGCCGCAAGAAATTTGGGATCTAATCAGACAGTGACGCCATCGCGCAACATTGTCACCCGAAGCGTGAACATAGGCACCGCTATCGATGAAATAGAGGTGTCGCGTGTGAAACTCATCGTCAACATAGGACAGCCCGACGGCATGGCCAAAGTCAGCGCACCCGACAATCTTATCGACCAACTGAAGTTCGATACTGACGGCGACGAGCTTAAAATCCGCTTCCCGAGCAATTTAAACATAAAAGGCAATGCCCGCACAACTGTGGAACTTACCGTGGCCGATATCAGCGAAATCGACGCCTCTCTCAGTGCTGCGGTGACCGTGAAAGGCAACGTCCGTAGCAACGGCAAGATTGAACTCTCGGCAAGCACTTCGGCCACCGTTTCAGCAGGGACTGTAAGCGCCGCGACATGCGATATTGAAGCCTCTACAAGCGGGTGCGTAACGGTCCAAAACCTCACCGTGAATGGAAAGACTGAAATCGAAGCCAGTACATCGGGCTCGGCAAAAATCGGAAATCTCACAAGCGGCAGCGCCGAGGCCGAGGCAAATACATCAGGTACGATCGCAGCCAATGTGGTATCTGCACGCAGCGCTGAACTCGAGGCCAATACCTCGGGAAGCATAGATTTCAAAGGTGCGGCAGTACCAACCGGATCGGCCAAAGCTTCAACAAGCGGCTCGATACGATGCAAAATCGCCAGCCCGACCAGCCTGCGCTCGAGCACCGGAGGAAGCGTGAGCAACGATCTCTGACACATACCGCATTTCTGCAGAACCGCATTAAAACGCCCGGACAACCGGGCGTTTTTTTGTTGCTCCTTAGTAATATTATATGTAATTTTGTGGGATTATTTTTCCCAAACGACATGGTTTTCTCGCCAACAATATCATTTGCAGCCCTGTGGCTCATTGCAGCAAGTGCCATCTGTGTGCTTGCTGTGGCCACATTCTATATTTTCCGCCTCCAGACAGTGATAAAATACAGACGGAACGCCGACAGCGAACGTCCGGACAAACCCGACAGCGAATATCTTCCGGCATCAGTGGTGATTTACTCTCAGGGCGATGCGGAAAACCTTCAGTCGCTGCTTGAAACTGTTCTCAACCAGGATTATCCGGCTGCCTACGAGGTGATCGTGGTAAACGAAGGCGAGTCGGGCGATGTCCGCGACACAGTAGGAATGTTGCGGAACCGTTATCCGAACCTCTACCTCACTTTTACACCGGAAGGAGTTGTCAATCTCAGCCGTAAGAAACTCGCCCTGACCTTAGGCATCAAAGCCGCCCGCTACGATGTGGTGGTTCTCACCACCACAGCAGCCATCGTGCGCTCACCGATGTGGCTGCGCCGCATGATGTGGCGTTTCGACAAAGACTCACCCGTCGAAGTTGTGCTTGGCTTTGCCGCCGTCGATCCCGACGAAGATACCTGTCACGGACACCGGCGCCGTGCTTTCGACTATGTGGCCGAGAGCGTGCGCTGGCTCGCTGTGGCAATTGCCGGCAAACCATTCCGCGGTACCGAGTACAATATCGCCTACCGGCGCTCGCTGTTTATGCGCAACAAAGGCTTTGCCCGCTCGCTTAACCTCCACAACGGCGACGACGATATTTTCGTTTCGGAAATAGCCAACGGTGCCAACACCCGTGTCGAGCTGTCGGAAGAGTCAGTTGTTAATATCCGTCAGGGCAATCATCCCAGATTGTTCGGCGAACGCGTACTTCGCCGAATATTCACAGAACGCTTCATCAGACGTCGTCCACGCATCCTTGTAAGCCTCACGGGATGTCTGCAACTTGGTGCAATATGCAGCGCTATTGCGGCAGCCGTCATCGACCGGCCGAATGTGTTTGTGGCCGTAATCGCCGCAGCCATCATTATAATTCTCCTGACTCTCGACATAGTAATGTGGCGCAAAACCATGAAGGCTCTTAAAGCACGACCGCTCTTCGCCACAATACCCTGGCTGGTGCTTTCCTACCCGGCCCGACGTCTCATGGCCCACGTCCACTCTCGCCTGAGCAAACAGAAAAAATACACCTGGGACTAAGTCCTGTTTCTGAAAGCCAGTGGCGTTACACCGTGTGATTTTCTGAACACCCGGCACATATACGACACATTTGAAAACCCGACCTCATAGGCGATGTCGGATACCGACATATCTGTTGCCGCAAGCAGATGTTCTGCCATTTCGAGACGGCATTTGTTCATATATCCTGTAAAAGTCAATCCTGTATGACGTTTTATGAAAGAACACATAGCCGAAACATTCAGGCCGAAAACAGAAGCAGCTTCTCTCAGTGATATGCTTTTCTGATAATTACTTCTGCAGAACGAGGC
>CABQCA010000160.1 GCA_902462525.1 uncultured Porphyromonadaceae bacterium | reverse complement strand
CAGTACAAGCAGCAAGCTCTCAGACTTTTTCTGGCACACGATGATCGATAAGCATACTTTTGCGCCGGGCTGCAGCAGCCAGAAAGAGCACTATTTCGACCCGGCCAAGTTCTCGAAGTTCGTCAACGGCTACACCGGCGAGACATGCTGTACATACAATATGCTCAAGCTCAGCCGGCATCTCTTCTGCCGGGAGGCCGATCCGGCGGTTGCCGAATACTATGAGCGTGCACTGTTCAACCACATTCTCGGTCAGCAGGATCCTCAGAGCGGCATGGTATGTTACTTTCTGCCGCTGCTCAGCGGTGCGCACAAAGTTTACAGTACGCCGGAAAATTCGTTCTGGTGCTGCGTCGGCAGCGGTTTCGAAAACCATGCCAAGTACGGTGAAGGTATTTACTACCACAATGGCGACAGCCTGTACGTCAACCTGTTCATTCCGTCGGAAGTCAGTTGGAAAGACAAGGGGCTGACTATCCGTCAGATGACAACATTCCCGGACGAGGCCAATTCCACTTTCACCGTCTCTGCCGAAAAGCCGGTCAGGGCAGCTATGATGCTTCGCTATCCTTCGTGGAGTGGCCTGCCGACGGTGAAAGTAAACGGTAAAAAGGTGAAAGTCGGTCAGACGCCGGGCTCGTATATCGCCATAGATCGCAAATGGCGCACCGGCGACCGCATAGAGGTGAACTATCCGATGAGTCTTGTAGTCGAGGCAACACCCGACAATCCGCACAAGGCCGCGTTGCTCTACGGTCCGATAGTGCTTGCCGGCGAACGCGGTACTGAAGGCATGGAGGCTCCGGCTCCTTTTTCCGATCCGGCTAAGTACAACGACTACTATACCTATGACTATCATATTCCGGCTGACCTGCGCACCACTCTGCGCCTCGACACGGCCAATCCCTCGGCAACAATCACCAAAACTGGTCCTCTGACCTTCCGGAGCGCCGACGGCGACACCCTGCGTCCTCTATACGACACCCATCGCCAGCGCTACATCGTCTACTGGGATATCTATTAGGCTGTTGGGCTGCCCGTCAGCCCAACAGCCCGTCAGCCTAAAAAACTAAATGTTGGATTGAAGGTAGCGGATGGCCCGTTCATTCATTTCCCGGGCAGCGATGATGAGTGTGCCGATAGCTTCGATTATTCGTTTGTCTTCGAAATCGCTTGCTCTTCGGTTTATCCAATAATCGACGGAGCCAGATATTGCGTTCCAAAGGCTGCCTTCACGAAAATCGGAGGCGTATTCATCGAAAACGTTATGGAAAATAATGTTTTCTCCGAAAGTGCGTCCTTCGATTATGCCGTATTTCGATAGTCTTACGACTGCATCGTCAAGTGGCCTGATGATTTCTCTGATTTCGGGATCGGCAATGACCTGTCGGTATGGGACACCGTCGTATTTAGCAGGACGGCTGTTCCATACACCGAGACTGATGCCGAGAGCAACCTGATTTTCAGTACGTCCGTTGATATTCCGGGTCTTGGGTCTGGGGCTGAAGCAAACCTCGAAAGTTCTGCCGTCTGACAAAAGAATTACGAGGCCTCCGTTTCCTGTATTGTTTTTGAATCGTGATATTGTGATTTCAGGGACTTCTTTTTCGAGATAAGCTCTTATGTTTTCGTGCAGACGCGAAATGAGAGCTTTCCGATCGAGTTCCGCGCTTTCCAAAGTGGCGCTTACATTAGTAATGGAAGAGCGGTCGAGAATTTCGCGTATTATTTCTTCAGGATCGGAGCTGTTTACCGCACTGGCTCCTTCGTAAATTATGTCGAGGAGGGTGAGTATTTCCTTATGATGTTTAGAGAGGTAAACGTCCTTTTCGCAAAGGGCGTCGAGGATATCCTTGCCGTCGATGCCGTCGTGTGGCTTCAGATGCAGATTCAGCTTTGAGGCGACAGATTCTCCCCATTGGCTGAACATGGGATTGACAGTCAGTATGTCATAGATTTTCGGATAGCACACCTGAATAGCCACGATGGCAAAACTGATGATTTTTGATTCCAGAGAGTCATCTTTTTTATTTAATGCGCATTTGCCGATACAGTCGAGCAGCGAAAGAGTGTTGATGAGACGTTTAATGGAACGCGGATTCTTCCCGACTGAGGAAACAACAATCTTTTCTATGTTAGCCGAGATATAAGGAATTTCTCTTTCTGCTGGTGTGATATATCCTATTGAAACGAGCGAATTGAGAACGAAATTCATAGGCTTATAGTTGTTGACCGGCAAAGAGAATGGAACCTGAATGATTTTGTCGAAGAAAGAACGGAATTCCCGTTCGTTGGTGTCGGAAAGTTTACCGAATTTTGGCTCAAGACCTTTGACAACCACATCGTAGTCTATGGCAAGAACGAAAATGCAGTCGGCGAGAGTGAATATGTTTTTCAGCAGTTCAAGAATCTGGACAGCAAGAGGTGGATTGAGTCGGTCGAGGTCGTCGACAAATATGAGAATACCTTTTTTGTTCGTTTCCTTTTTAGTTTTGGCTATAGTATCTGAAAGAATCTTTTTTAGTTCTGAAAGCGATACCGGAGTATCATCGTTATTTGATTCGGGCAGATCTGCCGCGGTTCCTAATCCTTCGATTATGTAACCGGCTCCCGGAAATAATCCCTTTGCAAAATCACGGCCTGCGCGAAAAGCCATGCCAAGTGCTCCGCGCATAAATCTGGCTGCTTTGGATTTCGCTTTGTCGTCTTTTTCTGTAAGCGAGTGTACGAGACGGCCTATAATCTTGAGAACGGTTTCTTCGGGTGTAGCCAGCATTGAATACTCCCAGGTATTGACCGTAATGCCTATGAATTCTTTGTCTTTGCCGCACAAATCAATGAACAGTCGGTTCATCAGAGAGGTCTTGCCGCTGCCCCATTCACCCTGGAGGGCGATTGTTATGGGTGTGGCTGCATGTATGATGAAGTTTTCCAGTCCTTCTACATAGCCTTCGGTGCCGAAATCATTGGTGCTTTGCTCCAATGGAACGTCAGAAAGAGAATATTTGGTTGCTGTCATGTTAAGTGGTTTTTCAGGTGTATGATTGCTGTAAAGCTCTTCTTCCCACAAAGATACAATGAAAATCATAATATCCAAAACATATTTTGGCGACAGGCCGACCGGCTGGCTGATGGACTGACAGGCAGTTTTGAACCTTAGAGTATGTTTACTTTTAACTTTATGAAATCTATAGAAGCTTTTTCGGCCTGTTTTAAGCTTTCATTCAGTCGTTATGAAACCCCATAACTCTTTCATTCAATCGCAAAACATACTCGAAAAATCTATCTGAATCTTAACATAAGCCAAAAGTAAACATACTCTTAAAAGCTGTTTCGATAGACTTTAGTTCCTCGCTCCGAATAGTGAAAAAGTGAAGGGTATGAGTTTTTTTTGCTGATATTAAAAATAATTCTTACTTTTGTAAAAATTTGGAGACAATGGCAGAGGAACTCGCCGAGCAACTGGCCCGTCTGGGTCACAAGACAGAGCTGATAGTGACGCGTTTTGAAGGATTGCGTCGCCGTAATCGCGAAATGTCGGCCGAGCTCGAGGAGTTGCGGGCGCAACTGAAGGCCCGCGATGCTCAGATAGAGCGACTGCTGATGGAAAAAGAGCACCTGAGGGTTTCGGCGGCGGTGGCTGCCACTCCCGATGATGTGCGGCGGGCCCGAGCCCTTGTAGCCGAATTGGTGCGCGATATCGACGTGTGCATAGCCGATTTGACACGGGATATCTGATAGCACCCCGAGCTGCCGCTGATGAATGATAATAAAGAACATAGGATAACAATCAGAATTTCCGGCGTTGAGCCATTCACACTGCCGGTGTCGGAGAACGAAGAGTCGTTCTATCGGTCTGTGGTAAAGCGTATCAACGAGCATGTGGACCGTCTCAGCTACGGTGCCCGTGCCGATTCGAAGAACATAGCGCTTGCCAAAGTGGCAATCTACTACGCTACAATGCTTTACCAGAAGACAGATTTGATAAATTC
The DNA here is from genome assembly GCA_902462525.1 of uncultured Porphyromonadaceae bacterium. Lineage (GTDB taxonomy): Bacteria > Bacteroidota > Bacteroidia > Bacteroidales > Muribaculaceae > CAG-873. The sequence continues at coordinate 1,121 of CABQCA010000160.1, read as the reverse complement.
CCAGGCTCGCCTGCTTCATGACTTCGAAGAGCGCCTCGATGCGCTGCTCGGAGGTGAAGAGTGAAGGGTTTCGCCTTCGGTCGGAACCGCTTGACATGAGGCCGGCCGTATCAATATTCAGCCGCTGCCGGGTCGCCGCTGATTCCCGCGTCGCACCGGTCCAGAACCGTCGGTACACTCGCCGAGAGTGTTGTTAACCGCGCCTGTTGCCCTCCGGCTCCGTTGCCGGCGGTGCGATTCGGGCGCTTTTGTTTTTTTAGTACGATACAATGGGTATTGATATTTTACTTTACATCGCTGTCGCCGTTGTCGCCGCTGCCATTGCAGTGGGCATAACCCTTGTGGCGCAGCGCAGAATGGCCGGAACACGCGCCAAAGTCATTATTGACGACGCGCACCGTGAGGCCGAGGACATAAAACGCCAGAAAGCCCTCGAGGGACGTGAAGAAGCCCTGCGCATAAGCGCCGAAGCCGAAAAAGCCGCCAATGCGCGTCTGGCAAAGGTGCAGTCGGCCGAAGCCAAGCAGAAACAGCGTGAACTTCAGCTAAACCAGCAGCAAAGCGAAAACCAGCGCAACCGCAATGAACTGGAAAGCCTGCGGCAGAGCATCGAAAACCAGCAGGCAGCCCTCGCCGCCCGTCAGGCCCAGCTCGACGAGCTTCACCGTCAGGCTCAGGACATGCTCGAACATATTTCGGGCCTTTCGTCGGCCGAGGCGAAGGAGAAACTCATCGAAAGTCTTAAGGACGAGGCCAAGACAGCTGCCGCTTCCTACATCAACGACATCATGGACGATGCCAAGATGACAGCCAACAAGGAGGCCAAACGCATTGTGGTGCAGAGTATTCAGCGTGTTGCCACAGAAACAGCCATCGAGAACTCCGTGACTGTATTCCACATCGATTCCGATGAAATCAAAGGCCGTATAATAGGCCGCGAAGGCCGCAATATCCGTGCTCTGGAAGCTGCTACCGGCATCGAAATCATTGTCGACGACACTCCCGAGGCTATTGTTCTTTCGGGCTTCGACCCCGTGCGTCGCGAGATAGCGCGTCTGGCGCTGCATCAGCTTGTGGCCGACGGCCGCATACACCCTGCACGCATCGAGGAAGTGGTGGCA
>CABQCA010000159.1 GCA_902462525.1 uncultured Porphyromonadaceae bacterium | reverse complement strand
CGCCACCCGGCTCTTCGTGCCCGACAGCGATATCCGCTACACCGACGGCCTCTACGGTCCGCAGAGCTTCAACCTTGCACGCGAAGTCGGCGACTTCATCGTGCGCCGCGCCGACGGTGCATGGGCCTACCAGCTCGCCGTCGTCGTCGACGATGCTCTCATGGGAGTCACCGAAGTAGTTCGGGGCTCCGATCTACTACTCTCAGCAGCCCAGCAAATCTACCTCTACCGGCTCCTCGGCCTTCCAACACCGCACTTCACGCATATTCCGCTGCTGTGCAACGCCGACGGCCGACGGCTGAGCAAACGCGACGGCGACCTCAGCATGGCACATCTCCGCGCCACATCGTCGGCGCCCGAAGTCCTCGGACGCCTCGCCGCACTCCTCGGCATAATACCCGAATACGCCCCCGTAGAGGCCCGCGATCTTGTGCCCATATTCTCATGGACGGCTGTTCCGCGAGTCATGGAGCTGGAAACAAAGTTCTGACAACAAAAAAATTTTTAAAAAAAACACACTCGCGATTGAGTGTGTTTTTTTGTCTCTTCGTATGATAAAATGAAAGGGATAATCACCTTAAATACAAACCAACACAAACACAACTTAATAAAACCAAACCCAACATGAAAAAACATTACTTCATGCTTCTTGGAGCCGCCCTCCTCGGCATCTCGGCCAATGCCGAGACGATTACACTCACCGAGGACGGCACACTCGCCAATGCAATAGCAAATGCAGCCGAGGGCGATGTTATAGAACTCGCAGTCAACCAGACTATAACAAGCCGACTCGGAATTAGCGGCAAAACGCTTACCATCCAGGGTGCTACTCCCGACATCGCCATCGTCCGCGGTGAAAATTATAACAATGGTATTGCTGTTCTCATCAACAGCAAATCCAACGTAACACTTCAGAACCTCACATGCGACGGCAACAATGTAACCGCTACACGCCACTTCCTTGAAGCAGCCGGCACCGGCAGTGACGGTGCATATGTAACTCTCAACAACGTAAAATTTGTCAACGCCATAACTTCGAGCGAGAACAACGGTATTGTAAAAACAATTCAAAACAGCCATCTTACGGTAAACAACTGCTCTTTCGTCAATTGCACCGTACCCGCAAATAATGGTAATGTCTTTGTAGGCAATACATACGCCGTTGTTTCCGGCAATACATCGACAAGCTTTATGCTCGAAAAAAACATTACAGCCACCGACTACACCGGCAACAGCGACATCTACATCAAGGGCATCACAGCCGGCAGCAATGTAGTGCTCGGTGCTACAGAAGGCTTCACCCTCAAGGGTATGGGCGCCGATTACAGCCTTGAAGCCAAAGACGGCAACCTTGTGCTTGCCTACAACGCTGTCGTTGTTCTCAATGAGGCCACAGGCGAAGGCTACAGTTCATTCATGGAAGCTTATAATGCTCTCGCTGCTGTAGAAGGTGTTGACGATATAGTACTCAGTGTTCGCGAAAACTCGCAAGTCTCCGGTCGTATCGGCCCGAAGAATTTCGCATTCTCTGTCGTTGGCGCATCCGATAACATCACACTGACAAAGACTTTCACCAATACTCTCTTTATAACCAACAACGCAGCAAACAACTTCGAGAACCTGATTTTTGACTGCAACAAACGCGCCAACAATAAAGCTGAGATTGAGGTCAACCAAAACGACCGTATCATGGCGCTCAAAAACGTCAAAATTATTAATTCGGCTTCAAGCGTGGGAATCTTCACTGTAAAAGATGGCAACCGTGTCCTTTCGCTCAATAACGTTACTGTAGAAGACTACGAAGGTTCTGTCGGGGTGAACCTCAACGGCAAGCTCCGTCTTGAAGGCAACAACGTGATTCCCGCTATCGTAATAGCCAATGCCGGTGCTGAAATCAGCGTTGTCGGCGAAGGTATAACCAACGAAACACCCATCGAAATCACTTTCAACGGTGTTACTCCCGCACAGGACATGGTTGTAGTAAAAGGCTGCACCGATGCTTCGAAGTTCAACTTTGAGAACACCGAGAACTGGGTTCTCGCCGCTAAGGACGGCAATCTTGTACTGGCCAACACCACAGGCATCGAAGGCATCGTTGCCGACGACAACGCTCCCGTTGAATACTTCAACCTCCAGGGCGTACGCGTAGCCAACCCCGAAAACGGTCTCTATATCCGTCGTCAGGGATCAAAAGTACAGAAAGTACTCGTGAAATAAACTTCACCCCTAACACCCCATAACGACCCCCCGTGCGGCGCAGGCGGCACGGGGGTTCATTATGGAGAGGAGGTTTCTAACCTCCGACCGTTGAAGGGACAATATTTCGCAATTGGCCGGAGGTTAGAAACCTCCTTTCCATGTAACCGGCGATTGGAAACCGCCGCTCCATGGTTAATAAGCCAATGCGACGTTGTCGACCCACAGGGTCATGCCGGGAGTTCCTTCGTAGGCTTTGCCGCTGCCCGACGAGAACATCACCATCATGTGGGTGGGTGTGGCCGAGGCCTCGTCCCAGCCGATTTCGTGCACAGGCACCATCTTGCCCTTAGAATTGCGGGCATAGTAGCTTGCCTCACCGTCGATGAGCCCCATCTGAGGCTTGTAGTAAGGTTCCGAGGTAATGTCGCCGTAGTGCACCGTAAGGCGGTGGCCGTTCTTCCAGCCGTCGGTAGGATGGGCAAAAAACTCACGTCCTGTGCCGACCCGCCTGGCATAGATATTTCCCTCGGCGTCTTCCCACCGTCGCTGCAGCAGAATGAATACTTCGGCCTTATCGGTGCCGGGGCGCGATTTCTTTTTACCGAAACCGCTGGAATAGAGGATAACACCGTCGGCCGGTATGCTGAGTTTGTAATCGAACACGAGAGCCGTCGGACGACGGGTGAAGGGAATGCCCATCTCGAGCTTCGAATAGGGATCGGAAGTGGATTTAATCGGCTCTATCATGCGTCCGAGAAAGATAGTGCCGGCCACCATGACATCGATGTTTATCAATCCGATTGCCTTGCACGATTCGACCATCGAGCATAGTCTGGCGCATTTATCGCCGGGAGCGCGGTCATCGGGAAACACGGCATTGCTTGTTTTGGTTACACCGCACACCTTCGCCATCACATTCGACGAAGCCCATGGCGAACCGCCCTTGTTGGTGTAAGGCTCGTCGCCATCGATAGTTTCGGTGGGTCCGATGGCATAGACCTGCCTGGTTTCGCCGCCTATGATGCGCGATTCCCTGATGTTTCGTGTAATCCATCTGTTGAAATCGCCGAAAGCAATAGGTTCGGTGTGCAGTGCGGCCGCACAGAGTGCCGTCGCCGCGGCTATAGTGTATGCTACTATTCGTTTCATAAGATTATATATTCTCATACATTCAAGGTACTGTTACCATAAAACGAACGAGAAAAACAGCTTGTTCGCAACACAAAGATAAGACGAAGCGCACAGACGGTCAAATCTGTGCGCTTTATGTGCCAATAATATCGCGAAACGGACTATTCTTCGGGCGCCGTATAGACGTATGCACCCAGGTCGGGAACACTTCCGCGGGGCAGGCCGTAGGCATCCGCCGGCGCCGGAAAGGCAGGGTCGGCGGCGCCTATGGCCGGCGACTCGGGCCTCAGCCGATAGTCGAAGAGATATTCCGAGCGCACGGTGTAGTACAGCGGGTCGGACTCCCATATGCACTCGGTGAACTGCTCGTCGTCGCTTCCGGTCGACCGGAAGAGGCAACGGTGAACCCGCACGGAGGTTCCGGCAAGGTCGCCGTGCGACATGTCGCGCCCTATGCCGTAGACAATGCTGTTCGTTATGTCGGCGGCGAGGTAGGGCAATCCCGAACCATCGTCGAGGCCAGTTTTTTCGTCAGCACTTACGTGGGCGAAGCCTATGGCCGGGCCACTGATAGCGGCGAAAAGATAGTTGTTGCCGAAGGTGCAGTGGTTGAAACTGTGGCGTCCGCCCTGAAGGTAGACGAGACCGTCGCCTGCTTCGGCAAACTCACAGCCTATGGCCGTGACAGTGCTGTGTACGGCTGCAAAGGCCGTAGAGGCCGAATTGTGCAGCCGGCAGTTGAGCATGGCCAGCGAAGCGTCGGGGCCCTCGATTGTCACACCGTCCCAGGTGTTGCGGATATCTGTGTGCGACAGATTATTGCCCGCCGATGACGGAGCAAAGAACACGCCGTTCCACTGGCGCGACATGATGTCGAACGATATTTCGCCGACAACGTTGCCTGTGCGGTCGCCGGCCATCGTCACAGGCATTTCCGGAGTACCTTCGCACAGCAATGTGCCGCGCACTATAAGCGACGATTTGTCATGGAAACAGAGCGTCGTGCCGGCAGCGACAGTCAGCGTGGCGCCCGGAGCCACTACGAGAGAATCGAAAATCTGATAAGGCAGTTCGGAATCGAGGCGGGTGTCGGTATCGACAGTCACAGACTCGAGGCGGCGCACATTCTGTCCGTCGGCACGTATCACCACTCCCGACACCACGCCGTTGGTGGTAAAATCGAGAGTTGCCTCCACAGCGGTAGGCACGTTGGCGCCGACTGTGGGAAGAGTGGCCTCGACGAATACAAAAATCGAGTCCTTGGGCCGGATTTCAATGTCGCGGAAACTGTCGCCGGTAAGACCGTCGACATTTATGCGGAAGTAGCGTGCATTTTCACCGCTGAGCCTGATATCGCTTATCGACAGCGACTTGCTGTGGCGGTTGTAGACCTTGAAGCGGCTCGTGGGCGAAACTTGCTCCGTGAAAATGACACCCATATTCACGGTATCGGTCGAAAACGCCGGCTGGTCGGAGGGCGAAGTCGAAAAACCATCCTCGATGCAGGCGCTCAGCGCAAGACATAAAACTATGCAAAGAAAAGAGATAAATGCTTTCATATGTACATAGTTAACGGCTCCGGCTCCGGTTTATTGCTTTGCTTCCTCTGCTTACAGCGTTAATAATTAATAAGTGAAGACAGTGAAGGAGTAGGGAGGCAGAGTGGCGTCGGGGAGGGAGAGTGTGACTGCGGTCTCGGCGGCGTGTTCGTCGGCGATGTCACCCGAGAGCTGACGGGCATTTACTTTCGAAGCCCTGATGCCGAGAGACGCAAGATCGGCTTCGAGGGGCACAGGCAGCATGTTCACTATCTTGACGATGTGCCGGCCGGAGGAAGTATCCTCGGTGACACTCACACCGATACGTTTTGTCACATTGGGGTCGCTGCTGTCGAAGGTGAGCGCAGTGGGAATGTAGCGGTCACCGCTATTCTGTCCG
>CABQCA010000158.1 GCA_902462525.1 uncultured Porphyromonadaceae bacterium | reverse complement strand
CCTACGATTTCATGAATCCGGCAAACACCGAACACGTGAAGCACATGGGGGTTGACAATGTCATCTATCCCGAACACGTAGCCGCCGAGGAAATCATCACCGCACTCAGCCGCTCGTGGATCAGGAACTGGTTCGAGCTTCACAACGGCGCCATAATCCTCGCCGGTGTCAAAATACGGCAACTCGCTCCGATAACCGGCATGAAACTCAAGGATTTCGCTTTCACCAACCGCCACTTCCACGTTTCTGCCATAAAACGCAACCACGAAACCATCATCCCTCGCGGCGACGACCGTATCGAGGCCGGCGATATTGTCTACTTCACCACTACCCGCGACCATATCGACGACCTGCTGGTGCTCACCGGAAAAACGGAGCACAAAATTAAGAAAGTGCTCGTCATGGGAGGTTCCAAAATCGCTATCCGTCTGGTGAATCTCGCCGGAAGCCGTTTTAAATTCAAAATAGTGGAGAACGACATCGAAATCTGCCGCAAACTGCCGCAAAAATGTCCCGACTGCGAAATCATACACGGCGACGCACGCGACGCCGACCTCCTCGCCGATATAGGCATCGCCGACATGGACGCTTTTGTGGCCCTAACCGACAGTTCGGAGACAAATATCTTCACATGCCTGACAGCAAAAGAAATGGGCATCAAGAAGACTGTCGCCGATGTTGAGAACATACAGTTCATTTCGCAGGCCGAAAACCTTAACATCGGCACTGTGGTAAACAAAAAACTGCTCGCATCGAGCACCATTTTCCAGCTGTTGCTCGACGCCGACTCCTCGACATCGAAGTGCCTCGCTCTGGCCGCGACGATGAAGGCATGCTCATCACCGGCAACACGGTGCTCCGTGCCGGCGACCACGTGCTGGTTTTCTGCCTTTCAGGAGCACTCCACAAGGTCGAGAAACTCTTCAACTGAAAAATGCATATCCGTCTGTTTCAAAAACACTTCATCAACTGGAGGCTTCTCTGCCGGATCGTCGGCTGGCTGCTTCTGATCGAGGGTGTGTTCCTGCTGGTGCCCACATTCACGTGTGTGAGCTACGGCGAATCCGACTGGTTTGCTTTCGCCGTATCGGCTGCCGCAACACTCGCCGTCGGCGGTTCGATGGCCCGCTTTGCGGCTCCGACAAGCTCGCACATGGGAAAACGCGAAGGCTACCTCCTCACCGCTCTGGTATGGGTAGTGTTCTCGATTTTCGGCATGGCACCATTCTTGCTATGTTCCAAAGCAGTAAACGTCCCCGATGCATTCTTCGAAGCCATGTCGGGCTTCACCACAACGGGAGCATCGGTGCTCGACAGCATCGAAGGCATGAGCCACGGAGTGCACTTGTGGAGGGCTCTTATGCAGTGGATAGGCGGCATGGGTATCATTCTGTTCACACTCGCCGTAATTCCCATGCTGAACCATTCGGGGGGCATGCAGATGTTCAATGCCGAAGTGACCGGCATAACCCACGACAAAATACAGCCGCGTATCAGCCAGACGGCAAAAAGCCTGTGGCTCATCTATACCGGCCTTACAATTGCCCTCATACTGCTACTGTGGGCCGGCCCGATGAATCTTTTCGACAGTGTGTGCCATGCTTTCGGAGCCATATCCACAGGCGGTTACTCGACCCACGAAGACGGCATAGCCGCCTGGACCGACTCTCTCTACATCAAGCTGGTGCTCATAGTTTTCATGTTTTTGGGCGGCGTGAATTTCGGTCTCATCTACAAATGTCTGCGCGGCAACTTCAACTCTCTGCGCCACAACGATGTTTTCCGGACCTACGTCGGCATTATAGCTCTGATGCTTGTGCTGTTCAGCGCCACTATTCTCATACGGCATCAGGCAGAAAACTGGGAACAGGCAGTGGTTGATCCTCTCTTCCAGATTGTGTCGACCATCACATCGACAGGATTCAGCACAAGCAACTACGAGGCATGGGGACCCTTCGTGCTGTCGCTGACTTTCGTCATGATGTTTTTCGGAGCATGTGCCGGCAGTACAAGCGGCGGTGCCAAAATCGACCGTATTCTCTATCTCTTCAAAAACGCCCACAACGAACTATACCGCAGCCTTTACCCGAACGCTATCCTTTCGGTGAAAGTGAACGACCGGGTGGTAAACACCGAGCTGGTGAACAAGGTGATAGCCTTTCTCTGCATCTACATGCTTCTCGTAGTCGGCGGTGGTCTGGCGCTAACGGCGTGCGGCGTACCTATCATCGACTCGTTTTTCTCCTCATTCTCCTGTCTGTCGAACACCGGCCTTGGCGCCGGCATAACAGGTTTCGGGGGCTCCTACGACATTCTGCCCAATGCAGCGAAATGGATTCTATCCTTCCTCATGCTCACCGGCCGACTCGAAGTTTTCACGGTTCTCGTAATCCTCACTCCGGCCTTCTGGCGCCGCTGAAACTATGGCACGGCACAACGACCTTGGTTCCTGGGGCGAGCAGCTCGCCTGCGACCTCCTCACAGAACAGGGCTGGGCTATTGCCGAACGAAACTGGCATCAGGGGCACCACGAAATCGACATTGTGGCAATGAACGCGCAGACCATTGTTTTCGCAGAAGTAAAAACACGCACCGCAATGGACGAAGACCCCCTCGATGCCGTCGACAGAAAAAAAATTGCAAACATCGTCCGAGCCGCCCAGACATACCTCGCCATGCATCCGGAACTACGCCAGTTTCCCCGCTTCGATCTCTTCGCTGTCAACGGCACTCCCGACAACTACCGCATCGAGCACCTTCCCGACGCATTCGATCCGCCAATCCGCACCTACCGATAAGAAAAAAGTCCGGAAGGCGAACCTCCCGGACAGTAGTATTAAGAGTGATGACAGGTTATTCAAGACCTTGTACATAATCCAAAGCCATATAATGCTGGTAAGGGTGGTCACATGCCGGACATACATCCGGAGGAGTGGTGCCTTTGTACTCGTAGCCACAGACAAGACATTTCCAGATTATCTCATGGTCGCGCTTCCATACAGTACCGTCCTGAACCTGCTTCATATAGTGCAGAAAACGGCGACGGTGGCGTTCCTCGATCGTGGCTATGGCACGGAAGTGCGACGCAATTTCGGTAAAGCCTTCTTCTTCGGCAATTTTTGCCGAATCCAGATAGAGTTTTACTCCTTCGAATTCTTCTTCGCGTGCGGCTGTCGCCAGATTGTCGACAGTGGAACCGATAACTCCGGCATCTACATCGAGAGGAACCTGCACGGAACCGCCCTGAAGGAATTTGAAGAACACCTTGGCGTGCCGGAGTTCGTTTGCCGCCGTTTCACGGAATACCTCTCCGATGGGAAAGTAATTCTCCTTATCGGCCTGTGCGGCGTAGAACGTGTAGCGCGAATAGGCGGCCGATTCAGCCATATATGCAGTTACAAGACATCGTTCGGTGCGTGTTCCTTTTATATCTTTTGTTGCCATAGTAATAGTAGTTTTTTTGCGTTTGCAATATAACTAACAATTTACCATAGCAATATGTTTATTTAAGCTTCGCAAATTTCCTACTTGCTGCGAATTGAAAGTGAAAGGTGAAGGGTGAAAGGTGAAGAAAATGGTTTTGTGAATATTTCTATTATTTTCACTCAGGTGAAACCTGATTTTCACTTTTCACCTTATTCACTTCAACTTGAGCTTGCGAAAGTTGATATCACACGTTGAAACGGAAGTGCATTATATCGCCGTCGCAAACAACATAGTCCTTGCCTTCGACAGCCATTTTGCCGGCTTCGCGTACTGCCGTTTCGCCGCCGAGAGTCACATAGTCGTCGTATTTTATGACCTCAGCGCGGATAAAGCCTTTCTCGAAGTCGGTGTGAATGATACCGGCGCATTTAGGAGCCTTCGAACCGCGGATAAATGTCCAGGCACGGACCTCGTCGGAGCCGGCTGTAAAGAATGTCTGAAGATCCAGCAGAGCATAGGCTGCACGGATAAGGCGCGACACGCCCGACTCCGAAAGCCCTATCTCGGCAAGGAATTCCTGACGTTCTTCCCATGTGTCGAGTTCGGCAATTTCACTCTCGGTGCGTGCGGCAAGCACAAGCAACTGAGCGCCCTCGTTCTTGATGGCATCGCGGACTGCATCTACATAGGCGTTGCCGTTGGCGGCTGAGTCGTCGTCGACATTGCAGACGTAGAGCACCGGCTTAGAGGTAAGCAGGAACAGTTCGCGCACATATTTTTCCTCATCGACAGTGTCGAAAGTCACCGAACGGGCCGGCAGCCCCTTTTCGAGGGCTTCCTTGATGCGTACCAACACACCGTACTGCATCTTGGCAACCTTGTCGCCGCCGGTCTGAGCCTGCTTCTGCGTCTTGGCTATGCGCGACTCCACAGTCTCGAGATCCTTGAGCTGAAGCTCATAGTCGATTATCTCCTTGTCGCGCACTGGATTTACCGAGCCGTCGACATGGGTTATATTATCGTCGTCGAAGCAGCGGAGCACATGGATAATGGCATCGGTCTCGCGGATATTGGCAAGGAATTTATTGCCCAGGCCCTCACCTTTCGAGGCGCCCTTGACAAGACCGGCGATATCGACGATTTCTACCGTCGCCGGCACAATGGAGCGGGGATTGCACATCTCGACAAGGCGTGTGAGACGGTCGTCGGGCACCGTGATGACACCCACATTAGGCTCAATGGTGCAGAAAGGAAAATTGGCCGACTGGGCCTTGGCATTGGAGAGACAATTAAACAGTGTCGACTTACCCACATTGGGCAGTCCAACGATTCCACATTGTAACGACATCTTTTTTAATATTTAGGCAGACAAGCTGACAAGCCGACAAGCTAACAGGCTTTTTATGCCATTAAGCTATCAGCTCTTTGAGCCGAATCGCCTATCCTGATATTTTTTTGATTAATAACTGAAGGAGTTTTATTGATGAAAGACGCGGTTCTTCCACTTGTTGAAACTCATCTTCGCTAATGTAATTCAAGTCTTTGGCAATCAGCAGCTGAACTTCGACTTCAGAAAGTGACCCACGTGCTATATATAAAAAATGAAGAAAATCTTTAGAGCTACTTCTTGCACTACCTTCTGCAATATTAGATTCCACTGATACTGCAGCTCTTCTGAGCTGATCGGAAAGACCAAAACGCTCCTCCTGAGGGAACCGACGGGTAATACGGTATACCTCAAGAGTCATCTGGTGAGCATATTGCCACACCAGCAATTCTTTAAAATCTTTCCTCATCTATTATCATGAAAAATAATAAAACTAAAAAAAATAATCACACCCGTCAGC
>CABQCA010000157.1 GCA_902462525.1 uncultured Porphyromonadaceae bacterium | reverse complement strand
GTTTCCGGCTGTAAAATCTGTGCAGTCATTTTGGCATAACATCACAAAAAAATCACCTCCCGGTCAAGGAGGTGATTTTGTGGTTATGCTGAAGGGAGCGTCGATTACATCATGCCGCCCATGCCGCCCATACCGGGGTTAGGCATGGGAGCGGGGTTTTCTTCTTTCTTTTCGGCGATCACACACTCGGTGGTGAGGAACATACCGGCAATCGAGGCAGCGTTCTCGAGGGCTACGCGGGTAACCTTGGCGGGGTCGATGACACCGGCTGCAAGGAGGTTCTCGTATGTATCGGTGCGGGCGTTATAGCCGAAATCGCCTTTACCTTCGCTCACTTTCTGGACAACCACAGCGCCTTCGACACCGGCGTTGGCGGCTATCTGGCGAAGAGGCTCCTCGATGGCGCGCTCTACGATGGCGATACCGGTCTGCTCGTCGTCGTTGTCACCCTTGAGAGTGCGCAGCTTCTCAAGACAGCGGATATAGGCCACGCCACCACCGGGAACGATACCTTCGGCGATAGCAGCGCGGGTGGCGCTGAGGGCGTCGTCCACACGGTCCTTCTTCTCTTTCATCTCAACCTCGGAGGGAGCGCCTACGTGGAGCACTGCCACGCCGCCGGCGAGCTTGGCGAGGCGTTCCTGGAGTTTCTCGCGGTCGTAGTCGCTGGTGGTCTGGGCTATCTGGGCCTTGATCTGAGCCACGCGGGCTGCAATGCGTTCCTTATCTCCGTCGCGGTTGACGATTGTGGTGTTCTCCTTGTTCACGGTCACCTTGTTGGCAGTGCCGAGATCCTGCATGGTGGCCTGGTCGAGCTTCATGCCTTTTTCTTCGGAGATCACGGTGCCTCCGGTTAGGATGGCGATGTCTTCGAGCATTTCCTTGCGGCGGTCGCCGAAGCCGGGAGCCTTGACGGCGCATACCTTCAGCGAACCGCGCAGACGGTTCACAACGAGAGCGGCGAGAGCATCCTGATCGACATCCTCAGCGATGATAAGCAGAGGACGGCCGCTCTGGGCAGTTGCTTCGAGCACGGGAAGGATATCCTTGAGATTCGAGATTTTCTTGTCGTGGAGCAAAATGAAGGGGTTGTCCATCACACATTCCATCTTCTCGGTGTCGGTGACAAAATAGGGCGAGATATAACCGCGGTCGAACTGCATGCCTTCGACAACCTCGATGGTGGTTTCGGTGCCTTTGGCTTCGTCGACAGTGATGACGCCTTCTTTCTTGACCTTCTCCATAGCCTCGGCGATAAGACGGCCGATGGTCTCATCGTTGTTGGCGCTCACGCGGGCCACGTCTTCGATTTTCTTGAAGTCATCGCCCACTTCCTCGCTCATGTCGCGGATTGCTGCCACAACGGTAGCTACGGCCTTGTCGATACCGCGCTTGAGGTCCATAGGATTGGCACCGGCGGTAACGTTCTTGAGACCTACGGCAATGATTGCCTGAGCGAGAACGGTGGCGGTTGTTGTGCCGTCGCCGGCATCGTCGCCGGTCTTGGAAGCTACTTCCTTCACAAGCTGTGCGCCCATGTTGCGGAAGGGTTCTTCGAGCTCGATTTCACGGGCTACGGTCACACCGTCCTTGGTGATATGGGGTGCTCCGAACTGCTTGCTGATGATTACGTTGCGGCCTTTGGGGCCGAGGGTTACCTTGACTGCGTCGGCAAGAGCGTCGACGCCTTTCTTAAGCTCTTCGCGAGCCTCGATATTGAATTTTATTTCTTTTGCCATGATCGTATTTATTTAAATTCTGTGAAAGGTGAAGAGTGAAAGGTAAGAAAATTGTTTTTGTGAAAATTACTATTATCTACACTCAGGCGAAGCCTGATTTTCACTTTTTACCTTTTTCACTTCAACTTTAGCTTGCGAAAGTTGATTTATTCTACTACTGCGAGAACCTCGTTCTGACGCATGATGAGCACTTTCTCACCGTCGTATTCCACTTCGGTTCCGGCATATTTGCCGTAGAGTACGGTGTCGCCTTCCTTGAGAACCATTTCCTCGTCCTTGGTGCCGTTGCCCACAGCGAGCACGGTGCCTTTGAGGGGTTTTTCTTTTGCGGAATCAGGGATGATGATGCCCGAGCGGGTCACTTCTTCTGCAGCCACAGGCGCGATGATGACACGGTCGGCAAGCGGTTTGAGTTTCATGATAGTATATTGTTTAAATGTTATTACTGTTCTACGCCATTAAAAATGCAAAAATCGGGCCAAACGGCAATGGCAGTCACTTTCTGCCATTTTGGCAATTCCAAAGGGAATAACGCCGGAGAACGGCTGATGGTTCTGCCGATTTTTCAGGCAAGAAGATCGGCCACACGATGAAGAGCCGCGGCAAAGGCATCGGCTTCTTCGACAGTATTATAGAGTGCGAACGACGCCCGCACCGTACCCTCGATGCCGAAACGCTCCATCAACGGCTGGGCGCAGTGGTGGCCGGTGCGAACCTCCACACCCATGCGGTCGAGGAACATGCCGGTGTCGTAGTGGTGGGCATCGCCGATAAGAAACGACAGCACGGCTTCCTTGCCGGGGGCTGTGCCGAAAATACGTAGGCCCGGAATGTCGGAAATGGCCGCGGTGGCACGCTCGAGGAGCATGCGTTCGTGCACGGCGATGCGTTCGAGCCCGATGTTCTCAATGTAGTCGATAGCTTTTACAAGTGCCGCGGCATCAATGAAATCGGGTGTGCCGGCCTCGAACTTGTACGGAAGAGCGGCCCATGTAGTGCCTGAAAAACTAACATGCCCTATCATCTCGCCGCCGCCCTGATACGGAGGCATTTTTTCAAGAAGTTCACGACGGCCGTAAAGTATGCCCACACCGGTAGGACCGTACATCTTGTGCGATGAAAAGGCGTAGAAATCGGCACCGAGCGCTTTCACATCAATCTTCATATGTGCCACGGCCTGGGCGCCGTCGACACACACCACCGCACCGTGGCTGTGAGCGTATTCGGCCATTTCTGCCACAGGATTGACAGTACCGAGCACGTTCGACACCTGACACACCGACACCATACGCGTACGCTCTGTGAAGAGACCGCGGTAGGCATCGAGATCAAGAACACCGCGCTCGTCGCACGGCACCACCTTTATTACCAGACCGTGGTGCTCAGCTGCAAGCTGCCAGGGCACAATGTTGGAGTGGTGCTCCATGACCGTCAGAATGATTTCATCGCCCGGACGGAGCAGCTGGCAGTACGATGCCGCAACAAGGTTGAGGCTTTCGGTGGTGCCGCGAGTGAATACTATCTCCTCCACCGATTCGGCACCGATGAAGGCCCGCACACGCTCGCGGGCAGCCTCCATGGCTTCGGTGGCTTTCTGCGACAGACAGTGCACCCCCCGGTGCACGTTGGCCTTGGTGTGCGTATAGAGCCGTGCGATCTCGTCGACAACTGCGGCCGGCGTCTGCGACGTGGCTGTATTGTCGAGATATATAAGCGGTTTTCCATAGATTTTCTCGGCCAGTATGGGGAAATCGGCGCGAATGGCCTCTATGTCGTATATTTCTTTCATTCTTCGGTTTTTTGAGTATGGCAGGCGCCGGCACAGGTGTTGCAGTCGGCCGAAGCACCGGAAAGGCGCTTTTCGACAAGCACATGCAGGCGCTGACGAAGTACTTCGAAGGAAATATTGTCGATTACATCGACCATGAAAGCCTGCGTGAGCATGCGGCGTGCTTCGTCGCGCGGTATGCCGCGGGTCTGCATGTAGAACAAGGCGCGCTCATCGAGCTGCCCGGTGGTGGCGCCATGACTGCACTTCACTTCATCGCAGTAGATTTCGAGTGCTGGCGATGCCTCCATCCTTGCCTCGGGCGATTCGAGAATATTACGGTTGGTCTGCGAGGCATCGGTGTAGAGAGCAGATTCGTCGACCACAATGCGACCACCGAAAGCGCCGCGGGCACTGTCGAAAAGTGCATTCTTGAACGTCTGGCGGCTGACGCCGTGGCAACCGAGATGCCGCAGCACTACACGGTCGGAGCATATCTGCTGCCCGGCGACAATCGCCAGACCGCTGAGCGATGTGTGAGTATGGTCGCCCGCCGCAACGATGCTGAAACTGTTGTCGGTCACTCCGCCGGTGAGGAAATCGGTGTTCACCGTGAGCGAAGAGTCGCTGTCCTGCACGGCATGGAAAGAGAACAGGCGATGCGTGGCGGCCGAAGATTCCTCGATGTCGTAGAACTCCACGACGGCACCGCGGTCAGCTTTCACACTCACGGTCTGCAGGTTGAGATGCTGCATGGCCGGAGTCTGCGAATGGTCGCACAGCAGCACACGCACTCTGGCACCCTCACAGGCATGCACAAGCAGACGCCGGGGCGTAAGCATGGGCTGAACAGAGTTGAAGATATTGACAATCTGCACGGCCTTCTCGATTTCGACACCGGGCGCCACTCGTATATAGACACCGTCGTGGGTCAGAGTATCGGCAATGGCACGCACGATGTCGTCGGGGCCGGCGTCAAGCATCGCGGCAGCATCGGCGGCATATTCAGCAGGAACGTCGCGCAGGCTGCACACGGTCAGACCGTCGGGCAACGGTTGTGCCGTCGGCTGTACGATGTCGTTGGTAACCACGGTGAGGAGACTGTTGAGCTGCGGCACACCGCAGCGGAATGAGGCCGCCACGTCGGCTGCCATCGACACATGGCCTATGTTCACGCCGTAGTCGGGAGCGAAAAGGACCTCCGGACGGCAATCAGATATTATACTTTTGTCAGGACGGTATGCGGCCGTAAGGCGCAGCAGCCTGGCCAAGCCATCGGCGTTGACCGACCGCAACCATGCCGGACGGCCCGCATCGACAGCACCACTGCTGCCGACGAGGTCGGCATACTGGCCGAAAATAGTGTCATAGCTGCTCATTGTCAACCTCCTGCTTAATCCAGTCGTAGCCTTTTTCTTCGAGTTCCAGAGCCAGTTCCGGACCGCCGGTGAAAACGATACGGCCTTTGTAGAGAATATGCACGAAATCGGGCTTAATATAGTCGAGAAGACGCTGGTAGTGAGTGATGACGATAGTAGCGTTGCTGTCGGTCTTCAGCTTGTTGACACCGCCGGCGACAATACGAAGGGCATCGATGTCGAGTCCGCTGTCAGTTTCGTCGAGAATAGCCACGCGAGGCTCCAGCATTGCCATCTGGAAAATCTCGTTGCGCTTCTTTTCGCCGCCCGAAAAACCTTCGTTCACCGAGCGCGACGCCAGTTTGTTGTCGAGTTCCACCACCGCGCGTTTCTGACGCATGGTCTTAAGGAATTCGG
>CABQCA010000156.1 GCA_902462525.1 uncultured Porphyromonadaceae bacterium | reverse complement strand
CGCGTGGAGGTGAACGACACCGAAATCGACCGCTACCTCCCCGGCGTGCTCAAGAAGCTGGCATGGCTGTCGACCGAAGACCTGCTCAAACGTGTGCTCTCGCTGGAATTCAACCGCCTGCTCGACTACTACAAGGACGCCCCCAACATCGACTTCATCGAAGAGAAACCCGAACGCAAAAGCAAGGAGAAGGGCCGCAAGGAGCCGCCCAGCGACCGCGAGAAAGACCGTCGGACCGCCGAACGCGGCATGGAGCGCATATATGTGAATCTGGGCAAGGGCGACGGTTTCTTTGCCGGAAATCTCATCGACATGCTCAACAAAAACGTGGGCGGCAAACGCGTCGACGTGGGCCGCATCGACCTACTGCCCTCCTATTCGCTCTTCGATGTCAGAAAAGCCGACGCCGGGCGCGTGGTGGCAGCCCTCAAGGGCCTCGATTTCTTCGGGAAACCTGTGTACAGCGAAATCGCCGACCCCGAACGCGACTATGCCCGCACATCCGAACGAAAGACCAAAGCAAAATCGAAAAACAAATACCGCAAGCAGTGAAACAAGCCATAGCATTGCTGATAACAGCCATGGCAACGGTGTGGACCGGAGCGGCACGCACTGCCGCCGACTTCTTCGCCGCCGCCCCTGCCGAGGCCGTACCCCTGCTGAAAGCCAACACACGGCTCGACATGCTCGACTACTACAACAGCGGACTGCCCACGGCCTCCGACAACAGTCTCGGCGGCCGTTCGCGCATCACAGCGCTGAGCGACAATGCCCTGACGGTGGAACTGAGCCGCGACGCCACCCTCCAGCTCGCCGTAGTACCTGCCGGACGCGACACCGTTGTGGCCGTCATCGAGACTATCCGCACGCCGATGGCCGACAGCGGCATACGCCTCTATCGCGCCTCCGACTGGCGCGAGCTGCCGGCGCCGGCACTTCCGGGCGTCCGTGAATTCGCCCCGGCCGACATGCGCAAAAATATGAAAACCGGCGATAGCGACGGCATTTTCTTCGTCCGCGCCGAGTACGAGCCCGAAAGCGGACTGTTCCGCTTCACCGATACCACCGCGGCATACTACACCGACGCCGACCGCCCCGAAAGCCTCAAAAAACTCAGGCCGAACATCACGATGCGCCTGTCGAAAGGCCGCTTTATAGAAAATAAATGATGGAATTACAGGCAATCAGCTTGCTCGAGCTCAACCGGCGGCTGACATCGGCAATCGCCGTGGCGCCCGGTCTGCAGGGCGTGTGGATAACCGCCGAGACCTCTGACGTCCGCAGCAGCGGCGGTCACTGCTACATGGAGCTGATACAGAAGGACGAACGCACGGGAGCTCCCGTGGCTAAATGCCGCGCCGTGATGTGGGCTTCGACAGCGCAGCGCCTCGGCGCTCTGTTCTTCGCCGCCACAGGCACGCGGCTGCGCTCCGACATGAAAATAATGGTGAAGGTCAACGCCAACTATCATGCCATCTACGGTATGTCGCTGGTGATAAACGATATAAATCCAACCTTTACTGTCGGAGATCTCGAACGCCGCCGCATGGAAATCTACCGTAGACTCAAGGAAGAAGGCGTCGCCGACATGAACCGCAGCCTTCCGTGGACGCCTCTGCCGGTACGAGTGGCGATAGTGTCGGCCCGCGGGGCAGCCGGCTACGGCGACTTCATGAAGCATCTGCACGGCAATCCGCTGCGGCTGCGTTTTTCCACAAAACTCTTTGAAGCCACCCTGCAGGGCGAGCGCACAGTGCCCAGCGTTGTGGCGGCCCTTGAAGCCATAGCGGAACGCGAGGCCGAGTTCGACTGCGTGGTTATAATCCGCGGCGGCGGTGCCGTGAGCGATCTGGCGTCGTTCGACGACTATACCCTTGCGGCGAACGTGGCCCAATTCCCGCTTCCGGTCATAGTGGGCATAGGTCACGAACGCGACGTGACAGTGCTCGACTATGTGGCCAACACTCGCGTGAAGACGCCTACGGCTGCAGCCGAAGTGCTTATAGGCATGGCGTCGGCAGCCTACGAACGTCTGCGCAGCACCGGCGAGGCAATTCTCACCCTTGTGCGCGACCGCGTGTCCGGCCAGCGCCAGCAGCTCGCCTATTATCAAGGCTCCATACCAGCCCTCGCGCGCAACATCATCGACCGCAACCGCCAGCGCCTCGGCCCCGAGATACCTGCAGCCGTAGCCGCGGCCGTTCACAACACCCTGGCGCGCCAGGCCGACCGCCTGCGCTCCGCCGCCGTTCTGCTCGACACCCTCTCGCCGGAAGCCACACTGCGCCGCGGATACACCATAACGCGTGTCGACGGCCACGCCGTGCGCCCCGACGATGTCCTCGCACCCGGAACTGAGCTCACCACCACCTATGCCGGCGGCCGAACCACAAAGTCGGTGATTGGGAGGTTAGGAGATTAAGCGGACAAGCTGACAGGCGGACGAGCGGACGAGCGGACGGGCCCTCGTCCCTCGTCGCTAAAAACCATTATCTTAACTTTTTACACTTTCTATACTTTATAAACCCTTTTATTTCCCATTCACTCTTCACCCCTTCACTTTAAAAGATGGAAGACACCAATCTGAACTATTCGCAGGCCCTTGCCGAACTCGAAAAAATACTTGCTCAGCTGCGTGCCGACAACAGCGACATCGACACTCTGGCCGAACGCACCCGCCGCGCCGCCACACTGCTCGCCGAATGTCGCGCACGCCTCACCCGCACCGAAGAAGAACTCAACAAAATCCTCGCCGATTTCGATCAAAGCCTCAACGCCTGAAACCGGAGACAGTAAAAAACGCCCTGCGGAGGTGATTCGCGGGGCGTTGTGTGTTTTTTTGGGGGGGAGGAATTATTTGCTGAGGCAGGCGTCGAGGGCGGCTTCGATGGCGGGGCGGTCCATCTTGCGGCCTATGAAGACGAGTTTTATCATGCGGTCGCCGTAGACAGGGTCCCAGTCGGCGAGAATGCCCGGGTCCTGTTCGGCCATTGCTTCGAGTTCGTCCTTGGGGGCGGTGGCGAACCACATGCCGGCTTCGGTGAGCGATTTCTGCACGCCTGCCTGCTCGAAGAGGTACGACATGTCGCGGTTGTGCTTGAAGTAGATTATACCTTTGGCCCGGATAACCGATTTTGGCCACTTGGAGTGGATAAAGAAGTCGAACTTGTTGATATCGAGAGGCTGCCGGCGATAGTAGACGAAAGTACCGATGCCGTATTCCTCGGCCTCACCCTCTTCGTGATCGTGGTCGTGGTGATGGTGGTGGTGCTCATGGCCGTGGTCATCGTCGTGATCGTGATGGTGGTGATGATGTTCGTCATGGTCATCATCATCGTCATCATCGTGAATATTCTCGAGTTCGCGCACCCATGTGGCCGATGTGGCTGTGGTGTCGTAGTCGAAAAGATTGGTGTGAATCAGCTCATAGATAGGCACGTCGGCGTAGTCGCACTCGATGATACGGGCCTTGGGCTGAATGGCCCGTATGATGGCGCGCACGTGCTCGGCTTCTTCGGGGGTTACTTCCGAGATTTTGTTGAGGAGAATAATGTTGCAGAACTCGATCTGCTGAATCACCAGATTCTCGATGTCGTCTTCGCCGAGGTTTTCGCGCTTGAGTGAGTCGCCGCACTCGAACTCTGTGGCCATGCGGAGAGCATCGACCACGGTGCAGATGCAATCGAGGCGCGGCAGCCCGGCACGGTGGTATTTGGCTCCCATGTTCTTAATGGAGTCGATGGTGCGTGCAATGGGCTCGGGTTCGCAGATGCCGCTGGCTTCCACGACGATATAATCGAATTTGCCGGTGGCTACGATGTCGGCGAGCTGCTGCACGAGGTCCATTTTCAGAGTGCAGCAGATGCATCCGTTCTGGAGAGCCACAAGGTCGCCGCTGTCCTTGCCTCCTACGATTCCGCCTTTCTGAATGAGAGAGGCGTCGATGTTGACTTCGCCTATATCGTTCACTATTACAGCGAAGCGAATGCCCTGTTCGTTGGCGAGGATATGGTTGAGCAGAGTAGTTTTGCCGCTTCCGAGGTATCCGGTGAGCAGCAGTACCGGAATGTCTTTCTTGTTCATAAGCCAAACAATTAATCGGACCGCAAATATAACAAAAAAAGTTGACAGGACGGCTCCGCCGGCGCTGGTTATTAACGGCGGAGGAGGCGGTAGAGTTCGCGAAGCCAGACTACAAGGGAGGAGGCGGCCACGATGATGGCGAAGTCGAGGGCACCCGAGGGGTTGAAGTGCCAGTCGGAGGTGTGGAACATCGGAGCGACGTTAAAGAAGCTGTAGGCTATTTCAGTGATGAAAATCTGGCCAGCCACGATGATGAGCACGATGTTTCCGAAACCGCTGCTGTAGGGCAGACGGAAAGCGCTGGCGCCGGTTTCGAAGCAGCGGGTGTCGAACATATAGAAGAAGTGCGTCCATACGAAAATGGAAAAGAGAAGCGTCATCTCATAGGGTGTCATGCCCGGTGCGGTCTTCGGCAAAGCTCGGAACATCTGCGGAATGGACGTAACATCGGTAGCGTTGAAAATGCAGTAGAAGCCCAGAGTGATGGCGAAGAACAGGATTCCGACACCGAGAATTTCGGAAATCATCGGACGCGTGATGATGGAGGCTGAGCGGCTGCGGGGAGGATCGAGCATCACACGTGGCGACGGCGGCAGCGATGCCAGAGCCATGGCGCCGAAGGTGTCCATTATGAGGTTGACCCACAGCATCTGTGTGACAGTGAGGGGCGATTCGGCACCGATGAAGGAGCCTATCAGCACAAGGAAGCAGGCAGCGACGTTGACCGTAAGCTGGAAAAGGAGGAAGCGCTGTATGTTCTGATAGAGCGACCGGCCCCACATGACGGCGCGGCCGATCGAGGCGAAGGAATTGTCGATAATGGTGATGTCGGAGGCTTCCTTGGCCACCGACGTACCGTCGCCCATCGAGAGGCCCACATGCGCGGTTTTGAGCGCCGGTGCGTCGTTAGTGCCGTCGCCGGTGACGGCCACCACCTCGCCCCGGGCCTGCAGCGCCTCGACGAGGCGCTTTTTGTCCATAGGCCTGGCGCGGGCTATGATTTTGAAGTCCTCCACGCGGCGGCGCAGCTCATCGTCGGAGAGTACCGCGACTTCGGGACCCGTGACAATATTGCGGTCGGTATCGTCGGTGTCGTTCCACAGACCTATGCGCCGACCGATCTCCCGGGCTGTGGCAGGAGTGTCGCCGGTTACTATCTTCACCTTTATTCCGGCATTCATCACCTCGCTGACGGCATCGGGAACATCGTCGCGCACAGGGT